>CALLGK010000034.1 GCA_938009905.1 uncultured Acidimicrobiales bacterium | reverse complement strand
GGCTTCGACATCGCCGGGCACGGTGGCTCGACAGTCTGAGAGCAGCACAACCATGCGCTTCTTGGCGTTCGATCGATGCAGTTGCTCGCGCGCAGCCGCGAGGGCGGATGCGAGGTCGGTGGTGCCATGGCCCCGCAGCGCAAGCACTCGATCGATCACGTCCGTCGGCGCCCGGTGTTCCCACATGGCCTTGGCGGCCACGACGTGATCAGAGAATGAGAGAGCCGCGTATTCGTCGGGCCCACGAGCAGCGACCGCTGCGGCGGCGAGCGCAGCCGTGGCCGTTGGTTTGCCATGCATCGACCCGCTGGCATCAATGAGCAGGCACCAGGCCGTTGATGCCTCGGCCCACGACAACACGCGGATGTCTTCTGCTGCAATGGCCCTCCGCTCAGCACGGGCGGTGAGCACACCGTCGAGCGTGCGATCGAGGTCGAGATCGCCAGCGTCTGGACGGTAGGGGGCGCTGATGAGGTGGGAGGGTCCCGATGTGTCTGGCTTTGCGTTCTTGGTGAGATCGAGAAAGAGGCGGGCCGCCAATTGGCGTGCGAGCCGACGCAGCACCGGATCAGTTGCGGCCGTCATGGCGGCAACAAGATCGAGCGTTTCGTCCGGGTTGTCGGCGAGGCCTTCGCTCACGGCTTGCTCGTCGAGTTCGCCAATGTCGGGCGATAGCTCGACGAATCCGTCCATCGTCTCGAGGGTGCGACGCGGCAGCTGCTGGCGTCGAGCCTCGTCGATGGCTTGGTCGGCTTCGTCGCCTGACGCCGTCGGTGGGGGAGGCGTGCCCTGTGGCGGCTCGCCCCCTACGGGGCTGTCACTTTTCCCGAGTCATCGCCGTTCGCGTCCGGGTCGGCCTGCGGTGTGAACACCTCGTTGTAGAGCTCGGTGATGATCTCTTCCGGCGAACGGCTGCTGCCTTCGTGCACCCGAATTCGGCCAGACAAGCTGAGCAGGGCGGCATCGAGTGACACAGCCCTGTCTTCGGCGGCTCCGCCCCGCACGCCAGCGAGCGTTGCCGCGATCGCCGACATATCGATAGCGCCTCGTACCGATGAGCCGATGCGCACATCGGGGTGCTCACGGGTGCGACGCACTAGCTCGACAATGCGCTCCAACTCCTCGGCACTGTCGGCCCCTTCACGATCAACCAACGCACTTCGGGTGATGTCGGCCTCGTCAGCAGCACTCTGGTAGTCGATGGCCAAGCGACACACTCGGTCGTAGATCGCTGACGAGATGCGGGCCGTGCCCACAGCGTCAAACGGGTTCATGGCGGCGACAAGCCGGAAGCCGTCTGCCGCGGCGATACGACCGAGCCGAGGCACAACGGTTTCTCGCTCGCTCATCACCGTGACCAGCACATTGAGCGTTTCTTCTGGCACTCGGTTTAGTTCTTCGATGTAGAGCAGGGCTCCGTCGCGAAGCGCGGCCACCAGCGGACCGTCGACAAAGGTGTCTGCGTCGAATCCTTCGTTGAGAACTCGGGCGGGGTCGAAATAGCCGATGAGCCTGGCCGGTGTGAGCTCTGCATTCCCTTCAACGAAGTGGAAGCCGACGCCGATCTGGTCGGCAACAGAGCGCAACAGTGTGCTTTTGCCGGTGCCCGGCGGACCCTCGAGGAGGATGTGACGGTCAGCGGCGAGGGCCGCAACCACGAGTTCGATTTCGCGGTCACGGCCGACGACGCGGTCGGTCACACCCTCAACGAGTTGTCGATTGTTCACGAGTGATTGAGTCCGGGATCAGTCGTAGATGATGACGCCGCGGATGTTCTCGCCGTTGCGCATGGCCTCATAGCCGTCGTTGATCTCGTCGAGTGAGTAGGTCTTGGTGACGAGATCGTCGAGGTTGAGCTGACCAGCAAGGTAGAGCTCAAACAGTCGTGGAATGTCCTTGCGGATGTTGGCCGAACCGAACAGCGAGCCCACCACCTGCTTCTCGAACATGGTGAGCATGATGGCCGGGATTTCGATGGTGCCTTCGGCCGTGCCGTGCAGGTTGGTGACCACGATCTTGGCTCGCTTGCCGCCCAGGTGGAAGGCCTCGCCGAGGGTCTTTCCGTCGCCGGTGCCCATCGTCATGATGACCTTGTCGTAGCCCCGGTCCCACGTGACCTCACCCATGGCTTCTTGCGCTTCAGCAATCGACGCAAACGTGTGCGTCGCACCAAAGGCCATGGCCTTCTCACGCTTGAACTCGACAGGATCGATGGCCACGACGGCACGAGCACCGGCCATCTTGGCGCCCTGGATTGCGTTGGAGCCGATGCCGCCAGCACCGACCACTGCGACATAGTCGCCGGGCTCAACGCCCGCGGTATAGACCGCAGAACCCCAGCCGGTGACGACGCCGCAGCCGAGCAGGCAGCCCTTGTCGAGCGGCCAATCCTTGTCGATCTTGATGACGCTGGCTTCGTTCACCACGGTGTGCTCAGCGAACGTTCCGAGCAGGCACATCAGGCCAAGGTCTTTGCCGTCGAGGGTGTGGTGGCGATAGCCGCCGTCGGTGATCTGGGTGCCTTCGGTGAACGTGGCTGCCGCATCGCAAAGGTTGGAGTGGCCGTCGGCGCACGATGGGCAACGGCCACACGCCGGGATGAATCCGAAGATCACGTGGTCGCCGACTTCAAGGTCGGTCACGCCTTCGCCCACCTCTTGCACCACACCCGAGCCCTCGTGTCCACCGATCATTGGCGCGGCAGGCACAAGTCCGGCGATGTGGCCGTCGTAGGCGTGTTCGTCTGAGTGGCAGAGGCCCGAAGCCGCCATCTTGACCAATACCTCGCCCCGCTTGGGCGGGTCGAGCTCGATCTCTTCGACGCTCCAGGGTTGGTTAACTTCTCGCAGAACTGCTGCTCGTGTGCGCATTGCGGATCCCCTTATGTAGTTGGCATGTCCCGCCCAGACGGACTGTGACTGGCTTCACAGGCGACACTACATGTCCCTATGCGGCCGCGACCAAGCGACGGGGAAATCGGTGGGTCGCCCACCCGAAGCGCCGACGTTCACGGGTTCGCCGGGCGGTTCGACACTACGATCCCGGCGATGACAGACCGGGCCGTTGTGGCAGTTGCTGGAGCGAGCGGGGGTCTGGCGCTCACCGTGCTCGGCATGTTTCTGTCGTGGTCTCGCATCGGCGGCCGCAATCGCTCCGGGTTCGAAACCGCCGATGTGGCGTTTGCACTGTCCGACGGTGGCCTCCCCGACATCGTTGAGTGGATCGGCCGCTGGTGGTACGCACCGCCCGCGCTGCTTCTGGTGGCGTGGGCGCTCACGTTTGCGTCTGGCAACGTCGTCGTTCGCATCCTTGGCGCGTTTCTCTCGCTCGTCGCAGTGGTGCTTTGGGCGGCGTTCGTCTGGGCCGGCGGAAACTACGGCCTGTTCACAATTCGGTGGTTCGGGCCGATCATCTCGTTATGCGGTGCCTTTCTGATCGGTGGCTTCGGAACCCTGCCACGTCGGTCGGTGCTCTCCGCGTAGAAACGCCGTCTCCCACCGGAGCCGGTTTTCTGCGAACCTGTCCGATCAGGGCGACGTCGTATATGACATCAACGTGCTTGTGCACGGCAGCACGCAGTTCAGTGGAGGAGAGAGATGAGCGACACGTCGCAGGGTGAAGGTTGGTGGGTTGCCACCGACGGCAAGTGGTACGCCCCTGAGCTCCATCCCAATTACGTAGCCCCCGTCGCTCCGACGCCCGATCCATCGGCGACGATGATCGAGCAAACGCCGTCTGGCAATGTGCAAGATTTTTCGCAGGGTCCTCCGGCCACCGCACATCAGGTCGCTCCTCAGCAGCACCCGCCGGGCCAACAGCCCCACCCGCAGCAGCCCCACGTGCAGCAGCAGTATCAGCAGCCACAGGCTGCACAGCCTCAGTACGCAGCGGCGCCACCAGCTACGTCTGCTCAGCAAGTGCCTCATCAGCAGGCTCAGTATCAGCAGCCAAACGGCCCTGAACTCCTCAACACCACGACCGCCCCTGGGGCCCCTCCCGCTACGTCCGAAACGTCGGTCCAGCGCGGCAAGGGTGCACGTTTCGCGCTGCTTGGCCTGCTTGGGCTCGTGTTCGTTGGCGGCCTGGGCTTCCTCGCCTGGCGCGTCACCAACTCAAGCCCGGCCGGTGCCGACTCGCCAGAAGACGCCGTCCAGCAGCTGTTCGACTCGTTCGACGAGAGCGATCCCGTCGGTGCTGTGTCGATCATCGACCCAGAAGAAACCGATACCTGGGTTGGCAGCTTCGTGCCCCTGTTCGACGGCCTCGAAATGGTCGACATGCAGGAGGGCGAAGATCCCACCGAAGCGACCATTGAAAACTACGAAGACTTCATCGGGTCGCTCTCGCTCGAAGTGACCGGACCGAACGGCGAACAACCCAACTACACCGTCGAGATGCTCGACGATCGCCTTGCATGGGTCAGCTTCGACGGTCTCGACATCGGATTCGACGGCGAAGCCAATGCCGGCCGGGCCATCGTGGCCGGTTTCGGTGGCGAAAGCGGCGCACTCGACCTCGACGCCATTGGCGAAGCTCGACTCGAACTGCGAGCCCAGTCAGGCGGCATCAACGCAACGGTCTTCCGCCCTGACGGCAGTGTCGAAGATTCAGAGTTTCTTGAGAACACCGACCTTGCGTTCATGGCTATCGAGCGTGACGGCAAGTGGTACCTCTCGATTGGCTACACGATCCTTGAGCATTCTCGCTTGCAGAGCGACTCGTTCGTTCAGCCAGACTTCGGTGCCGGATTCCGCGTGATCGAAAACCAGGTCGGCTCTGAGTCGCCCGAGGCGGTCGTGACCGACTTCCTCACCGCCACCGAGACGTTCGACTATCGCCGCATGCGCGATCTCACCGATCCCAACGGTCTGCCGTACTTCCACGACTACTGGCCCCTCATTCAGGAGGAGATCGACGACGCTGAAGTGCGAGACGCAGCCAACGAGATTGCGTTGCGCTTCGACCCTCCGCAGGTCTCGGTCACCGAATGGGAAGGCCAGACGGTCGTCAACATCAACCAGCTGTCAGGCGTGGTCGACGGCGGACGCTTCGACATTGACTTCGCCCGCGGTTGCGCCACGGCGACGATCAATGGCGACACGGAACAAGGTTGCCTCGACGAAGCGGTTGCTGAAGGCCTGGATGAAGCCGACGTCTTCTCCGTTGACCCTCGCCGCCTCGTGCCCACCATGTACGGCTTCGTGGTCGAAGAGCAGAACGGTCGTTGGTACATCGATCCGATGGCGACCATTGCCTACCACCTCGATCAGGTTGTCGATGCCGTCGACGATGTGAGCACCGAAGTGTCAGCCACAAGCGGTCTCGACGACTTCGAGCAGGGCTCGCTCAACGGGTTCTTCTTCGTTGACGCTCCAAAGGCTCGAGTGAACGAGTCAGCGAGCTCAAGTCCAAACGAAGACGGCATCGCTGGTGTCGCCATCGACCTTGGCGAGAGCAATCTCGGCATGGTCGAAGAGGTAGCCGTCGCAGTCATTCGGGTCACACCGAACGGCCAGACAGAACTTGCTGCAAGTGATTCATTTGAGCCGACTCGATTCATCAACGGCCCGACGTGGGGAGTTGCCACCGACCGAATCGCTGCTGATGACGTGGTGATTCCTGGCATCGCTGCGGCCACCACTGGCGACCTGCAGGTAGACGTGTTCGGAATCACCCCATCGGTGCTGAGCGGCTCGATCTCGGGATCGCTCGACGGTGAAGGCACGCCACAGCTGTTCTCGGTGCCAGAAGGTGAGACTCGATTCATCGACGCAACCGGGGCCAACTTCCACGTGATCGATCCGTGGGATTCCGATCTCACCTACATCTTCGATCCGGGCTTCCAGGCCGACACGTTCGCCGGCTCAGGCACGATGATCGTGGTCTACGGCAACCCCGGAAGCTCCTTCCAAATCAACCTCTCCTAACCCACGACGGGGTTGCTATGAACACCACGCTGAACGTTGATGAGCTCGTCGCCGGAGCCAAGAAGGATCGCAATCGTGCGGTCGACTTCTACAAGGCCGCCGCCATGGTGGCCGTCGCGTTCGGACACTGGATGGCCATCGCTGTCTTCAAGGACGACGACGGCTCGATCGTGGCCAAGAACGCCCTCGAGTTCGACTACTCCCTCGCGTGGGTGACATGGGCGTTGCAGGTGATGCCGCTGTTCTTCTTGGCTGGCGGCTTCTCATCTGCGGTCTCACTCGATTCGCACAACCGCAAAGACGGAGCTCCTCAGGACTGGGTCGCCAATCGCCTGCGTCGCATGATGATCCCCACGATGGTCCTCGCCTACTTCTGGATTGTCGTGCTTGCTGTCGGCCAGCTCGTGGGCGTCGGCGAGATCGCCCTTCTTGGCGCCGCGGCCGGAGCGATACCTCTCTGGTTCTTGGCGAACTACACGATCGACACGGCCATCGCCCCGATCACGCTCCCGCTCTTTCGTAAGAACCCGCTCTACTTCTTCCTCGGCATCTTCACGGCCTTCACCATCTTCGAAGTGGCCGGGCTGCTCGACATCCCATTCATTCACAGCATCAACTGGGTCATCGGCTGGCTGATCTTCCAGATTCTCGGCTTCGCCTGGAAGGACGGACTGCTGCCATCGCAAAAGCACCTGCTGTGGCTTTCGCCCGTGCTGTGGGCCGTCACCTACGCAGTCGTGAAGATTGGACCATGGCGGGCCTCGATGGTGAACGACGGACAGCCCACGTTCAACCCCACACACCCGCCATCGATCGCACTCATGCTCTTCGGCCTCGCCTACTGCGCCACCGCGGTACTGCTGGCCCCGTTGATCAACAAGTGGCTCGCCAAGTCGGCGACCTCATTCAAGGTCGTCGCGATGCTGGGCGGCGTTGGCATGAGCGTGTACCTCTGGCACTTCACCGCGGCTGTGCTCGCTGGTGTGGCCCTCCTCTTTGTTGACGGGCTGCCAACCGCCCCGGTCGGTTCCGCCGATTGGTGGATTCAGAAGACACCGCTCATCGGCCTGAGCTTTGTGATCTTGCTCGTGATGCTCAAGATGGTGAAGCGGTTTGAGGTCGCTGGCTTGCTCGCCCCGAAGGAGCCGTATCGCGGCTCCATGCTGCGGGTGCTGGTTGCGTCAGCCGTGCTGTCAACCGGCGTGAAGCTCTGGACAGGTGGCAGCACCTGGAAGCTGATCGCCGGTCTTGCCATCACCACCATTGTTTGGCATCTCGACCTGAAGGCGCCATCGGCCAAGAAGGTCGAACCAGCGGCAGACGCTAAGCCGGCAGCGTCTTCGGCCTAGTTGCCGATCAGCCAGAGATGAGCTGACCGTTTTCGAGCATGAAGACAGTGTCGGCCTTGTCAAGAATTCGCTGCTCATGCGTGGCGAGAAGAACGGCTGCCCCTGCGGCGGCAAGGCCCGCGAACATCGCCATGATTGAGCGGGCTCGCTGTTCGTCTTGGTGCGCCGTCGGTTCGTCGGCAATGACAACTCGAGGATTGGTCACAAACGCCCTGGCCAGCGCCGCGCGCTGTTGCTCACCCAGGGAGACATCGCGGGGAAACCGATGTGCGAGTTCGCTGATGCTCAGCGATTCGAGCAGCTCATCAATGTCGCGATGCGATGAACGGTTGGACGATGCATCGAGTCGTAGGGGCAGGGCCACGTTCTCCTCGATGGTGAGCTCATTCATGAGACCAAGCCCTTGGGGCACAAAGGCCATGTGTTCCCACCCACCCGCCACGTCGTCTCTCACATGCACCCTTCCTTCGTCCGGCTGCTCGGCATCAATCATCAAGTTGATGAGGGTGGTCTTCCCCGATCCAGACGGTCCAGCGAGGGCATGCACCGCACCGCCCGCAAGTTCGAGCGACACGTCGGACACAGCCGTGATCGTTTGCCCGCCCGATGTGTAGTGCCGGCTCACACCGTCGAGCCAGATCGCAGGATTGGACAGGTCGGCACTCATGGCGTTCGGATCTCCAGCACGTGCTGCCCGTCGTCCCAGCTGAGCTGAGCTCGCCGTTCCGCAAAGGCCACTTGCACTTCGGGTGGGAGTTGCAGCCGCCCAGACCGATCGATCACGGCCAGTTCCGTCCCGGCCTGGGTGAGCGATGCGATCGACCCCTGGCGCAGCGTTACGACCTGGTCCAACCGAGGCAAGACCCGATCATCGTGCGTAGCCACAATCACGGTCGTTCCGCGAGCGGCCAGTTCGGTAATCGCATCGAGCACCGACTCAGCACCCGCCGGGTCGAGCTGTGCGGTTGGCTCGTCTGCGATAACCAACGCATGGCCAGCTACCACCGCTCGCGCCAAGGCGAGTCGCTGTTGTTCACCGCCAGACATCGTCGTCGGCAGCTGGTTTCGTCGGTGGGCAAGGCCCAGCTGCTGCAAGGCCTCGCCTGGTGTCGGGCAGTCGTCGCCTCGGCGCTGACGACGCAGAATCTGCTCGGCACTCAGATGGGCTAGCAGGTTGTCTGAGGGTCGCTGGTACACGTGGGTGATGAGACGCCCTCGTTCTCGAGCCCGAGCCCGATGGCCCAGCGCAAACAGATCAACACCTGCGATCTCGACCGAACCAACCGTCGGTTCGTCGAGCGCGGCGATGATGCGCAAGAGGGATGACTTTCCGCTGCCGGATGGACCGATCACCGCAGTGGTCGTGCCCTGCTCGATTTCGAGGTCGACCCCTCGAACGGCCTGCACACGACCCGTTGTCGATTGGTAGATCTTCACCACTGACCGGCAGAGCACGGCCATGTCGTCCTGTGTGCTCACGCGTGCTCCCGCAACACAACAGCGTCGGCCCGGAGTCCCGTGATGCGCTCGGCCAGCCACACGACGCCGCCGGTGATAGTCAGGACGCAGAGAGCCACGGCTCCGATGCCCAACCATGGTGTCGAAAGTTCGATGCTGGGCGGAAGTGCGGGGGCTGGGTCGAAACGGGGCAGCGTCCGGCGAATGATCAACGGCGACACGAGCGCCGCCGCCGTGATCGCGATCGTCACCAACGTCACGACCTCCACGGCGGTCACGAGGGCCAGGCGACGTGGTGTCATTCCCATGCGCCTCATCATCAGCGCACCGAGCTCGCGCGTCGCCCGTTGTGACGACAAATAGAGAAGCAGTGATGCGGCGGCGATGAACGCACTAACCGCACCAAGCCACCGCAGGTAGCCGAATGCGAACGCTGGCACGACATAGTCGGCCTCGGCTCGCCGCTCGGCCCGAGAGGTGATCGAGCGAAAGCGAACATCGTTGTCGTCGAGAAACGGCTCGATCAGCTGGGTTGGCTGGGCCGACACGAGGTTTTGGCGCAGGCTCCGAGATGGTGGAAAGAAGGTGTCGGCCACTGCGCCGCCCTGCACGGCCGTCGCCCGATCGAGGGCAAACTGGTCGAGCCGGTCGACGGACACCAGCAACGTTGCCCGTGAGCCAGAGGCCAACGGAAGCGTGTCGACCTCGCCAACCACTTGGTAGGGGAACCGTTCTGAAAGACCGAAGCTGCCGGTTGTCGGAAGCGACTGGCCGCTGACGGCGACCACCGGTAGATCACTGCCGATCTCTGAGCCGAGAAGAGTCGTCACCTCGTCGAATGACAGCGGCGCATCAGTCGGCCACGTCAAGGCATCCGCGGCCGAGCTGGTGTCGACGGCAATGACTCGCACCTGGCGGTTGCCGGGAGAGACGCGGGTTTCATCGAAGCCGATCACGGTCGACCGAGCGGGGAGCGGGGTGTCGTCAGAGGGTCGTCCAACCAAGTCGACCAGCGTCTCGCTGCCAATCTCGGTGGCCAGTGCTGCCGATGAGGCGTCCTCGAGCTCCGCCACCATCACCGTCGAGATGCCCAGCAGTCCAAGCGCAACTCCGAGCGCCGCAACAACGACCCTGCTCGACGAATCGGCACGCGTGGCCCGGCGCCAGGCCAGGAATCCGACGGCACTGTGTCGAGAGAGAACGTCAGCAATTGAGCCAGCGGCCCGTTCGATGGCAAACAGGCCAATCGCCACGGCTGTGGCCAGGGCAAGCACGGGCAGGCCGATCAACGAGAGGTCGACTGCGCCGGTTTCTTGACGCTCGCCCCCGACGTCGGCCCACACGAACGCAGTAAGCGCTACGCCGACCGCAAGCACTGCGAGTCGCCGTCGCATGGTCGAAGCTCCGAGCGCTTCGGTCACCAGCACGCGCTCGCCCAGCAATCCGCTTGCAACCGAAGCGAGCACCAATCCGCCGAGTGCTACCGCGGCAGACCGGGCGACGTCGAGCGATGAGAAGGCTGCGGCTAAGGCCAGTGAGTCGGCGGATGGGCCAACGGTCGCACCGGCAAGGGCAGCGAGACCAAGGCCGACGGCCGCACCCGCGACCGTCGGAAGCAGGAGCTGAAGAAACGCTCGGCCTGCGAACTGTTCCCACCGATCACCTTCGGAGGCCAGCAGGGCAAACTCGTTTCGTCGACGAGCGACGGCAAACGCTGCGGCCGACACCATCACAAGCAGTCCAATTGATGCGCCGGCAATCTGGCCTGACAGAAGCGGCTGATTGAGCGTGGCAACTCGTTGACGGACACGACTCAACGTTTGCGGCAGAGTGCTCACCACGGTTGGCGAGGCGGGGCGAATTGCGGCCTGCGCTTCAAGACTCGAGGTGAGGGCTACATCTCGCGCAATCGATCGCTCCAGCTGCCGAACCTCGCCCACGAGTGAGGTGAGCTCCGAGAGCGTCGCCGGTGGGGTCGAAATGGGAGCAGCCCAGCGAGCTGTCCCGCTCACCTGCGCATCTGCCATGACTGCGTCATCAACGAAGACCAGCGAGAAGCCGGGTGCTTGGAACGGGCTGACGTAGCTCGGCACCAATTCGGGCGGCAGGGTGTCGACGAACGCATCGAGGTCAACCCCGCGATCGCTCGCAGGCACGCCGCCCTCTTCTGTCCACAGCTGTTCGTAGATCCCAACCACCAGAATCTCGGCTGTGCCGCCACCGCCGGGTGCCATCTCGGCTCCTGGTTGCTCTGGTTCTGCGTCGGAGAAGTACACGAGGGTGTCGCCAAGTTGCAGGTCGTATTTTTCGGCCAACCAGCCCGAGATCCAGGCTCCCTCGAACTCGTCGGGAAGGTGCCGGACGTAGTCGATGGTTTGGATGGCGGTGTCGTGGTTCACGAGCCGAACCGGTGTTGGCAGCGGGGCGCCGTCACGCCCGTTTGCCACCAAGCCCCGAGGCGTTGAAAGGGTTCGGATCGCTGGTTCAGCCACCTCGATGTCGGCCAATCGGGCGGTCACCGCTTGGTCAGCAGCTGCAGTTCCTTCTTGGGTGAAGAACGCGTTGGTCTCAACGGTCAGCAGTCGGTCTGAATCAGGCCCTGTGCTGATGAGGAGTTGCGAGATCTCGTCGGCGGCTCCCGCTCGCCACAACCCTGCGGTGGCCACCAGAAACACGGGTGCGGCCGCCGCTCCGATGAGCGCAACGACAAGAGTGAGGTCTCGCCAGGGAACCAAAAGCCACCGAAGGCCTGCCGATCTCATGACCGTTCGACGCTTGATCTGGTCACGACTGTCTCGGCGAGTCGGCGTTGATAAGAAGCTCCATCACATCGTCCAGCGGAAGATCGGACAATCGCACGACCTCGCCATCAGGTGTGGTGATCACAGCTCCGGCCTCAGAAATTGTCGCCACCAGTGCCCGAGCGGTGGCGTCGTCAGGACGGATGTCGAGCGTGTCGAGCGCGTAGTGAACAAGCGGGCGTCCGGTCTGATCGACTGCGCTCACATCTGCGCCGGCGTCGATGAGGGCATCGATCGATGCCCGTTGATCATGGCTCACCGCAATCATCAACGCCGTTGGTCCGAAACGAGTCTCTGCTGCTGTCTCGAGGTCGACGCCGAGTGCCGCGAGAACGAGCACAACGTCGGCATTGCCGCTTCGGGCAGCGAGCTGTAGGGCCGTGTAGCCAGACGAACTGAACAGATTGGGGTTTGCCCCTCGGTCGGCAAGCAGCTGCACTGATTCCGCGTTGCCTCGGATCGAGGCAATCATGAGCGGGGTAAATCCGAAGTCACCCGGCTGGTCGATGTCGGCGCCTGCGTCGAGAAGGGCCGAGATGGCGGCGAGGTCATCGTTGCGAACCGCTTCGATCAAGACTTCGACGGTTGGTGCCGGCGCCACGAGTGGCTCGCTGAGCTGCGTGGTGAGTGGTGTTGCGGGGTCTGGGGAGCCGGCCTCAATCGCAACGGTCTCTTCTCCGTTCAGCCGATCGGCCAGCTCGATACCGACGCCTATCGTTAGCACCAACGCCACGGTGGCCCCGATGCCACGCCCCAAGTGTCGGCGCCTGCGAATCTGCTTGGCCCTCTGCCGAGTTGCACTCTCGAGCACGGCCGCGTCTGGCGGTCCGGCAAGCCTCGACAACGCTCGGCCGAGCTCTTCTGGTGTGAGCTGATCAGTCGCCATCAGCATCTCCCATCACCGAGGCGAGGGACGTTCGAAGCTGAGCAAACGCTCGATGGTTCAGGGTCTTGACGGTCCCGGGAGTCACGCCGAGTGTCTCGGCCGTTTCGGCCACGCTCATGCGAACGAAGTGGCGGAGGATCACGACCTCTTGCTGGCGCGGGCTCAATGTTGCGATGGCGTCTCGCAGCACGAGCTGATCGACCGTGAGCAGTTCGGGGCCAGGATGCGGATGCTCGCCTGTCGTGTCTCGCGCTTCAGCTCGGCGCCGGGCTCGCAGCCGACGCCAGTGTGACGTCGAGAGATTGAACGCCACCTTGAAGACCCAGCCTCGAGGATTGGTCATTGTCGAGACGACCGGCCAGTTGGCAAGGGCCCTTGCGATCGCCTCCTGAGCCAAGTCTTCCGCCAACGGCCGACTGCCCGTTCGAATCGTCAGCGCACCAACGAGCGGATCTTTCACGTCGGCGAAGAAACGTGAAGCATCAGTCGTGAATGGCTCTCGACGCCCATCGGGCGTGCCGCCGACTGCCCGCTGTTTAGAAGGAAAATGCTCCATCACAGAGAACAACGCTTCTGATCAGTCATCGGTTGACAGTTCTTGCGAGAACGTGAACTTTTTCGCCCGATCCGCCATCGGAGGGCCAACTACGTAAACTCGATGCCGCTGATCTCGTACCCGTTGGGGAGAGCGGGTACGAGATCAGCCACGAAGGCTGAAGGGCCCTCGGCTACGGCGTCCAAGCCGGATCTCGGCCCACGAGTGCCAGGTACTGGTCGATGACCGAAGCGCTGTCGACCTCGAGTGCCTCTGCGGTGCGCCCCGACTTCGAGAGCATGCCGGCCATCGGCTGCAGCGTCTCGAGGCTGGCCTGCACCAACGCCTCGTTCATGGCCGGGTCTTGACCCGTAGCCTTCGCCAAGTCCCACGAGTGCACCAGTGGATCCCAGGTAACGATGCCGATCATGTCGTTCACGGTCTCGGCGTTGAACCAGAACGGACCCTGTTGGTTCAAGGTGCCGGCCGAGTCGAGCGCGCCAAGCACGCCGTCGCGAGTCTCGGCCCACGTGGCTGCGGGATCCGACATGTCGTCGGGGGGATTCGGCGCCGCCATTGCACCCGACTGCGCGACCTCGGTGACGCCTCGAAGTACCGCGCACTGGTGCTCGACGAGCGCCCGGGCGTCCCACTCATCGCAGGGGGTCTGGTTGCCCCATGCGTCAGCCTCGACGCGGTTCACGACAGCGTCGAAGGCGTACACGGCTTTGGTGAATTGACGAAGGTTCTTGCTCATGGTCCAAACATAGATGGCCGGCCGACGAGGAGCGACCAGCGATGCGCGTTTCGCTGTTGGCGTCGCTGGGAAGACGGTGAAAAGGTGGGAGCCATGTACGACGCCGTTCTCAACCTCCGCCGCAGCTCAGGGGCCATCATCCTGATGACCTATCGAGGCGACTGGTGACCGTATTGCTGCGCCCAGCTCGTGCGGCTGGAATCAACGATTGACGACATTCACGGCGCCGGTGCAGAGGTCATCGCGGTCTCGGTAAACGACGACGAACGTCAGGCCGGCATGGCCGAACGCTGGAAGCTGAAACACATCACGATGGTCGCCGATCCAGGAGGCGAAGCGATCCTGAAGGGCCTCGATCTGTTCGATCCAGAGGATCGAGGTGGCATCGCTCTGCCGGCCATGATCGTGATCGCCCCGGACGGCACCGAGGCGTATCGATACAACGGTCGTGACTTCGCCGACCGCACCACAGACGCAGAAGTGATGGAGGCCCTGAGCGGGCTCAATCTCGATGCGGTTTCGCCCGGTGAGTGGGTGGCAGAGGCCACGGCCCCGGCCGACCTCGGCGGCTTCTTCCCCGTTGATCGCTACGCCGCCTACTTCGCTGGCAATCGCTTTGGTGCCATCGCAATCGGTGGCCGCTTGCCAGACAAGGAGACGGCCAAGATCGCCCGTGATCATCGGGTGATGGCCGAGACCAGTTTGGAGGCGTGGGAGAAGCTGAACAGCTAACCCACCCCACAGAACGACACGTCAAGACCCGCCTTTCGAGGCGGGTCTTGACGCGTCTCGACGCAGATCCACGTCCATCCATGGGTCGAACGAATCATTCCCGCAGACAATCACCCGGAGGCCTCAAGAAAACCCGGTCGATCCGCCGACGTTGAGAGAGCGAGCACTTTTGAATCTCTGACTGGATCGATCGAACGACATGCGGCGACCAACTCTCAACCCCCTACGGGCACTCCTTCGGATAACGATGGCTCTCTCGTTGTTGGCTGCGACGTTGATGACCATTGCGATCGCCCCGGCACCCGCATCTGCTGCTCCGAACTATGCCGAGATGTCGAGCGAAGTCTTCGCTCAAGTCAACGCAGAACGGGCGGCTCGAGGCCTCGCTCCATTGCAGCGCCTCGCTCTCGCGGAGGGATACGCCACTGACGTGGCGAACCACTTGAACAACATCGGCCAGCTTGATGGCCACGCCATGTTCAACGCCAACGTTCACGACTGGTACTTCTCGGGCCAGGGCATCTGGGGCGCCGGCGAAAATCTCGCCTACAACCACGGCACCACCAACCAGGCCGTGCACAATCTGATGAACTCGTCAGGGCACCGAGCCAACATTCTCAGCACGGGCTTCACCCACATCGGTATCGGCCTGGCCTGCGCACCAAGCGGTCGCCTGTACACCGTGATGCACTTCACCTCAGACGATCACGTCGCCATGAGCAACTCGGGTGGCGTTCCACCAGCCAACCCCGTGGTGACCAACCCCGACCAAGGCTCAACCTGTGAGTCCAGCAGCAACCCCGTCCAAGCCAACGCCAGCTGCTCCTTCTACACCCCATCGGACGCCACCCACCTCGGCTCGATGACAACCGACCCGGTCGGCGGTCAGGTGTTCCGCCTCTACGTCGCCTACTTCTCTCGAGTGCCAGACAAGGCCGGCTTCGACTTCTGGCTCAACCAGGTCAACACCGGACAGATGTCAATGCGTGAGATCAGCGCCTTCTTTGCAGACAGCACGGAGTTCAACGCTACCTACGGCCAGATCTCGAACTTCCAGTTCACCAACTTGGTCTACCAGAACGTGCTCTGCCGTAATCCTGATGACACCGGCTACAGCTTCTGGTTGAACAACCTCGATATCGGTGCGATGAACCGAGGCGAAGTGATGCTGTTCTTCAGTGACTCGACCGAGTTCCGCACCCAGACTCAGACGGCCTAACCGGCCCACCCGACCGACGTACGAGCGGTCAACAACCCACAGATCATTGAGCATGACGGGCCGACACTTTTCGGCCCGTCGTTGCGCTATTTGCGACAGTGCATGTAACCGGCGTCTCAAGGCGTAACAATGGGGGGTCGTCGCATCTCGACGTGTTTGGAAAGGGTGATCACTCGTGGCTCAGTGGCCAAGTCTGTCGTGTGGACCAATTGGAGAAGGCTCGTACTTCGTGGCGTACCAGACGCCAGGAGACTTTCACTCTCCAGAGTTCGACGAAGAGAATCAGTTCTCTTCGCTCGAACCGTCGATCTTCGGACCGGAGGGAGCGCTTGCCATCTTGAGCGGCGAGTACCAGCCAGAGCCCGATCGCGGCATTCCTTCCCACGTCGTGATGTACATGCACGACCCAGAAGAGAAGCGAGTGGCTCTCGTCGTTGAGGCTCCGCTCGGCAAGGCTGTCGACTTCGACATTGCCCTGTTCGACCGCCCCGACCTGCCACCGTCGACGTTCGTTGGCATCTCGCCACCCCGTCCCGGTTCGCTCATCGAAGATCGCTGGGATCAGGCCAAGGCCCACGCCAGCATCCTGGCTGACGACATCGCGTCGTTCCCCGCCTGATCAAAGCTTTCAACTCGCTGAGTTCAGCGAGTCTCCGGGTCGTCGATGAGATCGAACCGGTCACTAGATATCACCAGGCGGACGAAGTCGTGGTCGACAAGATCGATCACATAGCCAGGCTCGTCGCGGTACCAAGCGACGAAGTCTTTGTCGTGGTTGACGCGCCAGGTCCCAAGGGCAAGCCGGCCAGGAATCGACGTTCCCGGGACCCGCACACCGCGGATCTCGTTGAAGAGGTTGCCGGACCAGCGAGCTTGCTTCACCGAGCTGAGCGGGACGTAGATGTCTTTGCGCTTAATCGCTCCGAAGTGCTCCCAGCGGCTGAGTGTCACGGTGAAACCGTCGCCTGTTTCGATGAGTTCAGCCATGTCAGAGGTTACGTCGCATCATCGAATGGACTCGTTCCCAGTGCTGTTCTGACGCAGCACGGTTGTACCGCTCGCCGCCGGGCGGGGCGTAGCCGTGGACGGCGTCTGTGTAGAAATCGAGCGTGTAACGCACGCCTGCCGCTTCAAGCGCCTCAGTCATGATGGGAATCTCTTCAACTGGGGCCGTGCTGTCGTTGTCGGCCCATCCGAGGTAGACCTCGGCAGCGACCGTGTCGAGATTTAGGTGGGGGGAGTCGGCCGAGTCTCGCACCAGCCAGGCGCCGTGGATCGACGCAGCTGCAGCCATGCGGTCTGGCATTGCTCTCGCCAGTGAGATGGCGAGCCCGCCACTCATGCAAAATCCGACGGCGCCGAACTTGCCGTCGCGAGCGTCGTCGTCGTTGTCGGCGTAGCTGAGAAGGGCCGCAGCATCACTCAAGATGTTGGTGGGGGTCACCCCGTCCATGAGCTCGAAGCGCTCGTGCATGTCTGGATCGCTGAGCCCGAACTCTTTGTAGGGACCGCCTCGATAGAAGAGGTAGGGGAGCATCACGTAGTAGCCGGCGGTGGCCAGACGCGAGGCCATGTCTTTCAGAGCGGGGCGAATGCTCGGGGCGTCCATCAAATACAGAACGATCGGGTGCGGTCCGTCGTCTTCTGGGTGGTAGATGAACGTTTTCATCTCACCCTCGGGGGTCGTGATATCGACTTCGGTTTCGATCAACGATGGCTCCGTTTCGTGCGACCGCGACCCTAGTGGTTGTCGCTTTCAGTTCTGTCTTCCGTACCGACGCCGCCCACCCTCTGTGCCACCTGGCGGGCTGCGATGCCAAGAACCAGAACGACAAGCCCACCGATCAGCGCCCGAGGTGGCAGTGAAACGATGAGCACAACGCAGCCAACCAAGCCGACAACGGCGAACGCAGCCGGCCACCGACGCTGCTCTGGGGCGAGCGCAAGCGCCGACGCATTGGTGAGCGCGTAGTACGTGAGCACGGCGGTTCCGGAGACGGTGATTGCACTCCGCAAATCGAGCAGCAGCACGAGGGCGATCACCACGACTGTCACCGTGA
The DNA here is from genome assembly GCA_938009905.1 of uncultured Acidimicrobiales bacterium. Classification (GTDB taxonomy): domain Bacteria; phylum Actinomycetota; class Acidimicrobiia; order Acidimicrobiales; family SZUA-35; genus CALEWY01. Next base: position 25,544 of record CALLGK010000034.1, on the reverse strand, counting down.
GCTCGGCTCGAAGCGGCAGCTGTCGTTTGGCGTCGACATGCGCAAACCAGGTGGGCAGCTCGTGCCGCCGAGCCATCGCCAGTGTCGTACGCGACACGCCCGGGATCAGGTTAAGAAGCACGCCGCATGCGGCGATTCCGGCGCCGATTCGAGCGACGAGCCGGGCTCCCTCGAACCCTCCAGCCTTCGCAACCAAGTCAAGCGGCGCTCCGGTTGCTGCGAGGTCGTCGGCTGGCATCGTCGACAGCGTGGTGATGCCAACAACGGCGTAGAGAGCGAGGACGCCGAGGAGGGCAACGGGGATCGCTCGTGGGATGGTCACGTGCGGCTCCTTGACCTCTTCACCCAACGTTGCGATGCGGGCGTAGCCGGCGAAGGCGAAGAACAGCAGACCGGCAGATTGCAAGATGTCGCGAAGGCTCGAGTCGATCGGAGTGATCCGGCCGACGTCGAAGCCATCGCTGGCTGTTCCCGATGCGACCACGGCAGTGAGCGCGGTGAGCGAAACAATCAGGAGCACCCGTGTGACCTGCACCGTGCGGCTCAGACCTCCGATGTTCACGGCGGCGATGGCAATGGCAGCAACGACGGCAACGGCTCTGGCTTGTTCTGGCCACACATACGCACCGACCGTGAGCGCCATGGCCGCACATGACGCTGTCTTTCCCACCACGAAACCCCACCCGGCAACGTGGCCCCAGAACGGGCTGAGCTCCTTGCGGGCATACACATAGGTGCCGCCAGACTCCGGATGAAGAGCCGCAAGCTGTGCGGAAGACATGGCATTGCACAGTGCAACGACACCCGCCACCACGAGGCCGATGATCAACCCTGTGCCCGCTGCGTCGGCGGCCGGACCCCACGCAGCAAACACACCGGCGCCGATCATCGATCCGGCCCCGATGATCACGGCGTCTGAGACGCCGAGTTGGCGCTTGAGTTCGCCGTTGGCTGTCATCTGCCCGAGTGTGCCGCGTACTGTGCGGTCATGACGAACGATGCTGTGGAATCGGGTGCTGGTCAACAACGCGTTGGTCAGCAGGGTGCTGGCGATGATCTGGCCCGCCTCGATGCGCTTGGACACGCCGAGCTCGTGTCATCCGGCCAGGCGACGCCGCTCGAGCTGGTCGACGCAGCGATCGAGCGGATCGAACGACTGAACCCGATGGTCAACGCAGTCATCCACACCGACTTCGAACGAGCGAGGGAAGCGGCTGCCAGTCCTGAACTTCCCAACGGTCCGTTCACCGGCGTGCCGTTCTTGTTGAAGGACATCGGCGCGACGCAGGCTGGGATGCCGCATTGGCTCGGCAACCGGGCGCTCAAGGACGTCAACCGCCAAAGCGAGGGCGACACCGAGCTCGGTCGACGCTTTCGCCAAGCCGGACTCATCACGCTCGGCAAAACCAATCTGCCCGAACTTGGCAGCTGCCCAACCACACAGCCCCTGAGCTGCGGGCCAACAAACAATCCATGGGATCTCGAACGCTCACCGGCTGGGAGCAGCGGTGGCGCCGGCGCGGCAGTCGCCAGCGGCATGGTGCCGATTGCGCACGCCAATGACGGTGGCGGTTCGACGCGTCTGCCGGCCGCGTGGAACGGGCTGGTGGGGCTCAAGACCTCACGAGGTCGAGTGCCGAATCGGGCAAACATCTCGCGGCTGCTTTCCGAGCTTGTGGTTACGCGATCGGTGCGAGACACAGCCGCTCTGCTCGATGCGGTGCAGGGCGCCACGGACGTTGACCTCTTCCAGCTGCCCGCGCCGGTGCGTCCCTACGTCGACGAGCTCGCAGGCCACCCGTCGAAGCTTCGCATCGGCCTGCTCACCGACGGCGGGACGCGCACGATCGACCCTGATTGCATCGAAGGGGCCAACGTCACCGCCAGGCTGCTGGAAGAGATGGGCCACGAGATCGTTCCGGTGACCGGCGAGGTGATGTTTGGCGGCGACGGGTCGGTCAACGGTCGGTTGTGGATGGGTGGTATCGCTCGCCGTGTTGATGGGTTGGGAGAACTTCTTGGTCGCCCGCTGACAGCTGATGAGGTTGAGCCATACAACTGGACGGCCGCCGAACGCGGTCGAGGTCTGACGGCTTCGGAGTGGTCAGCGGCACAAGAGCAACAGCAGCTCTGGGCCACCGCGTTGATGGACTGGATGAGTGACTTCGACGTGTTGGTCACGCCAACTGCCGGGTGTCCGCCGCTTCGCACCGACGACCTGTGGCCGCCGGAAGACAAGCCATGGAAGATCGCTTCGACGTATGCGCTCATTGGCTTGTTTACGTTGCCGTTCAACGCCACCGGTCAACCGGCCATCTCGTTGCCGATCCATGAGACTGACTCGGGGCTACCCGTTGGTGTGCAGCTCGTGGCTGGCCTCGGACGAGACGATCTGCTGATCCAGCTGGCGGCCCGGCTCGAAGAGGCTGCGCCGTGGGCAGCCCGGTATCCGGTGCTGTAGGTCGCACTTCTGGGTTCAGAGGCAGATTTCTGACGGCGCGTCACAGCCCGACCAGTCGGAGCCAAATCGGACGTGTTACGTTCCGAAGCGCCGGAGGTTGAATGGGCGATGCGTCCTGAAGACGACGGCAAGATGCCCCCGACGGGGCCGCGGTGGTTGCCGTCGGGGGTGTCGACCTCAGTGGAGTCGTATGGGCGATTCGAGGGATTCGAGGGATTCGAGTCCGACCCTTGCACACCAACGGCCTGGCTACAAAAAGGCAGTCCCGCAGGCCCTTTGGGCGTGGGAAGACTTGCGCTAGCTACCGGTGGTCGACCAGTGCCACGCTTCGCTCTCGAGGTTGTAGAGGCCGTACAGATGAGCGTGGTCGACGAGCCAAGCGAAGTGACCGCTGCCCCACGTCAAGATGTTGCCGGAGTTGTCTGTGAAGTCGATCGCGAGTCCGAGCTGATGCTCGCTCTGACCGGGCACCGCCGTGGGTGGTGAACACGACCCTGCTGGTGCTTCGTAGATGACAAACCGGCGGTAGGCCGCCAGCTCCGCGTCGCGGGCTTCGACTTCGTCCGGCGTTGCCTCTTCAGGGAGAGGCTCGAGATCAGCAGGTTCGGTTCCACCGCAGTGGGCGATGCGCAACGCAATCTGCGACTCGACGGTTCGGTAGGCGCCGCCACCGAACTCAAAGCCATCGGCTCGGGCATGGGCGATCAACGCGTCGAGCTGCTCTTCGATTTGGCTGTTGACCTTGAACACACCGGCCACAGACGTGAGTTCGACGTTCGCGTTCACAACGAGCTGACCCTCGGCCGGCTCTTGGCTGGCGAACGAATCGCCGAGGCGGCGAGCGGCGTTGTCTTTGGCTTCGTCGATCGCGGCATGTTCGACGACTCGTTGCTCGAACTGTTCGATGACACCTTCTGCCGCTTCGACCTCGGCCTTAGCCGCCTTGCGGTCTGTCAGTTCGCGAGCCACGGCGCTGTCCGCATCCTCGAGCTGTGCTTCGGCCTTTTCCACTGCGAGTTCGGCGTTGGTCCGATCGATCAAGATCTGCTCGGTCGTGTAGTTAGACAGCGAGTTCGAGGCAATGGTTTGCAGGTCGGGCGCAAGCACGTCGTCGAGGTCGCCAGACAGATCAGTGAGGAACCCTTCGACTGCGGCCGACGAGAAGGACTGAGCGATCGTCTGCAACCGAATGTTGGATTGCTGGAGCTCTGAGCGGGCCGTGCTCCGATCGGCGCGTGCGTCTGCCAAGTCGGCAATGGCGAACGCCTCAGCGATGGTTGCTTTGCGCACGTCTCGCTCGAGCTGTTCCCGCATCCATCCGATCTCGGTGAACGTTGTGCGCTCAAGGTCGAAGGTCAGTGGATCCACGTTGTAGTTCGACAGGTCAACGTCGACGGGTTCGAGCTCAAAGGGCTCGTTCTGGTCGTCTGTCTTCGTCGGCAGGAGCCCCTCTTGTTCGTGGCTGTCAGCAGTCGCTGGCCCACCAACAGCGAGTGCCGACGCTAAAAGCAAACTCGCTGGTATGAGACGAAGGGGCTTCACCCTACGTACATCGGCATATCTGCCTCATTCCCAAACCGCCCCACCACGATTCGGGTTGGGTCAAGTTCTTCTCGACGTAGGTATTTCGGCCTACCGTGGCGGGGTGAGCGAGGACCCGCATCCGAACAACGAGCCGACTGAGCCAGAGGCACCGAATCGGCCGACGCGTCGTTCTCGACGATCTGAAGAGTCTGAAGAGACGCAACTGGCTGGGGCCACCCCGCCCCGTGACACTCCTCCGTTGCCTCCCGGTGGTCCGACATCACCAGGTTCAGCGGCGCAGCCGACCCCGACTCCTCCAACCCCAGCGACACCAAACCCCGCGACACCAACGCCGCCCCCTGCCGCGACGCCATCACCCGCACCAGCGGCGCCGACTCCTGCGCCGCCAGCTCAGGCCCCACCGACGCAAACCCCACCAACGCAAACACCGCCACCGCGTCAAACGACCCCGCAGCCGCCGTCGCAGCAGCCACCGGTGCCAGGCCGTCCGACCGTTGTGTCAGGCTCTCCAACCGTCGCCCCGAACCAGCCACCAACGCCGGCGTTCGGTGGCCAGCATCCTCCAACCCAGCATCCTCCAACACAGCGTCCCCCGGCGGTGTCCACGGCTGCCGGCAGCCCGGCGGTACCCGCAGGGAAGAAGAGCAAGAAGGGATTGATGGTGGGCGGCGGCATCGCGGCGCTTGCTCTTGTGGCCGGCGGTGCATTTGCGCTCGGTCGGTCAGGTGACGACACGGCGGCAACCGACAGCACTACCACGACAGCACTCGTCACCACGACGGTTGCCGCCGGTACGGAAACGAGCGTTGCCCCGTCAACCTCGGTGGCACCCACAGATGACCAACCATCCGACGAGCCGCCGTCGGTCGCGATGTTGGCTGCGTCGACGGTGCAGATTCAGCTCCTCGATGCAGATGGCACACCGATTTGTTCCGGCTCCGGCACGGTGGTTGACACCGACGGAACCATCCTCACCAACGCACACGTGATCGCACGTGACTCGTTCTGCCCGTTTAGTACCATCGGTATCGCGATCACCGAAGACTCAGGGCGCCCACCCACCCTGGCCTTCGAAGCCGATCTGCTGGTGGCCGACATCGAGCTCGATCTTGCCGTTGTTCGTATTGCTCGCACGACCGATGGAGCAGCGGTGACGGACCTCGGTTTGCCCGCACTGCCCATAGGTAACAGCGACGAGGTGGTGATCGGCGAAGACATTCGGATCCTCGGCTACCCGTCGATCGGTGGCGACACGATCACGTTCACCAATGGATCGGTGTCTGGGTTCACGGCCCAAGCGGGGCTCGATGAGCGTGCGTGGATCAAGACTGATGCCACCATCGCCGGTGGCAACAGCGGCGGCACTGCCGTCAATGAACTGGGTGAGCTCATCGGCGTGCCAACGCAGGCTGCGGCCACCGTTGATGGCCCGGTCGTCGACTGTCGTGTGCTGGCCGACACCAACGGCGACGGGTTGATCAACCAGGAAGATCAGTGCATTCCCATTGGTGGCTTCCTCAATGGCATCCGGCCGGTCAACCTTGCCCTGCCTCTTCTGGAAGAAGCCAGAACCGCCACGCCGATGCAGTTCGAAGATGCGGCGCCTCCGGCTCAAGACCCAACGTTTGATCCCAACGACGTCATTGCGTTCGCACCGTCGTTCAGCCTCGGCATCGGCGATCCGCTCGAAGACACCCGCTTCGTCGTCTCCGCAACGTCAGGCGAAACCGAAATCTGTGTCTGGTTCAACTGGCTCGGTGTGCCAGACGGAACCATCTGGGACGCGGTGTGGCTCGTTGACGGAGAAATCGACGATACCTACAGCACCTTCGGCCAGATCTGGGATTCCGGCACCGACGGATTCGACTATTTCGTGTGTGCCATCGACGAGGACGGGTTCGCAGCCGGCCTCTACGAGATGGTGTGGTTCGTCGGCGGCGAGATCATCTTTGGAGAAGGCATGGTCGTGACAGACGAGCCAGCCCCCGTCTACACCGTGATCTTCGACAATCAGAGCTCAGACGAAGTGTGCTTCTTGCTCTACAACCCTGCGGCGTCGATCGATCTCGGCATCGACGAGCTGTTGTCTGACGAGCGCATCCCGGTTGGGGAGTCGGTCGAGAAGCGCATTCCAGAAGGCCCGATCATCTACGAGGCGCTCGACTGCACGGGGCGCTCTGTCGACTTCGACGTCGCCGGTGTTGAGATCAACACCGAAGGCCAAGTGATCGTCATTAACTAGGTCGCCGCGTCGTAGCAGGCGCCTGTTGCGCTGCTAGTCGCGCGGTGCAGGGATCCACTTGGACCCCTCTTGTGTTTGCTCAACCTCGAGGCCGGCCTGTTCCCACCCTGCGAACCCCGTTTCGAGGTGGCCTACATCGGGATACCCCATGTCTTTCATCGTCTTCGCCGCAAGCGCCGAACGCCCGCCTGCTGCGCAGTACAAGACGTAGCGCTTCTCGGGCGTAAACACGTCCCGGTAGTACTCGCTCTCAGGATCGATCCAGAATTCGAGCATGCCCCGTGGGGCGTGGACTGAGCCGGGGATCTTTCCTTTGTTGTAGAGCTCGCGAAAGTCGCGAATGTCGACCAGCACGACGTCGTCGTTCTTGGTCTCTGCCTTCACGTCCTCGGCAGACAAGTTGTCGATGCTCTGCATGGCCTCTTCCACCATGTCCCAAGCCTTCTTCACGGTTTTGCCTGGTTCTGCCTGGTCAGTCATGCCACCGTCGTAACACAACGTGACGGTTCCCGAAAACTTGGGTATCCGCCGTTGCACGACCGAATTTGTGGAGCAAACTGATCGGGCTGTGTTGGAGAGAATGCGCTCGCGGCGGGCCAGGACTGCCCTTCTTTCAGTGATTTTCCTTGGACTGATCAACTTGGTCGGTGTCGGGATTCTCGCTGGTTTTGGCGATGACGAGGACGGTCCGACGCTCGTTGAGGTTCAGGGATCAACCACCGAGGCCGAGGCGACCACCACCACACGGCCCACGACCGAACCCGAGCCGACGGCCGCCTCTCGCTCAACAACCCAGTCCTCGGATGACGAGACAACGACCGAGGCGCCGACCACAACCGAGGGCTCAACAACCGAAGCGACTGATTCGGTCGCAGCCCCAACCACGCGGCGTCCGGCAACGACGCAACGCACGGCCACCACGATCCGTCGCACAACCACCACAACCCGCCGAACCACAACCATTCGGCGCACGACGGCAACTCGACCGGTCGCCACGACGGCATCGACCACCACGAGTCGGCCAACCACCACACGTCCAACCTCAACAAGCACTACGAGGTTGACGACCACGACGGTGGCCACCACAACCACGACGGCCTCGACCTCGACGACAGCGTCGACCTCATCGTCGATCGTGATCCCAACGTTCACGATTCCGACGATTCCAACCGTCACGACGCCGACCATCCCGACGATTCCGATTCCGACCAGCCCACCTGAGACCGATCCGGCACCCGCTACCGATCCACCAGCCACCGATCCACCCGTGACGGATCCGCCGGCCACCGATCCACCGGCTGCCGAGGCACCCGTGGCTGAACCGCCGGTTCCAGAGCTTCAGATCATCCCGGAATAGACCGGGCCCGAATTGATCGGGCCCGAATTGATCGGGGGAGTGTGTGGCCTAGCGGCTGTCGTTTGTCGCGCCACCCAGCTCGTCGCTGAGTGAGCAGCTGATGCCGCCGGCGTCGACCGACATGTTGACCTCGCCCATATCGGGCTTTGGTGAGTCGATGAAGTTCGGCTCGCCCTGGATGCGAACCGTCAGCTGCGACGGGTCGGCGCCGTTGTCGAGGAACTGCTGGGTGTAGGCATCGACGAGGACCTGTTCGGTCACGTCGTAGGCGGCCTCCATGCATTCACTCGAGCCGATGACGCTTTGCGCATATGCGTAGGCCAGGGGAGTGAGGCCGAGGTCGTCAGATACCCACGGGGCGACGTCGGTGACCTTGCCAACGAGTCCTTTGTTGACCTCGACCGTTGCGGCCGACTCAACCGCATCGACGCGGGGTCGGACGAACAAGATCGATTCGCCAGGTATGACCACTTCGGTGCGGCCATCGCGGTGGTAGGTCACCTGGGTTGAGACACCCTCGACGCAGGTGTCGACATCGCCGTGGGCGGTCATCGTGACGGTGTCGGTGCGATACACGCGGCCAAACGCGGTGTGCTCTCGACGACCCTCGACGGGTACCTCAGCAAAGATGCGGGCACGGCAGTCCAACGCGATTGGTTCAACGGCCACGATCTGCGCTTCTTCCGGCAGCGTGACGGACACTTCGACATCGGTGAAGTCGGGCAGAACTTGCCAGGGAAACTGGAGGGCGACGACGCCGCTCCACAGGCCAAGGCCGGCAATGGCCAAGGCTCCTATGACGGCACCCCCGAGAAGGCGCTTCATATCCCTCACAACCTTTCTGCGTACGTTCGTAGTGGTCCCCAACGTTTGGGGGCCGCAAATCAGGGACGTTTCAGCAGGTCAAGAAGTCGCGAGAAACCCGACCAGATCGATCATGTTTGCGCAATTCGTGTCAGACAGATGACGAGAAGATGACGGACCGTTTCTGTTCGTGACGGTCTGATGACGAAGCGTGGTTGTGTCAGCTAGCTGAAAGAGCGATGTCAGAAGTACGTGCTAGGAACGTTCTTGCGGAAGAGAACGTCTCGAGGGCGACGTTCGCTAAATCAAAAGGGCAGATGTTGTGGTAGCGGCACTTGAGCACGACGCTCGCATTGCGGGCTTTCAGAGCGGTACTCGTCGGACGGCGAGCGATCGGCGAGCATTTCGAATCGTGGCGGCCTTTGCCGTCGCCTTGGTCGTGGTTGCGGCCATCCAGGGTGCGGCACTTATTGGCATCGCCATTGCTGCGCTGCTGGTGATTGGCTCGGCCCTCGTTGCTGCCGGCGGTGAACCGCTGGCGATCCGGTCGGCTGCGGCGATGGGTTCAGTCCATCTCGTTGCTGTTGCGCTGCTCACGCTCGCATAACCCTGAGTTCGCCCAACCGCTGAGCTCAGCTCACTCGGCCGACGCCCGTTGGCTCGTGCCGGTAGCGTCTTGCCATGGTCGAACATGGTGCTGCTCGTGACGTCGCGGAGCTGATTGATCAGCTCGATATTGATGAAAAGATCGCGCTGTTGTCTGGCAGCGATGTGTGGCGCACGGCCGCGGTGCCACGGCTTGGCATCGGGACGGTCAAAGTCACCGATGGACCGAACGGCGCGCGTGGCGACAGCACCACCGGGGCCCGTGCTGTATGCCTTCCGGCATCGATCGGAATGGCCGCCACATTCGACACCGACCTGGTTGTTGAGATCGGCCGACTCCTCGGTCGCGAAACCAGCCGCAAGGGTTCTTCGGTTCTCCTTGCCCCCACCATCAACATGGCCCGCCACGCCCTCGGCGGACGCAACTTCGAGAGCTTCGGTGAAGATCCGCAGCTCACGGCGGAGATGGCTGTGGCCTACATCACCGGCGTGCAGGACGAAGGCGTCGGCGCCTGCGCCAAGCACTTCGTCGCCAACGACGTTGAGTATCGGCGACTCACCGTGTCGTCCGAGGTTGATGAGCGCACGCTCAGAGAGGTCTACCTCCGCCCGTTCGAAGCGGCGGTTGAGGCTGGCGTGTGGTCGCTCATGGCCGCCTACACAAAGTTGAACGGCGACCACTGCACCCAGCACGAGTGGCTGCTCACCACCTTGCTGCGCGACGAGTGGGGGTTCGACGGACTCGTGATGTCGGATTGGGGAGCCACGCATCACCCAACCAAGCCAGTGGAACGGGGCATGGACCTTGAGATGCCAGGCCCTCCGCTCGCGCTCGGGGCCAAACTGCGAGCCGCCTTCGATGCTGGCGACATTGCCGAGGATGCCATCGACGCTCGTGTCCGTCGGGTCGTCGAGCTCGCCATTCGGGCCGGTCGCACGATTCCGGCAGCTGACGCGGCAGGTGGTGCATCGGTCGAGACTGAGCCAGCAGAACTGAGCGTTGATCTTCCAGAAGAGCGAGCCCTGGCCCGGTCACTCGCGGCCGACTCCATGGTGCTGCTGCGCAACACCAATACCACGCTGCCACTCCTTGACGTCAGCTCAGTGGCCGTGATCGGACCAAACGCCGACCCCGGTGTCATACAAGGCGGTGGATCCGCGCAGCTTCCGGCTCACCACCTCACCTCGCCGATGTCGGGCTTGGTCGATGTATTTGGAGCGGAAGCGGTGACCCACGAAGTTGGTTGCTTGGCCCACCGCTACCTGCCAGACGTCGATCCATCGCAGTGGGAGGGATCAGACCGCCCACTCGATCTTGAGATCTACGGCAGCGCCGATCTGAGCGGTGATGTCGCGATCTCCCGAACGGTCCGGTCGGTCACCGTGATGCTGGCCGGTGGTATCGACGAGCTTCCCGATCCCATGCGCTGGTCGCAGCGCTGGCGCGGTCAGCTTCGGATCGACCGGAGCGGCACCCACCAGTTTGGTGTGATGGCGGTCGGCCCGTCGCGGGTGTTCGTCGACGGCGTCGAAGTTGTCGACAACTGGACGTCGATGACTCCCGGCGATGCGTTCTTCCAGAAGGCATCAGCCCAGAAGATTGGCGAGATTGATCTTGAGGCCGGCTCGGTGGCCGAGGTCGTGGTCGAGTGGTCTCGCGGCGACGACGAGCTGCTTGCCGGTCTGCGCTTTGGACATCTTCCGCCGGTCGACGAAGACCAGATGCTGGCTGACGCTGAAGCCGTCGCTGGAGCCGCAGATGCTGCCGTCGTGGTGGTTGGCCTTGATGAGCACTGGGAAACCGAAAGCCACGATCGCCCGACGTTTGGTCTGCCAGGACGGCAAGACGAGTTGGTGCGTCGCGTCGTTGCCGCCAACCCGCGAACGGTCGTTGTGCTCAACGCAGGCGGGCCTGTCGATCTGCCGTGGCTCGATGACGCTCCAGCTGCGGTGATGGCGTGGTACCCGGGCCAAGAGTTCGGCAGTGCGCTCGCCGACGTGCTCACAGGTGCCGCCGATCCTGGCGGTCGCCTGCCCGTGACGTTCCCCGCGTCGATCGACCAAACGCCAACGACCGGCTTGGTGCCGGGCGATGGCGATCTGCTCGACTACGGCGAGCAAAGCCATGTCGGCTACCGCTGGTTTGATCGCGAGGGCATCGAACCGCTGCTGCCCTTTGGCCACGGAGGTTCCTACGCCTCGTTCGATGTTGGCCAGGCATCAGTGGTGTCTCTTGGTTCGGACGGGGGCCCGGTCACCGTCGAGGTTCCCGTGTCCAACACCAGTGACCGCGCTGGCAAGTGCGTTGTGCAGGCGTATGTCGAACCACCGTCGGGAGATGAGCGACGCCCGCTGCGCTTGCTTGGCGGCTTTGCGGTGGCCCGGCTCGACTCGTGCCAGAGCGACACCTTGTCGATCACGATCCCCGGTCGGGTCTTCGAGGTGTGGAGCGACGATGGCTGGACCACTCCGGCTGGCGAGTACGGCATCGCGGTCGGACAGTCGAGTCGTGATTTACCTCAGCGAGTGATCGTTCAGCGCTGACGATGCCGGCCACGTTCAGCGAGCGCAGATCAACGCGTTGGCGGTGGATTCTTGGCGCGCTCGTGCTGCTGGCGCTTCTCGTTGGGTTGGCCGATCGTTCGGCCACGTCGCTCATCGAGATCGGCACACCTCATCGCCTCATCGTGGTGAACTCGGCCGGGCCGATCGAAGTGCGGGCCAGCGATGACCTCGCAACTGTTGAGCATCGCGACAGTTGGATTCTGAGTCGGCCAGTTGTCGAGCAAACCGTTGTGGACTCAGACGTCGTCATACGGGTGAGTTGCCCTGGGAGAGGCCCGTGCCGATCGTCGGCCATTGTTGAGGCCCCGCCCGGCATCGAGTTGGTCGTGGTGAGTTCTGGGTTGGTGACAGTGCCGTCGTTTGATGGCTCGCTCACCGTGCTCGCAGAAAGCGACGGTGTCGCGCTCGGACCCATCCAGGGTTCGGCCCGCGTAGTTGCCCACGACGACGTCAAGGGCACCGCCATCGCGGCCACCGAGGTTGATGTGTCGACCGTTGATGGTGAACTCACGCTCGACTTTGCGACCGCGCCTCAACGAGTGTTCCTCATTGGGTCCACGAAGCCGGTGGTCGCTGATTTTCCTGACGACACCTTCTACGACGTCACCGTTGAGGCTGCCGGCGGCGACGTCATCGTGGATGTTCCTGAGCCCTCCGCCGACGACGAGTGGGTCACCGTTGTTGCCCGAACAGCGGGTCCAGTCACGATTCAACGTAGACAAGTGGCCGAGACGACGGTAGACGTGGACTCGTGAGTCTCGATAGTGAGCGTGATCGTCTGAATACCGTCCTCCTTGTTGAGGATCCAACAGACGCGCTCTGGGAGTTCTGCGAGTCTGGTGATGCGGCCAAGATCGTGCCGGAGCTACCCGCACTCCAGCTCGAGCAAGACCCAATCCATCGTCACAAAGACGTGTTGGCTCACACGATTGCCGTGACCGCTCGAACCCGAGCCGACCTCACGCTTCGGATGTCTGCGCTCTTTCACGACATCGGGAAGCCAGCGACCCGTTCGTTCGAACATGGTGGCGTCACCTTCCGCCATCACGAGGCGGTCGGCGCCAAAATGACAAAGAAGCGGCTGCGCGAGCTCGAATACGAGAAGCAGACCGTGCGCGATGTCGCCGAACTGGTTCGGCTGTCCGGCCGGTTCAAGGGCTACGGCGATGGCTGGTCAGATGCTGCTGTTCGTCGGTACGCGCGCGACGCCGGGCATCTGCTTGGTCACCTCAACGAACTGGTTCGTGCCGACTGCACCACCCGCAATCGGTCCAAGGAAGCTCGTCTCCATCGTCAGATCGACGAGCTCGAGGAACGCATCGTCGACTTGGCAAAGGCTGATGCCCGAGCTGCCGAGCGGCCCCAAATCGACGGCAAGGCCGTGATGGAGCGCTTCGACGTGGGCGGCGGTCCGAAGATCGGCAAGGTGCTGTCGTACTTGCTCGAGGTGAAGCGAACCGAGGGCGAGCTTGCACACGATGAGCTGCTGGCGCGTCTCGATGCTTGGTGGGCCGAGAACTGACTGCCACCAAGGGGCACGACGAACTCACCGAGTTTGAGCACGCTGTCGTCAACGTGCTCAACGAGACGCGGCCTGGCGACGTGATGACCTATGGCGAGATCGCGGCAGAAGCCGGCTACCCGGGAGCGGCCCGTGCCGTTGGTGGTGTGTTGAAGCGGGTGGAAGATCTGCCGTGGTGGCGGGTGGTCGCCGCCAGCGGCCGGCTCATTCCCCATGATCCGAAGCGGCAAGCCGAACACCTTGCGGTTGAGGGCGTGAAGACCGCAAACGGCAAAGTCGTCTTCAGCTAGCTCACGGTTCGCTTGAGCTGTTCTACGGCTTGTAGCCGTAGCGAGTCAGCACGGGGCGGGTGATGCGGGTCACCGTCGCTTTTGCCTTCTCGTCGAGCTTGCTCCGCCACGCATCGTCGAGGCGAAGCGTGATGTCATCGCCGCCAAAGCGCAGCGGGTTGCCGGCCACCGAGTGCATCGGTGTGGTGAGCGTGACGCTCTTGCCGTCCAGAAACGGCAGGTCGACGTTGTCGCCTCCCGCAGACGTCAGACCAGCAAAGTCGAAGATCTCGCGAAGGCGGACGGCCGGCTCGGTAAGGACGTCTTCGTAGCGAAGCCGAAGGGTTGGCACACCCAGCTTTGCCAAGCTGTCGAACCCAAGGTTGTCTGTGACCCAGCGGGTTGCGGTGCGAGATGGCTTGTAGGTGGGCATGAGCGAGCCCTCGGCCTCTGGCCGGTCGATCTGTTTGGTCCACGAGTAGGCCACGCCCCGTGGATCGCGGGTGATGTGAAGGACCCGCACATCAAGTGCTGGGTCGAGCGCCAGGAGGGCGGCCGTCGAGAGGTGCTTCGACGAATCGAGAAGCACCTCGGCGCCGCTGATCTCTGCTGACGCCAGAAGAACGGGCCGGAGGTAGTCGAGGTATTCCTGCTGTTCAGCGTCCAGCCCCGTTGCGCCCTCGCGATGTTTGGCCAGGATCGATGGCAAGCGACGGCTGCGGTCGATCTTCCATCGCAAGTCGATCACGCGGTCGGTATCGACGTTGTCCCACCCTTCGAATGCGAGCTCACCAACCTTCGACCAATGCGGACAGGTGGCGAACGGCTCGCCGCACCCGCAGCGCTCCTCGTCTCGCACACCTCGTTCCCACAGGTGCAGGGTTTCACCGACGGCGAACGTGCCGGGCAGTTCGTTGAGCATCTTTTCGATCAGCGTCGTGCCAGAGCGACCGAGGCCGCCAATAAACAACACGCGCTGAGGTTCGCTACTCATGGTGGCCACTCACGACCAGTTCATGGAGCGACCGAGCAGTTCCTCGAGCTCTGCGATGTCTGGGGCAAGCTCGGCCCGAAGATCAGCTTCGAGTGTCGGATCGAACTCGGCCTTTGGCTTGTTGTTCCACGCGCTGAACGATGCAGGCTCGTGCGCTGGCAGGTCGAGGAAGTCGAGCACCTGTCCGTAGATGGTCGCCGGGTCGGCGTACATGTCTTCGCTGCGAAGCGTAAGGATCTGATTCGACGGAAACGTCTCGTACCAACGCACGAGTCCGCGCGCATAGCGACCCTGATCGACGTAGCTGTAGTGCTGATGGCCGAAGCTCACGTAGCTCGGATCGTCGATCATGCGCTGCTCTTCGCCGTCGCAGCGTTCGTGTTCTGCGGCGATGGCGCCAGCGAAGTCGAGCGTCTCGACCTTGTTGCGGGTGCGTTCCATCCAATGGCTGTGCGCTCGTTGCACGGGGTCGCGCAGCAACACGATGATCTTCACGTCTGGGGCAAGCTCGAATGCTCGAGCGGCGGCATGTGGGTGGTACAGGTAATACGGCGTTGCCTCGCCGACGATCTGACGACGGCCAGTCTTTGCGGCCCGTCGATCAAGCATCTGGCGAGTGGGGAAGTGTGAGCGATACCAGCTCTCACCTCGCTCGTAGTTCACGTCGAAGTAGTAGGTGCCCTTGCGGGTTTCGCGTGCCGGAAACAGCGACGCCACATCTGGATGCTCAAGGAGCCATCGGGCCATCGAGGTTGTGCCACCTCGCTTGGTGCCGATCACGAAGTAGTCGGGGGTTGCTCGCATGCCAGCGGTGGCCTGGCCGAATGACCGAAGCGCCTCCCTGGCCTGCGCCATGACGGCGCGCTTGAGCCCCTCGGGACGCTGGTAGAGCGCTCCGTAGGGAGTCATCTGAGGGTGGGAGGACCGAGCCTGTGTGGCCATTAATCAACAATCGGCGAGATTGGCGTTGTCGTGAGCATCACGTCACAGGATGGTTGTTGGCGACCGTGATGCGGCGCATGACCCTTCGTTGGTTTGCGATGTCGTATCGCCGGAGCCGATGGAGCGTGGTGCGGTTGTCCCACACCACAAGGTCGTGCTGGCGCCAATGGTGGGCGTAGATGACGTCGTCCGTGGTCACCTGTTCGGTCAGTTCGGCGATGGCGGCCCGCCCCGCGTCGATGTCGCGACCCTCGATGTGTGAGGCGTGCCCTCCCATGTAGAGCGAACGTCGGTTGTCGGCGTGATGCCTGACCCAGGGGTGTGACACGGGTGGGAACTTTGCTCGCTCGGCGTCATCCATCGGCGTGAGTTTGCCGGGGTTGTTGGCCCGTGAATATTCGTAGCTGTGCACGAGTCGGAGGCTGCTGAGTTCCGCTTGTTGCTCTGGAGGCAATCCTTCGAAGGCCGCCACCATGTCGGCAAACTCGGTGGTACTGCCCGTGGCCGGCACCTCGACCGCATAGAGCATGGTGCACAGGCAGGGCAGCTGTCGGAACGAGCTGTCGGTATGCCAACGCTCAGTGCCGCGCAGAAATACCGACTGTGGATCGTCGAACTCGGCGATGTTGTCGTCGGCCTTCACATTGGTGAGATTGAAGATCTCGGGATGGTCTGGGTGACGCTTGTCTGGCTCGGGAAGGATCTCGAGCTCACCGAAAGCCCGGCCAAGCCGCACAAACTGATCGGGTTGGATGGGACCCACGCGAAACACCAACACGCCGTGTGTGAGCAGACCATCGGCGAGGGCGTCAACGAGTTCGGCTGTTGGTTCGGCCGTTGGGTCGACGCCCGTGACAACGGCGCCGAGGGGTGCGTCGATGGGTTCAAAGGTGATCATGCGAACCGAGACAGCACATCGGGCGGGCCGGGTTGGAGCGGGGAGAAATCACGGGCCGCGTAGTATTCGGGCCGCTCAAAGCTTGTGCCCTGATTGTCGATCGGGCAGACGTTCACGTAGAGCACGAGCCGGCGCAGCGGGCTGATGTTGACCGACGAACCGTGCACCACTGTCATGTCCATCAGGAGCATTGACCCGGCCGTTCCCGTGATGGTCTCAAGCCCGTAGTCGGCGACAAGCCTGGTCATCGTGTCTGGCGTGATGTCGTATCGGTACTTCGACACGGTGTCGAAGTCGGGTGAGGAGGGATCGAGCTGTGCGGTGGAAACGAGTCCCTCCTGGTGTGAGCCGGGCACGGCTAGGAGAGGCGCATTCAGATGGGTGAGATCGTCCAGAAAGACAGCGATCATGATCCCGCGTGGGTCGGGGACACCGTCGACCCGGTGATAGGTGCCGAAGTCTTGGTGCCACGCCACCACCGATCCGTTCATTTGTTTCATGTTGATGCGTGACTGGTGGACAAAAACGTCAGAACCGAGCAGCTGTTGGCTGGCGGCGAGCAACGATGGGTGATGAATAAGGGCGTCGAACCGCTCATCGAACAGGTGCATGCCCCAGCAGACATGGGGCGACCCGTCTGCCTCACGGCCAACCTCCGGGCCTGGCCGATTCATGACGTTCAGTGCGGCGTCTTCGAGGACGCTCACTTCTGTGGTCGTGAAGGCGTCTGGTAGGACGGTCCACCCTCTGGTGCGGAAGTCGTCGACGGCTGCGTCGTCGAGCAACGGCTGTGTCTTCATGCCGTCTGGTCCTTGCCAGTAGTCGCCCGGTCGTTGATGGCACGGTCGTTGATGGCATTGATGCCGGAACGGAGCGCTCCGCCCAGCAATCCGATGTCGTAGCTGTAGCTGACCATGCGGAAACCTCGGCTGATCCAGTCGTTCGCTGTGTCGACGTCGCCGGCCAGACAGGCCGCTGCTTTGCCGTGGGCTTCGCACGCTCCGAGAATCGTGTCGATGCCAGCCTGCATCGTCGGGTGATCGGTTTGGCCTGGAACGTTGAGCGAGAGCGACAGATCGCCGTGGCCAAGGTGGGCCACGTCGACGCCTGGTACGGCCATGATCTCCTCCACATTGGCCACGCCCTTCGCCGATTCGATCAGGACGCACACCATCGTTCTGTCGTGTGCGCCGTCGATGATCTGTGGGACGGTCTGGCTCGAGTAGTCGTCATGTGCACCACCAAACATGGCGCCACGCTGCCCGGTTGGCGGATAGCGAGTGAGCCTGACGAGCTGCTCCGCCTCTTCGGCCGTCTCGACCATCTGGAACAGCAAGCCCATCGCGCCGAGGTCGAGCAGTTGCGCGGCGTGCTCGTGGGTTGTGGCCCGTGGTCGTACCAGCGGCACGATGTCGAGGCCACGGCATAGCGCAAGCTGGTTCTTGACTTCGGCATAGCTGAAGCCGCTGTGCTCCATGTCGTAGAACACAAAGTCGGCGCCGGCCCCCTGAAGGATCTGCGGAAGGCCGGGGCTTAGAAACTCGAAGACCATCGTGCCCAGCACGGTCTCGCCTTGGTCGAGTCGATCTTTGATCGGATTCGGTCGCATGGCGAGGGGGTCTCCCGTTGGTTAGCCGTTGATGGGGCCTGACGAGTCTGTCAGCCGGCCGGGATCTCGCCCAGTTCGGTTGGCGAGGAACTCCGCTGCGATGGCGACAGCTGTCTCGGCCGGGTTGCGCGAACCGAGGTCGAGCCCGATCGGGCCGTTGATGCGGGATTGATCGGCGTGGCCGAGTTCGGCGAGCGCGTTGCGTCTTGCGGTCTGTGTGCCGCGCGATCCCATACCGCCGATGTAGCCAACGGCTGAGTTGAGCGCGGCGTCGAGCAGCGGCACGTCGACCGCTCGATCATGGCTGAGGATCACGAGACCATCTGCCGGTCCGGCGCTGGCGAGAAACGCCTTGCCCGCATCGACGTCTTCGTTGATATCGACGGTCCACCCCATGAGCTCACCCTGGGCGGCAATGGCCTCTGCCATCGGTCCCGATCCGGCAATGACAACCCGGGTGCTTGGCACGATCGTGCTCACGAGATATTCGGTGTCGCCCACCTTCTCGACCTGTGATGTAGTGCGGCCGCCTTGGAGCGCCGTGCGCCCAACCTCAAGCAGTGCTTCGTCGACGCCTGCAGTGTCAGAGATCTCGCCGTCTGGAGTGACAACCGACTTCTTTGTGATCACGAGCTCGTGGCCGGTGCCGTCCGCTGGTGTGATCAGCGCAAGCGGCGTTGCCTCTCGCAAGAGACGAGCCAGCTCGGTTGGAAGATCGCCAACGGGGGAGAGGAGCAGGTGCGCCGTACCGCCACAGACCATGCCGGCAGCATCTGCGTCAGCATCGGTGACTCGGGCCTGGATGACCGCTCTGGCCGCATCGTCGAGGTTGGCTGCCTCCGTGGCAATGGCCTCGTTACAGAGACCGCCGAGCACTCGGCCGGCGATGCCCTCAGCGTTGACGACAGCGCCGTCTGCATCGTCTCGAAGGCCAAAGCCAGAGAGCGCGATCACCCGAACGAGGTGGCCCTGCGAGGCAGCGGCGGAATCTTCGAGACGAGCGATGAGGTCGGGAACAACAGCGTCCATACCGTCACTCTGCCACCAAACGTTGGCGCTTAGTTCGCTGGCAGCTGCATGGGGTCGATCTTGAGAAAGAGCGCGTCGCACGACGACACGAGTTCGCCATCCGGATCCTCTGACCCAAGTCGACATTCGCCACGCAAGAAGAGCTTGCGACCTTCGGTGCGATCGGTCCACGCCGAGAACGTGATCGGCTGTCGGATGGGCGTGCCGGCGTGATAGTTGATCGTGAGGTAGGCGGTGAAGGCGATGCTTCTGTCGAAGCTCAGAATGAAGCCGCAGAGATCGTCGAAGATGGCCGACACAACACCGCCGTGTGAGCGATCTGGTGCGCCCTCGAAACCCGGTCCGAGCTCAACGGTGGTGACGGCCTTGTCGCCGCGCCGAAAGACGTCGAGCGGGATACTCCACGGATTGGCAGGGCCGGACACGGGCCGGTTGGCCCCGGTGAAGAGTTGCGCGTTGTCCTTGGGGATTTCGACGGTGTGGGGCTCTGACCACTTGCCGAGAATCTGCTCGCGAGGCGGGGCGTCGTCGAGCGATTGCAGCGTCTGGTCGAGCGTGTTTGCAAGGGCCAACAGGGCTTCGGTGTCGTGTTCGCCACCCACCAGGTTGTGGAGGCCACGACGGAACTGATCGGCGACTGCGATGCGCGCCTGTTCGTTCTCGGTCCAGCCCGAGGCATCAGCGAAAGGGGTCGAATCCACGGCGGGAACCTACTGTCTGAGCGGCCCGCAACGAAACTCAGCTGGCCCGAAGCTGTGGATATCCCGCCCCTCCAAGCGGCGACATCCACCACTTTGGAGGGGCAAATGGCTACGTTGAGTCACATGGGATTGCTGTGTGCGCGACTGAGTTGCCGCTTTGAGGCAGCTGCATCCCTGCAATTCAATACCGATGAGTCGCAGGTCATCATCATTGACCTGACCGAACCGACCGGTGGTATTCCGCTTTGTCAGGATCACGTGCGCACCCGCACGGCCCCGATGGGGTGGACGTTGGTTGACCATCGCCTTGCGATGCCGCCCCGTCGTCATCTCGAGAGCGTGCCGCAGCCCGATCTGTCCATGACGATCACCGCACCGCGTCGTCCACGCCCGGAAGACACTGCAAATCATCCGGCGGCCGGCGATGTGGCAGAGACCGTTGCGAGCGATGTTGTGCCACCAACGGTTGTGGGCCCTTCAGAGCGGCCAAGCCAGCGTCGACCAATGGATCGCGGCTTCCCGTGGGAGTGGGCCGCAGAGGACGACAGCGACGAAGGGGCCGATGCATCGGCCGAAGACGCAGACGAGCCGAGCGATGACACGTCGCCAAACGAGTCTGGCGTCGACACGTCATCGAAGCCGTCGACCCCGCTGCTTTCCCGAGCGTTCCGCAACAACCCGATCGACCCAGACGAAGCCAGCTAACCCAGCTCGCTAACTCGGCTCGTTACCTCCGTGCGAGTTATTCGTAGGCGCTCATGGGGGCGCAGCTGCAGTTGAGGTTGCGATCGCCGAAGGCGTTGTCGACCCGGCCGACAGGCGGGAAGTACTTGTCGGGTGCGGGGATGGGGAACGCTGCGGTCTGACGGGTGTAGGCCCGTGTCCACTCATCGCTCAGCAACACGTCTGCGGTATGCGGGGCATGGCGCAGGGGGCTGTCGTCGATGGCGATAGCGCCGGAGGCGACCTGATCGATCTCGCCCTTGATGGCGATCATGGCGTCGCAGAACCGATCGAGTTCGGCGAGGCCTTCGCTTTCAGTTGGTTCAATCATCAACGTGCCGGCGACGGGGAACGACATAGTCGGGGCGTGAAAGCCGCAGTCGGCGAGCCGCTTGGCGATGTCGTCGACGCTCACGTCGGTCTCTTCTGAGATCTGACGCACATCGATGATGCACTCGTGGGCAACGAGCCCTTCTGGGCCGGTGTAGAGCACGGGGTAGTGCTCACGCAGTCGGTTGGCGACGTAGTTGGCGGCCAGCACCGCGCCTTCGGTCGCCCGGCGGAGACCGTCTGGGCCCATCATCTTCGTGTACATCCACGAGATGGGCAGGATGCCAGCCGAGCCAAACGGGGCACCCGAAATGGTGCCGCCGTCGCGCAGCGAGTCGTCGAGCGGATGCCCAGGCAGGAACGGAGCGAGATGTTCGCGCACGCCGATGGGGCCGACACCGGGGCCGCCGCCACCGTGCGGGATGCAGAACGTCTTGTGCAGGTTGAGGTGGCTGACGTCTGAGCCGAATTGGCCTGGCTTGGCCACGCCAACCAGGGCGTTGAGGTTGGCGCCATCGGTGTAGACCTGGCCGCCGGCAGCGTGGACCCTGTCGCAGATCTCAACGACCGTGTGCTCGTAGACGCCGTGCGTTGATGGGTAGGTGATCATCAGCGCAGCCACGTTGGGCCCGTGTTCGTCGATCTTGGCTTCGAGGTCGGCGACGTCGACATCGCCGCGGTCATTGCAGGCCACCACAGCCACCCGCATGCCAGCCATCACGGCCGATGCCGCATTGGTGCCGTGTGCCGATTGCGGGATGAGGCACACGTCGCGGTGGCCTTCGCCAATGCTGTCGAGGTAGCCGCTGATGGCGAGCAGCCCCGCGTACTCACCCTGGCTGCCGGCATTGGGTTGCAGCGATACCCGGTCGTAGCCCGTGATCTCGGCCAGCGTGTTCTCGAGATCAGCGATGAGCTCGCGGTAGCCGGCGCTCTGCTCGGCAGGAGCGAACGGGTGAACGTGAGCGAACTCGGGCCAGCTGATGGGTTCCATCTCTGCCGCTGCGTTCAGCTTCATCGTGCATGAGCCGAGCGGAATCATGGTGCGATCGAGGGCCAAGTCGCGGTCGCTCAGGCGGCGGAGCCAACGCAGCATTTCGTGCTCGCTGCGATATCGGTGAAAGCGCTCGTCTGTGAGGAACTCAGAGGTGCGATGAAGCTTTGCGGGGATGTTGGCCCGAAACCCGGGGCTTTCGGCGAAGTCGCCGATCTCGGCGCCCTGATCAAAGGCTGCTGCAGTTCTGGTGACGATGGCTGGCGTGGAGGTCTCGTCGAAGGTGACACCAACGCGGTCATCGTCGACGAGGCGCAGATTGATGCCATCTGCGGCCGCCTTGGCCACGATGTCGCGCGCCGCGCCGGGCACCGTCACGGTCACCGTGTCGAAGAAGGTGTCGTTGCCGACGTGACGGCCAGCGCCGACCGTCATCGAGTGGAAGAGGTGGGTGAGCAGGTGAATGCGTTCGGCAATCTGCACGAGGCCCTCTGGACCGTGCCAGCAGGCGTAGGCCGCCGCCACGTTGGCCAGCAGCGCTTGCGCGGTGCAGATGTTTGACGTGGCTTTCTCACGGCGGATGTGCTGCTCACGGGTCTGCAGTGCCAGGCGGTAGGCCGGCCGTTCTGCAGAGTCGACAGACAACCCGACGAGTCGACCGGGAAGCGAGCGAGCCATCTTCTCGCGGGTGGCCATGAAGCCGGCGTGAGGGCCGCCGAAGCCCATCGGCACGCCAAAGCGTTGGGCCGAGCCAACCACGATGTCGGCGCCCATCTCACCGGGAGGCGTCATCAACGTGCAGGCGAACAGATCGGTGGTGACGGCAACGCCGGCCTTGGCCTCGTGCAGCTGATCGATGATCGGTTGGGCATCAAGAATGCGCCCCGTGCTGCCTGGCGAGGCGAGGATGGCGCCATACACCTGGTCGGCGACAAGGTCGGTGGTCGGGTCGCCGATGGTGAGCTCGATGCCGAGCGGTTCGGCGCGAGTCTCGATCACCGAGATGGTCTGTGGGTGACACTCAGCATCGACGAAGAAGCCGGTTCGCTTTGTCTTGTCAGCCCGCCGCAGCATGGTCATTGCTTCTGCGGCGGCGGTTGCCTCGTCGAGCATCGACGCATTCGCAATCTCGCACCCGGTGAGATCGGCGATCATGGTTTGGTAGGTGGCGAGCATTTCGAGCCGGCCTTGAGAGATCTCGGGCTGATACGGCGTATACGCGGTGTACCAGGCCGGGTTTTCGATCATGTTGCGGCGAATGACGGCCGGGGTCACGCAGTTGTTCCAGCCGGCGCCGATCAGTGACGTCGCCACCTGGTTGCGGCTGGCCATTGCCGCGAGGGCTTCAAGCGCCTCGACCTCGGTGTGGGCCCGATCGAGGGCGAGTGGCGCGTCGATCTGAATGGCATCGGGCACGGCGGCCTCGAGCAGGTCGCTCGCTGACGCGTAGCCGAGGTTGGCCAGCATCTTGGCTCGCTCGTCTGCCGTGAGCGAGATATGGCGGTGGGCGAACTCGTCCGTGCTGTGGGGGAGGGAGTTGTTGGTATCAGTCATGGGGCGCTCTGATCTACTGGTGGCTGGAGTGGGTTGAGGGGATCGGTCGGTCTAGTTCTTGGGGGCTCGGTGATAGCCGTGGGGAGCAAAGGGGAGTGGGGCCACGGTGATGGGCACCTCTTTGCCTCGGACGTCAGCGATGAGTTGGGTGCCAATCTCGGCAAGTGCGGGTGGCACGAACCCCATCGCCACTGGCCGGTCGACGGTTGGTCCGAAGCCACCAGACGTGACCTCGCCAACGGCTTCGCCGCCGTGGTGCAGCGTGCTGTGTTCTCGCACGGGGCGGCGGCCGTCCGCCGCGAGACCAACGCGCACTCTGGCCGGCCCGTCGTTGTACTCGGCCATGATGCGTGTGGCGCCCGGGAAGTCTTTGGCCTCTCGTCTCCGCTTCGGAATGGCCCAGCGCAGATCGGCCTCAATGGGCGACACCGATTCATCGAGGTCGTTGCCGTAGAGACATAGTCCGGCTTCGAGTCGCAGGGTGTCGCGAGCACCGAGGCCCGCCGGCTTCACCTCTGGCTGGTCGAGCAGTAGCCGGGCTACTGCTTCTGCAGCCTCGGCTGGCACAAGCAATTCGTATCCGTCTTCGCCGGTGTAGCCAGACCTTGAGATGCCGATCTCGGTGCCGGCCATCTCGACGGTGGTTGATTGCAGAAAGAACAAGTCGGCCGCGGCTGGAGCGAGTCGGGACACTGCATCAACGGCCTTAGGTCCCTGCACCGCAAGAATCGCCGTCTCGGGTCGCTCGATGATGTCGACGTCGTCGAGCCGATCACGTAGATAGGCGACGTCAACGTCTCGACGAGACGCATTGATCACCGCAGAGAAGTGGGAGCCGTTGTTGGTGACCATCAGGTCGTCGATCACGCCTCCGTCGTCGTTTAACAGGAAGCCGTAGCGAATCGCCCCCGGCTTGAGCGTCGTGAGCCCGGCCGGATTGACGCGTTCGAGCGAGGCAGCAGGGTTGTCGCCCTGGATCTCGATGAGACCCATGTGGCTCACGTCGAACAGCGCAGCCGATGTTCGACACCACGTGTGCTCGGCGATGACACCTTCGTATTGGATGGGGAGATCCCAGCCCGCAAAGTCGACCATGCGGCCGTCGAGCTCAACATGGAGCCGGTGAAGGGGCGTTCGTTCAGACATGGGCACCTCGAAATCATTCGATGGATGCCCCCTCTGTCTTGCGTACCTGAGAGTTTGATCACCTTCGGTGGCTGAGCCGGTGGCCGGTGAGGGTCACGCTCAGCACTTTCCAGAGTGGCCAACACCCTGCGGTACAGGTGCCTGAGAGATTCCGGGGCGGTTGCTCCTTCGGCGGGCCCGATCAGTTCACGTTGCGATGAACCGCTGACCGCTCTCCCACAAGGTGGTAAGGCTTGGCGTCAGCGTACCGCGTTAGGTCGCGCCGGTCACGGGTCGTGCGAACTCGGCGTAGCGCTCGATCGTGAGAGGCTCTTCGGCCAGCGTTTCCGGATGGAACAGTGAACGTTCGACGGTGGCGATCCGGCCGAGGTAGACGTGTACGGCGCGGCACTGTTCTGGGCCAGGCGCCCCGATGGCGTGAATGGCATCGGGTGTCATCGAAAGCACGTCGCCTGCCGTGATGGTGCGTCCCTTGGCCGGCACGATGCCGTCGGCTGTTCGCTGGAAGAAGCGATGGACCTCTGCCCCGTCGATGATGCCGATCATCGTCTGCAGTTGATGGTCGTGCGGGGCCTGATCGACGCCGGGCGTCGTCTCGCAGAGCATCACCGTGAGGGTGTCGTCTTCGAACAGCACTTCGTCGATGTCGTCGTTGTGCAGCGGCACCGTCTGCGCCAAGGTCTCGTGGTTGCTGACAAGCTCGTTGAGCGCGTTGCGGATATCGAGCGCCGCACTGTCAGCGGTGGCGGCTGCTTTGGCAGTGGCAATGAAGTCGTCCAGGGTCACGGCAGGGCTCCCAGCATGCGTTCAGTATCGAGATCAAGAGCTAACCACAGCGGCTGGTGCGTTGCGGCTTCTTCGGGCGGCGTGGTGGCGATCACCAGCTGGCCTTGTCGAGCTGCGTCTTCGAGCGCTTCCCGGTGGGCCGGCAGTGAAAAGCCAACCGCGAAGGCGCAGGTCACAGGCGTGGTGATCCGGATACCGAGCAAGAACAGGTGGCCTTCCGACCACGGGATACAGAGGGCCTCTGTAGCGATGTCGCCGACGCCTTCCACGGCGTGCACCCGGGCGAGGTCGGCGACTTCAGGATTGTCCATGGCATCGATGACTGCGGTGGGCCAGCTGGTGCCATCGGTATCGATGGTCGTACCGACATCGATCACCGGGAGGACGGGAGGCTCGTTCATGCCGTCAGCATGCCCGAAGATGCTTCATCAACCGCCAGCGGCAATGGCGTCTGCGGTGGGGCACAC
>CALLGK010000033.1 GCA_938009905.1 uncultured Acidimicrobiales bacterium | reverse complement strand
GCGGTGCCTTGCCAAGAATCAGCGTGGCAACGAGGGCAACGAAGATCGGTGTTGCCCCGTTCAGCAGGCCAGTGACGGCCGAATTGATGTATTGCTCCGCCAGCGGAAAGAGCGTGAACGGAATCGCCGTCCAGATGAGCGAGAGCAGAAGCATTGAGCGGCGATCCGCTACATCGATCTTGTTTGTGCTGCGCGGCGCCAAGCTGATGGCGACGGCGCCGAGACCGACACGGATCAGAGTGATGAGCCCGGGGTGCAGCGACTCAAGCGAGATTGCGATGAGCAGAAACGACGATCCCCAGATCAGCGCGATAGCGGTGAACAGGCCCCAGTCGCCGGCAGAAAAGGGGTCGTTCCTATCCTCCAAGGCGCCAAAGCGTTGGCTGCGATCGGCCGCCGGCCGCTCAGAGGTTTCGGACACTCCGGCACCGTACTGTCGTACCAACACAAACTCCGGCGGATTTCAGACCACTTCCCCCGAACTGGCACCAAACCCGCGCACCACCCTCGCAAAACCGTGCCAATCCCAACACGGTCACCGCCCACCACAAGAACTGGCACCAAACCCGCGCACCAGCCGGGCAAAACCGTGCCAATTCCAGGGGTGCCTGATTTCGGGCGGGTTGGTTAGTCCGCTTCGGCGGTGGCCTTGATGCCTTCCACGGTGGCTTGCATGTTGGCCTTGAGCATCTCACGCCGGCCGTTGAGCACAGCTCCCTCGTCTGCGCCATCGGCAAGGGCACGCGTCACGGTTCCGTTGTTGGTTTGGCCGATGAGCATCGAGAAACGAAGACGTGTCTTCACGCCGATCTCGCCGACGTCGAACCGCCACACCGCGCCAGGGTTGGCGGGGTCGGTGGTTGACCATTCGAATGTCTTGCCATCGACGTAGTCGGTGACGTGACACTCCACCTCCCACTCGCGATCGCCCAACTTGTTCTTGCCAACGAAGGTTGAGCCCAACCCTGGGTCGCCCTGCCACTCGGCGCCCATGAACTCGGTTGAGAACTGAGCTGGCAGATTGATGTCGGCCACAAGAGGCCACACGTCGCGCGGTCGCTTCTCGATATCGATCTCGACAACAACACCTTGGCCGTCTGCCACCCGAGTCGAGCCGTCGGCCGATGCACGTTGACGGCGAAAACCCCACTGATCGAAGTAGGTAATGTCGGCTGCCGGCTGGCGAGCCACGGCCTTGAAGTCGGTTCCCTTCGTATAGGCCACGGGGAACGTCACCACCGTGGTCACGCCGTCGGGAATGCCGAGAATCTCCGCGAGCTGTTCGACGTTGGCATTTAGCATCGTCGTGTAGGCCGAGCCGAGGCCGCGAGCGCGCAGCGCAAGGTTGAAGCTCCAGGCTGACGGCACCACGGAGTCGAACAGACCGGGTCGGCCCGAGTTGTCGTGGATGCCCCAGATAGCCGCAATCACAAGCACAGGAGCCTTGGCGAAGTTCTCGACGAGGTAGGCGCTTGACGAGAACACCTGCTCTTTGTCGTGGCCGGTTCCGTCGAGCCGCTCGGCCACTCGATTCATGAACTGGCCAGACTCTCGGTAGATCTCGCCCAGCTGATCCTTCAGACCTTGATCTCGCACGACGATCCAGCGCCGGCTGGCGTCGTTGCCACCGCTCGGCGCCTGTTCGGCAGCGTCGATGCAATCGAAGATGACTTGATCAGGAACGTCTCGGTCGAAGTCGAGCCGCTTGCGCACGGCTCGGGTGGTCATCAACAGGCGGTCGGCCTCGGCGACATCAAACGGCGTCGACCCGTCAGCTCCAGCCCCGGTCATGCGACGACTTCGAGCTTGGCTGGCACGTGCTTGTGCCATGGTGTTCCGGCGTATTCGTCCTTCCAATCAACCGTGGTGAGCTCGTTGGGCGAGATGCCAACGGCCTCGGGGTTGCCGCCAGCTGGCGAGTAGTCGAGCCCCATACCGTTTGGTAGCGAGATGAAGCCGTCTTGCATCGTGTCGTTCACCTCGACAACCGCAACAGCGCTTCCGCCCGGCGTGGTCACACGAATACGACCACCGGTCTCGACCCCAACGGCTTCGGCGTCTGCTGGGCTGAGGCGCAGCGCACCCTCGGCGTCCTTCTTTCGCCATGCCGGGTCGCGGATGATCGTGTTGGCCGTGAAGCTTCGACGTTCGCCAGCGGCAAGGATGAACGGGAACTCGTCGGTTCGGTGATCGGTTGGCATGTCGGCCAACGCAGCCAAGTCGGCAACGAGCTCGGGAATGTCGACGCTGATCTTCTTGTCGTCTGTCTTCAGAAGGTTCCACGATTCTTCGTACTCGTGATGGGTAAACACCACGCCATCGCGGCTCTCGATGAGCTTGCGGAACAGGTTGTTGCCGAGCTCTGAGTCGTCGCCCTCGATGCTGGCAGCTCGCACAGCAGCGGTGTACTTCATCGCCACTTGCTGCGTTGAGAACCACAACACGGCCGCTCCTGCCATTCCTTCTGGAAGGGTCTGGCCGAGGGTCTCGTAGAGAATCACGGGAGCAACGCCAGCCAGTTCTGGGTGTTCGGCGGCGGCGGTCATCATGGCCACGCCAAACGCCTCGAGTCCATCGGCTGCGGCCTCCCGCAACGGGGCCAACATTTCATCGTCGTAGAGGCCGAGCTCGCGCACGATCCTGGCGTGAATCTCGGGCTCGGGCAGCGTGCCTTCGAGCGGCTCAAGGATCGGCGCGCGGAGGGTGAAGGTGTTGTCTGGAAAGGCGAGCGAGAAGAAGGTCGCTTCGGCCTTCTCGTATTGCGAGCTTGCTGGCAGCACGTAGCTGGCGAGGCGTGCCGTTTCGGTCATCGCCACGTCGATCACGACAGAGAAGTCGAGGTCGGCCATCGCCGCTCGCCAATCATCTCCCCCGGCCAGCGAGTGCACGGGGTTGGCGCTCTCGATGAACATGGCCCGGATGCGATCGGGATGGTCGGTTGAGACCATCTCGGGGATCTCGTTGCATTGCACCAGATCAGAGATGACCTGGCTGCCGGTTACCGGCGACGCTGGTTCCCGCCGGCTTGCCGAGTAGTTGAACAGCGGAGCCATGGCCGAGTGAGTGGTCATGCCACCCGGCTTCGCGAAGCTCCCGGACAGAATCCACAGCAGCTTTTGCAGATACGACACGAGCGTCGAGTTGGGCGCCATCTCGATGCCGAGGTCTTCCAACACGGCGACGCTCTCGGCCGTCGCGATGCGACGGGCCGCAGTTCGCAGCAGGTCTTCATCGACACCGCATCGGGTGGCATAGCTGGCCACGTCGACCTTGCCGAGCTCAGCGACAACGTCGGCCGACCCGGTGGTGTTTTCGTCGAGGAACGTCTGGTCAACCAAGCCTTCCTGCACGATCACGCCGCCGAGCGCAGCGATGCAGAAGGCATCGGTGCCGGGCTTGACCTGCAAGTGGAAGTCGGCGAGGTCGGCGGTCTCGCTTCGACGGGGGTCGATGACCACCATCGAACGAGCGTCGTCTGCCTTGATGTCTTTGAGCACCCGGCGAGCCTCGTCAAAGCCGTGAGAGTGCCATGGGTTCTTGCCGACAAACACTGACACCTCGGCATGATGGAAGTCGCCGTGGGTGTGGGTGCCGAACAAGCGACCGTCGACCCACGCCTCGCCCGTTTTCTCTTGTGCCAGCGCGTTCGAACGAACCGTGATGCCAAGGGCTCGACGAGTGGCCGAGCCGTAGGCGCCCACCAGGTGGTTGCCCTGACCACCACCGCCGTAATACATGAGGCTCTTGGCGCCGTGTGTGTCGCGCACGCCGGTGAGGCCAGCGACCACCTCGGAGATCGCCGTGTCCCAGTCGACCTCGGTATACGAACCGTCGGCTTCTCGACGCAGCGGCGAGGTGAGGCGACCCGTGTTGTTCTGATAGTGGTTGAGACGCAGCGCTTTCTCGCAGGTGTAACCCTTCGAGGCGACGTGGCTCTTGTTGCCACGGACACGGGTGATCTCACGATCATCGAGGCGTACCTCGACTCCGCAGTTGTTGGAGCAGAGGATGCACACGGTCTTGTGCCATTCGAGCTTGGGATCGACGACGTCGGCAGCGGCGGTGGGTTCAGTCGTAGTCATAGGTAGAACCTAGGTCGATGACCAACGACGGCTCAAACACGAATGCCGACGGCCACGCCAGCACGCTCCCACCAATGGTGTCGTTTGTCGCGCCTTCTGGCACTGGCAAGACGACGCTGGTTGAGACGGTCATCGCTCGCCTCACCGAGCGTGGACTTCGCGTCGCTGGTGTGAAGCACGACGCCCACCGCATCGAACTCGACACCGAGGGGAAAGACTCGTGGCGCATGCGCAAGGCTGGGGCCGAGACGTTGTTGGTGGGCCAGAATCAGCTGGCGTGGATGAGCGACGAGGGCACCGCTCCCCCGCTCGACAAGTTGGTTGAGCTGTTCTTCTCTGACGCAGACGTGGTGATCGTCGAGGGCTGGCGATCGGCCGGGCTCCCAACCGTGTTGGTGCAGCGTCCAGAAGTTGACGATCCAACCTGGCACCGCCCAGACGAAGCCCGCATCGTGGCAACCGTGCACCCTGACGAGGTCGATGCGGCCGTTGACGTGGTGTTGGCCCAGCTCTGACAACTACGGTTCTGCTCAGCTGATCATCAGCGCGGCCTGAAGCGGCCGTGTTTCGACGAGGAGACGTCATGCCACAGGAAGTACGCGGGGTCATCGCCAAGGCAAAGGGTGAGCCGGTATCGGTCGAAACCATCGTCATTCCCGACGTTGGACCAGGTGAAGCGATCGTCAAGATCCAGGCCTGCGGCGTGTGCCACACCGACCTTCACTACCGCGAGGGTGGCATCAACGACGAGTTCCCGTTCCTGCTCGGCCATGAGGCGGCAGGCATCGTGGAAGAAGTCGGACCTGACGTCACCGAGGTTGCGCCAGGCGACTACGTGATCCTCAACTGGCGTGCCGTGTGTGGCCAGTGCCGTTCGTGCCAGAAGGGCAAGCCTCAGTACTGCTTTGCAACACACAACGCCACGCAGAAGATGACGTTGAAGGACGGCACCGAGCTTTCACCGGCTCTCGGCATCGGCGCCTTCTGCGACAAGACGCTCGTGGCCGCCGGCCAGTGCACAAAGGTTGACCCCGCTGCCAAGCCCGAGGTGGCTGGCCTGCTGGGTTGCGGCGTGATGGCCGGCCTCGGCGCGGCCATGAACACCGGCGAAGTCGGCCGGGGCGACACCGTCGCTGTCTTCGGTTGCGGTGGCGTTGGCAACGCCGCGCTCGAGGGCGCTCGTCTGGCCGGAGCCAGCACGATCATCGCAGTCGACATCGACGACCAGAAGCTCGAGTGGGCCAAGGACTTTGGCGCCACCCACACGATCAACTCAGCAAACGAAGACCCGGTTGAGAAGATCCGTGAACTCACTGACGGCAACGGCGTCGACGTCGCGATCGAGGCGATTGGTCTGCCGCAGACGTACGAGCAAGCCTTCTACGCCCGAGATCTCGCCGGCACCGTCGTGCTCGTTGGTGTCCCCAACCCAGAGATGAAGATCGAGCTCCCCTACATCGAGCTCTTCGGCCGAGGCGGCGCCCTCAAGTCGAGTTGGTACGGCGACTGCCTGCCAAGCCGCGACTTCCCCATGTTGATCGACCTCTACCTGCAGGGTCGTCTCAACCTTGAAGGCTTCGTGTCTGAGACCATCGACCTCGACGCCGTCGAAGAGGCGTTCCACAAGATGGAGGGCGGCGGCGTGCTGCGCTCCGTTGTGGTGATGGACTAGCCATCGACCGACAGGCGCACAGCCGACAACCTGAGACCCACAACTGAAGGAGTCCGCATGCCAGCCGACAATCTCGCCACCAACCCGGTCCACCTCGGGCTCGGTGCCACTGCGGTCGTGTTACCCGAGTTCACCGGTACCGGTGAGTGGTACATGAACTACGGCATGCAGACCGAGAGCGACGGCAAAGAGGGTCGCCTCGTGAGCATGCACTCCTTCAGCGAATCGTGGGACGTGTGGGAGGTGCACCCGCACGGCACCGAGATCGTGCTGTGCACCTCAGGCGCCGTCACGCTGACGCAGCGCAAGGGTGGCCCAGACGGCGAGGAAGTTGTTGTCGAGCTTGGTCCTGGCGACTACGTGATCAACGAGCCTGGCGATTGGCACACCGCTGATGTGTCTGAACCCTGCACGTGCGTATTCATCACGGCAGGCATGGGAACCGAGAACCACCCACGCAACTGACCGCTAAGTCACCCCGCCAAGCTGGCCTCGCGAGAGCAACGGTTAGGTGGCCGCAAGTTCGGCGTCGACAACCACGACTGTGCCGGCCGCCGCGTCGACCTCGATGGTGGCTCCATCGGCGATCGTCTGGGCCGCGTTGTCGATACCAATCACCGCGGGGATGCCAAACTCCCGAGCGATCACGGCGGCGTGGCTGAGCAGACCGCCCTCCTCCGTCACCACAGCACCGGCCATGGCCAGCACGGAGTTGACCGTTGGCACCGTGTACGGCGTGACCAGCACATCGCCCGGCTCAAATTCGGCCAGCGCGTCTAGGGCGTCGCCGACGACTCGGGCCCGCCCCGTAAAGCTTCCACTGCCGATGCCGACGCCCTTCATGTCTGCTGTCGTCTGACGATCCAGTGGCGACTCGATCAGCTCGAGCACCGTGAGGATGATGTCCATTAGTTCGGCGAGCGGGCCTGGCAATACATCGAGCGACGGAATCACCGGCTCGGGGCCAAGCAAGCGCGGTGCATCGAGGTCGGCCCACGATTGGCGCGTCTCGAAGCGTTGGGCGATCGATGCGGCGGTGAGGCTCGACCCGCCACGCAAGAGCTGCGCCATCTCTGCGGCCGACAGATCAAAGACGTGGTCGGCATGGTCGACCCGGCCGTCAGCGGCTAACCGCCTACCGACCTCGAGCACAATCTTGCGGAGCAACCCGGCTGGCCATTGGTAGGTGATCGGGCCGTTCTCGTCTCGCAAGCCGTAGAGGCTGCGGGCGTCGGCAAGCAGTCGGTCGAACTCGACCCGATCGTTTGCCGGCACCTGTTCTCGCAGTTTGGCGGCCATGGCATCACCGCGCCGCTGGGCGTCTTCGTCGACCGTGGCATCGTCGGCGGCCCGAATGCCAGCCAGCACCGTGTCTGGCATCTCGGCCAGCGTCAGACTGCCGATGTCGTAGCCACCGGTAAGCCGACCGCCGTACTCGAGCAGGAAGTCATCGAGGGCCGCAGCGGCCTCAGGGCCGGCGGCTCGAACGTCGTCGAGACTTGTGAGCGGGCCGGGGGCCAACTCGCGAATTCGAGCCAGTGCCAACGCAGGGGCGCTGGTGGCCAGCGAATAGCCAGACAAGCTCTGCATCACATCGATCTGGCTGAGATTCCAGTCTCTGGCCCGAACGAGCAGCAGCCCGATGGGCCCGAGGTCTGACGTGTGCAGCCGGAAGTGCAGCCGAAGGCCGGCGAGCACGTGGGCGTAGCTTTCCTCAACGATCGAGGCGAGAGCGCCGTCGCCGACGGTGGAGAGGTCGTGAGCAGCAAGAGCCCGGCTCTTGGCCACCATCGCTGGCTTCCACTCCTCCTCCCACTGACGCAGCTCGTCGAGCCAGAACCTCGACTCGAGCGCAACCGCCGCTCGTTTCGTGCGGGCCCGGAAACCGGGGTGGAGCCTTGTCGCGATCTTGAGGACGATGTCTGGTGGTGGAGGCAGGTCTTTGCTCGCCCCAACGAGGGGTACGAGACGCCGATAGAAGCGCCCGTTGATAAAGCGGGCATGCATCGTCTTGACGGGAGCGCCAGCCAACTCGAACCCTTCTTCCATCCCTTCTGACATCGCCACTTCCATCGCGTCGCGCACGATGCGGCTCGCGTCCGGACTGAAGTGCGCGAGGTCAAGCTCCCAGCTGCCAGCCGTCGGTGCGACGAACGGCCCTGTGGTGGTGAGGTGGGTGGTGTCGGTCGTCATGGCGACTCCTCTGTTGTGGTGCTGGTGTCGACGTGCGGGCCGAACCCTCCGGCGGCCTCGAATTCGCGCTGCATCGCTCCGACGATCCACATCGTGAGTTCGGCGCCTAGTTCTGGCTCCATACCGAGCCGATCGTGCAGTTCGAGAAACATCCCTGACGACGGCACGGCGACCAGCAGGTCGGTGAACAACTCACGATCGCGATCCGAAGCGTCGGGAAAGGCTTTGTCGATCCGTGTGCTGATGCCGTCACGCATCATCTGCAAGCGACGGGCTCGAATCTCGCTCCCCGCTTTGGAGGCGTGCTGGACTCGCACTGATTCGACGTTGCTTGCGAAGTCGTTCCACAGCACTTTCAGATAGGTGGAGGGATCGTCGAACAGATCTTCTCGACTGTCGGTGAGTTTGTCGGCTCGGCGCATGTGCGCTTCGGCGATGTCATCGAGCAACGCAGCCTTGTTTGGGAAGTAGCGATACACGGTGCGCACCGACACGCCGGCTCGTTCGGCAACGGCGGGAATGCTGATCGACGCCGGATGCTCGCTGGCCAAGATCTCCTGAACCGCGTCACGAATGGCGTCTCGCGTTACCGCAGCTCGACGATCACTCAGCGATTCGGTCATGGGTTCATGTTGAGCTATGTCACGGTTCGTGTTAAGCGTGACATGTTTCATGTCACAACTGGCCCACCCCCGGTTCTCGGCGCGTTTTTGGCTGTCAGGCGACCAGATTCGCACCGAGAACATGGCGGGCGGCCATACTGCGGGCATGACACGACTCGATCACGTGATCACATCCGGCATCTTCAGCCTCGACGGCGGCGACTACGAGGTCGACAACAACGTCTGGATCATTGGCGACGATCGCGAAGCGGTCGTTCTTGACGCGGCCCACAGCGCCCAAGAGATCCATGCTGCGCTCGGGGGCCGCACGCTCAAGGGCATCATCTCAACGCACGGCCACAACGATCACATCAACGCCGCAGCCGAACTGGCCGACGAGACCGGCTGCCCGATCTGGCTCCATCCAGACGACACGATGCTCTGGGAGACCGTCTATCCCGACCGCCGAGTCGACAACACCTTGGCCGATGGTCAGGTCATCCAGATTGCCGGTGCTGAACTCAAGGTGATCCACACCCCGGGCCACTCCCCCGGCGGCTGCTGTCTTCACCTCGCAGAGGACGGACTGCTCTTTTCGGGCGACACGCTGTTCAACGGCGGGCCAGGAGCGACGGGCCGCAGCTTCTCGAGCTACGACCTGATCCTCGACTCGATCGAGCACAAGCTCTTCACGCTGCCGGCAGAAACGGTTGTGCACACCGGTCACGGCGACTCAACCTCCATCGGCACCGAAGCCGCGTCCCTCCCCGAGTGGCGCGCCCAGCAAACCTAAAGCCGCCCCTACCGGTTCTGGAGGCTGCCGCTCACAGCGTTCGCTAACGGCCTTTCCTCGCTGACGCTCGGAAACGCGCCCCGGTTCTTGCCGCCCAAACCGGTTCTGGAGGCCGTCGGGCACGGAAACGTGGTCTACGGCCTCCAGTTCGGGGATGACTCCAGTTCGGAGATGGCTAGCGGAGGTTGACGCGGAGGCCGGCCACCATCACTTGGTCATCGCCTGTGCGGGCGTCGCGCTGTTCGGCTCCCGCGAGCACCCCATCGCGATCTTCGGTGACCACATCGATGCCACCGAGACCTTCGCCTCGGCCATCTTCGTCAGTAACAAACCGGACCGTGGCGTTGTTGAACTCGATCGCATGGCGGCCCTCGTCGTCCGTTCCGAGTTCGAGCTCGGCGATATCGGCCCAACGCTGAGCGAGGCGTTCGGGTTCTGGACTCTGCAACTCCGCAGCCGAGATTGACGACACCCGATCGGTTCGAACGTATGGCTCCCAGTTCTCGCCCGCCGGATACCACGGACCGCCAACCGCGTCCGGGTCGGCAGTCGTCACCTCGTCTGTCATCTGATCCATCTCGAAGAAGGAGCCGCCGGTGTCAGCCGGGTGCAGCTGAATGCCGTCGTGTCCTTCGTCCGGGTAGTTGAGGTCGAAGGCGACTCGTACACCGAGTTCGGCAGCCCGCTCGCGACGGCGAGCCACATCGTCAACTTGGTTGATCACCATGTAGCCGCCGTCACCAGATCGGCGTTCGAGGTACCGGCCACCAGCCGTTCCCTCCTGGGTTGGCGTGACGACCTCGATGAACTGCGAACCGAGGGGCCACAGCGTGTTCTTGAGGCCGAACACCTTCACACCCGGGTCGGTGTAGCAAGCCTCGAGCCCAAGGATGGTGCCGATGTCGGCCGCGGCCGACTGGAGATCCTCGGCGACGATGGCGATCTGACGAAGACGAATCCACATACCTGCAGCCTCCCTGACCTGCGTTTCGACGACAAATTGAACGACGGCTCATCAACGTGGCGCCGCCCGAGCTCAGGTGATGTCGCCGAACCGTTGCGGATCGACGCCGAACGCCTGCACGGTTTGCACCAGTGCGTCGCGGCGTCCGTCGGCTGACCCGCCGACCACGCTGGTGAGCCGCTGCGCCAAGCCAGTGAGCTCATCGATCGTCGAGGTGTCGACGAACTCGCCATGTTCCATCTTCGTTTGCGGAAAGGCGATGCCAAGCGTGGTCATCGGCCAGGCTCCTTGCCAGCTGAGCGTGAGCACCAACTGCCTGATGGCGTGCTCGCCACCGGTGGTGCCAGCACTGATGACGGCGACCGGCGTTTTGTAGATCGAGGCCGCACCCACGAGCCAGTCGAGGGCGTTCTTGGTTGACCCAGCGAGGCCCGCGGCGTACTCGGGCGCTGCGATCACGAGCCCATCTTGTCGGCGCAGCTGCTCTTGGAACCCGCCCACAGACGCGGGCGGGTTGTCGACCTGAGCGGCGTCGAACGCGGGCAGTTGTTCAAGGCCGGTGATCCACGTTGTCGAATGGCCTGTGGTCACAATTGCAGCTTCCACGATTCGCAGGGCGGCCTGATTCGACGAGTCGGGGCGGACGCTCCCCGCGAGCAGGCCAATGTGCATGGCAGCACGCTAGCGAACTGCCGCCTCTCGGCAGACTCGATCGCTCAGTATCGGCTGGCCTCGTGCGGCCAGTAGGGTCCGCTCATGGTCGAGCCAGATTTCCTTCGATTCGACACGTTGAGCCTTCACGCAGGTCAGGAGCCAGACCCCACAACTGGGGCTCGCGCTGTTCCGATCTTCGCGACAACGTCGTACTCGTTCCCCGACACAGACGAAGCGGCCGCGCTGTTCAATCTTGAGGCGCCAGGTCACATCTACAGCCGCATCTCGAACCCGACGGTCGCCGTGCTCGAAGAGCGCTTAGCCGCGCTCGAGGGTGGCGTCGGAGCGGTGTGCACGGCGAGCGGTACGGCGGCGCTTCACCTTGCCGTGGCCTCACTGTTGTCGGCCGGTGATCACATCGTCGCGTCGAAGAACCTCTACGGCGGTTCGTACAACATGATGAACCTCACGCTGCCGAGGTTTGGCATCACCACAACGTTCGTCGACCCTCGTAATCCAGACGCCTTCGCTGCAGCGATCCAACCGAACACGAAGATCGTCTACGCCGAAACGCTCGGCAACCCGGGCATCGAGGTGCTCGATATCGAAGCGGTCGCCGATGTCGCCCACGCCGCCGGCTTGCCGCTGATGGTCGACTCCACGTTCTCAACGCCCTACCTCATTCGACCGATCGAACACGGCGCCGACATCGTGATGCACTCGGTCACAAAGTTTCTTGGCGGACACGGCGTCGCCCTCGGTGGCGTGCTGGTTGACGGCGGGCGTTTCGACTGGGCCCAGAACGACAAGTTTCCGACCCTGTCAGAGCCATACGCCGGCTATCACGGCGTGGTCTTCACTGATGAGTTCGGCCCATCCGCACTCGGCATGCGTGCGAGGGCCGAAGGCTTGCGAGACTTCGGCGCCTGCATGAGTCCGCACAATGCCTTTGCTCTGCTGCAGGGTGTCGAAACCCTTCCGCTTCGTATGGCGCGCCACATAGACAACACCGACCGTGTGCTCGAGGCCTTGCAGGCAAACGATGCAGTCAGCTGGGTGCGACACCCTCGGGTGCCAGACCATCCCGACTACGACCTCGCGCAGCGCCTCTACCCGAAGGGCGCTGGCGCCATCCTCAGCTTCGGTGTGAAGGGCGGCCGAGATGCAGGGCGCAAGTTCATCGAATCGGTTCGCCTGGCCTCACACCTTGCCAACGTCGGCGATGCCAAGACACTCGTGATCCATCCCGGCTCGACCACCCACGGTCAGCTCACCAGTGAACAACTCGAAGCGAGTGGTATCAGCGAAGACCTCATTCGGTTCTCGGTCGGCATCGAAGATCCAGACGACATCGTCGAAGATCTTGAGCGGGCGTTGAAGGCGAGCCAGCGATGATCGTCACGGTTGACGGACACACGACGCACGCCGCAACCGGCGGCGTCGAGCTCAACGGCGACGATCCAGTTGTCATTCTGATCCACGGTGCTGGCATGGACGGCACCATCTGGCAACTGCAAACTCGCTACCTCGCCTACCGAGGCCATCGGGCGGTGGCCGTTGATCTGCCCGGTCACGGCAAGAGCGAGGCCAAGCCGCTCGCCACCATCGCCGACATGGCCGAGTGGGTCACTCGCTTTGCCGCCGCTGTAGGGTTCGCGAGCTATCACGTCGTCGGGCACTCGATGGGCACGTTCGTGGCCCTTGAGCTCGCCGCCCGCTTCGCGGATCAGGTCGACAGTCTGACGCTGCTTGGCGCGGCCGCAGCCATGCCGGTGCATCCGGAGTTGGTTGCTGCTGCCGCGACTGATCTGCCGCGGGCAGCCTCGCTCATGTCGGCCTGGGGTCTCGGCCGACCGGCTCATGCTGGCGTCAATCCGACACCAGGAATGTGGATGGCTGGCGGCTCGCAAGCCCTCGTTGAGAACTCAGATGCAGGTGTGTTGAGCGCAGATTTTGAAGCATGCGCTACCTACGACGGTGCGCTCGACGCGGCATCCAAGGTGACCTGTCCGACCACGATCGTGATCGGCTCGGATGACCGCATGACGGTTCCCAAGCAGGGCCGTCAGGTTGCCGATGCCATCGATGGCGCAGTCGTCGTCGAGCTCAAGGGGATCGGTCATTCGATGATGATCGAAGACCCTCGATCGGTGAAGCGAGCCATCGTCGACACCGTCGCCAAAACCTAAAACTCCGAACTGGAGGCGCTCCCCAAACTGGAGGCATCTCCGAACTGGAGGCCATAGGGCACCGTTTCGTGCTCTACAGCCTCCACAACGCGAACGTGTCCGAGATTTGGAGGCCGGAGAGCACTTTTTGGTGCTCTACGGCCTCCAGAACGAGGGGTGGCCGGGATTGGAGTTAGGAGTTCCAGGTGCCGTCGTGGCCGAGGAACCCGCCGTCTCGATAGAAGGTGTCTGAGTCGGACGCGTCGAGCACGGCGAGCATGTGGGGCAGCTCGCCACCCTCGGCTCGGATCTTGTCGATCACACGCTGCGGACCGAGATGGTCGAGCATCTCAAACGGCCCCTTGGCCCAGTTGAAGCCCCACCGAATCGCGTTGTCGATGTTCATCACATCGTCGGCAATCTCGGGCACGAGTCCTGCCGCATAGCGGAGCGTTCCACCAAAAATGTCCCAGGCCAGGGCGCCCTGCGGAGAGTCTTCAAACATCACGTCGCCGAGGTCGGCCGACACACCCTCGAGATCAGCTTCGGTGGCCTCTCGCCATTCCTCGGTGAGCAGATCGAACGTCTCGAACTTCTTCGAGCCGTCTTCGAGTTTCTGCACTCGACCGAACCCACCCAGGTCTCGCGACTTGCGGCCAAGCTGACCCCGCTCGAGCATGCGCTGCTCTGCATCGGGGAACGACGTGTAGGCCCGGCCTACGTCGTCGGCCGGCAGGTTGACGTCGAGGTTCTTACCCACGAGGTCCATCACGTCGAGCCCGATGAGATCGATCAGGCCATAGAGCCCGGTTGGGGGCAGACCGATGGGCTTGCCGAGCACCGCGTTGACCGTCTCTTGGCTCATGCCGTCGGCCAAGAACGGCTTGGCCTTGTGCAATCCACTCAGCATGAAGAAGCAACCGATGCGGTTGCCGATGAAGTTGACCGTGTCCTTGGCGTGCACGACGCCCTTGTCGAGCTGCACCGCACCGAAGGACGCAAACGCCTCGATGACCTCTGGCGTTGTTGACTCGCCAGGCAC
The DNA here is from genome assembly GCA_938009905.1 of uncultured Acidimicrobiales bacterium. Taxonomy (GTDB): domain Bacteria; phylum Actinomycetota; class Acidimicrobiia; order Acidimicrobiales; family SZUA-35; genus CALEWY01. The sequence goes on along the minus strand of CALLGK010000033.1, from coordinate 33,470 downwards.
CAACTCGAAGAGCTTCATGACCCGAACCGGGTTGAAGAAATGGGTGATGGCAACGTCGGCCTGGAAGCGCTCGGGCAAGCCCTCGGCAATGTCTCGCAGCGGGATGCCAGACGTGTTCGAGCTGATGACTGAGCCATCGCGACGGATGGGCTCGACCTTTTCGAACAGCTCCCGCTTAATCCCAACGTCTTCCACGATCGCTTCGCAGATCCAGTCGTAGTCGGCGAGCTTCTCGAGATCGTCGTCGAACGTACCGGTCTCGACGAGGTGACGATGCTCGTCGTCGACGGCCGCCAAACCCCGCTCGACGGCTTCAGACGAGACATCAAGCATCAGCACCCGGCACCCGGCAGCGGCACTTGCGGCGGCGATGCCTGATCCCATCGTCCCGCATCCGAGAACAGCTACCGATTCGATTTGTCGACTCATGTTCACAAGTTTGGCGGCCCGATCGAGGTTTCCCCACTGAACAAGGCGATCTGTGCACAGAGCGAGTGTTCAGACCGGTGAACAACGGGGAAACGAGGGTGCATTCGGGGACGAGATCGGCGAGCCGACTGCGTTGATACCCCCATCGCCACACGAGGCGAACCAACCGAATCAAACCTTCGAACACCCCCGTTCGAACAACGAGGAGTACATCAATGGAACGCAACCAGAACGAGGCCAAGAGCCCCAAGCTCAAGAAAGCAGCAGCCTTGCTGATCGGCCTGGGCATGATCGCCGCCGCGTGCGGCACCGATGGTGACGAATCTGCCGCAGCAGACGCCGCTGCAGCCGTCGCAGACGACGAGGCCGTGGCTAGCGACGACGCCATGGAAGACGACGAGGCCATGGCTGACGACGAAGACGCCATGGAAGACGACGAGGCCATGGCTGACGACGAAGACGCCATGGAAGACGACGCCATGGAAGACGGCGACGCCATGGAAGACGACGCGATGGAAGACGATGCCATGGAAGATGGCGACGCCATGGAAGAAGATGCCATGGAAGACGGCGACGCCATGAGCGAAGGTCGCCCCGTGCTCGACATCAGCTTCGACGGGCTTGAGCCCCTCGGCGACGACTTCGACTACGAGGTCTGGACCATCGTCGACGACGCTCCCGTGACCGGCGGCCTGTTCGACATCAACGAAGACGGCGAGGTCGAAATCACCTCCGACCAGAACCACCTCTACGGCCACGACGGTGCAGCCGCTGTTGTCATCTCGATCGAGCCCAGCGTCGGTGACGACCCAGCTCCGAGCGACACCAAGGTGCTCGGCGGACCAATCGCCGACGACGGATCCTTCGAACTGTCGATTGATCACCCAGCAGCACTCGGCACCGACTTCTCAGACGCCTCCGGCAGCTTCATCCTTGCGACGCCGACCGATGATGCCGAAGACAACGAGCTCTCGGGCGTTTGGTTCCTGAGCCTGCCCGGTCCTGAGGCTGCGCTCGACCTTCCCGAGCTGCCCGCTGGCTGGGCCTACGAAGGCTGGGCCGTCATCGACGGTCAGCCCATCAGCACTGGCCGATTCGTTGATGGCGCTGCCGCCGACGATTTCGACGGCTTCTCCGGCCCGAACGCTGGCCCGAACTACCCGGGCGAGGACTTCCTTGTGAATGCTCCCGACGGTCTTGAGTTCCCGACCGACCTCACCGAGGCCACGATCGTGATCAGCGTCGAGCCAGATGCCGACAACAGCCCGGCACCGTTCGCCCTGAAGCCCCTCGTCACCGAGGTTGCCGACGACGCAGCTGACCACGAGAACATCGAGCTTGGCTCCGGCTTCGTCGCCATCACCGGCTCGGGCTCGGTCAACGGCTGAGCTCACGGGAGCCGCCGTCGCCCTCGGCGGCTCCCACAAGTCCCTCCAACATGGGTCTGTTGAACCGGTCCTCTCCCCTGGTTCCAGAACCACAACCCACGGCCTCGGTCGAGCGATCTCTTCTCCGGAAGATCGACTCGGCCGGGGCCGTTCGGCTTCACCGCATCTTCTTCTTCGAGACGCCCTTCGCAAAGTCGTTGTTCGAGCTCTTCGCTCGCGAGTTGAGAATGAAGAGACCTTCGTCAGAACTCGTCACGATGACCTTGCCGTCACCGAAGAAGGGGTAGTTACCCCAGGCACCGAAGAAGTCCGTTCGATCGTCGAGCGGGAACGTATCGAAGTAGCCACGTTCGGTTAAGCGACCCTTGTCGCTCTTCCACGCGTCGTAGATCGTCAGACCGGCCGAGTAGTTCGCCTGATAGAGCAACCCCTCCAACACAAACATGTTGTGGTCGATCGATGTGCTCCCATCGGTGAAGCTGCTCACGAGCTGGGCATCGTCGAGATCGGTGAGATCCCAGATGTAGGTCGTCCGGGTGATTCCCTGTTGCACCTCATCGAGTTCGTCGCCCAAGTAGAAGAACGAATGGTCTTCGCTCAGCCAGCCCTGGTGCGTGTAGTACGCGGGAGCGCCGGGGAATAAGCCATCACTCGTGTCATCGTTGAAGCCAACGTCGAGGTACGTCAGCGTGCCGAGCACCTGAACATCATCGATGTCGGTGGCGTCATAGATTCGCATCACTGCCTCGTTTGAACCGATGCAAATCTCGCGGCCCTGGAATTCAGCATCGGGCCCGTCGTAGATCACACACTGAAGGTCATGGTTGTATTGCTCGCCATCGAGGCAGCCAATGAACTCAGGGTTGATTGGGTCGGCGTTGAGGTCATAGACCGCAGCCCCACCCGAGCCGACCGGGTTCGCGCAATCAGTTCCATTGAGGAACGAACCAACCACATAGAGACGACCTGTCTCTTCGTTGAGTGAGAGGTTGTGCGACTGGGTGATCTCGGTGAGCCGATTGGCCTCGACGACCTCGATCTCGGCGGTAACGCCTCGGAACTGTTCGAGGTCAACGATCTGCACACCGAATCCACTCAGCTGGCCGGCCTCAAAGAACGCATCGAAGTCGGCGGCCTCTGAGCCGATGTACGCGGTGTTTTCGAACACTCGGATATCACCCCACAGATTGCCGAAGTCGTCCGCGATTTCTGGTGGTGCGGGGAGCAGGCCGAGAACGACTGGGTTCGTACCGTCCGTGACGTCGACGAAGACTGTTCCCTCGATCACCCCAGCAATCGCAATTTGCTGGCCGGTCTCGGAGTCAGTCCATCCCCACACGTCATTGATAAACGTTGCGCCGAGCTCAGTGAGCGGCATAAAGGCGTCAAGGTCAACCTTGTGGCACGGAAAGAGATCCGCTGCCATGCCGCCGGTACATCGGGCATCTCTGACCGGATCCATAGGCACACCGCCAGGACTCGGATCTTGAACGTGTCCGTCGTACGCTCGTCCCTTCAGAGCATCACCGCCGGACGTGTCGTGCGCTCCCGCGAGAGACGGCAGCGTTGCAAGTAGCGCCATGATCGCGAGAACACCCACGATCGATCTTGAAAGTCTCATTTGATCCCACCTTGTGTTTCCACTTTTGTGTGACCCTCTGGTCACACTGAACCCGTGCTATCCGGCCCAAAATCGGTTGTCAAGGAAGACATCAGATTCGTGCTCTCTCAAACTCATAGCGCTAGATCGGCAGCACCGGCGTTGCGTCGATGTAGCCGAGCTCCATGAAGTCAACGTTCGGGTCGGCGACAGCCACGGCGTCACGAATCGGGCCGGTATCCGTAGGGGCCGAAAAGCCCGGCATCCAGTTGTCGTGGTGGGTGAGAATCACGCGCTTCGGCCCAAGTAGTTCGACCTGCCGAGCAACGAACTGTGCTAGCGAACCCTGGATTGGTTCACCATCGATGCTTGCCCGACCAGCCGCGCCGATGAGGGCAAGATCGGGATTGAGCCCTTCAAGCACGCCCTGCCAATGACCTGACGTGTCCTGATAGAAGATGCTGCCGTCTGGCGTCTCAAACACAAACACGAGAGCGCCACCGTCGCCTCGTGTGCTGTGGCCGGTCGCTCCCGCCGCGAGGTGGGCCTGGGCATCTGGCCCGAGCGACGCAAGGTAGGCGCCAAGCTTCGCAAACCGTTCCTGACGCTCGTGCCACAACACATTGAGGTCACCGAGACACTCGGTGCCAGGGCCGTCCATTTCGGCATGGGACCACACGCACGAATGCTGACTGGGATAGACGGCGACCGTGACACCACTGCCCAAGTCGATTGTTTCGCCGCCGCCAACGCAGATCATTCGGTCGAGCGGAACTCCAGCTGCTTCCATCACTCGAACTGACTCGTAGCTCGCAATCAGCGTGGCGTTGGTGTTGGCCATGATCGTCTCGGCGCCCCACAGATGATCGAAGTGAGAATGGCCGACCACGATCCAGTCGCATTCCTTGATTGAGGCAGCACTGAGATGGTTGCCATCGTCGTCCCGCGGTCCATCAGCCTCGGGCATACGGTCGATGTAGGCGTCGAGCATGATCGTCAGACCCGCGGTGCGGAGCCGGAAGGTGGCGCATCCAAACCAGTCGAGAGTCGTCGGGTCCGCATTCTTTGTCATCGGCGAAGTCTTCTAGGGTGACCCGATCACTTCAACCGCAGCGCCAACCCCAACGTCTCAGCCCACGATGGCCCCGGCCGTCATGCTGGCGATCATCTTCGCTGTCGCGCTGCTCATCGGGGGCAACTACACCGCCCTCAAGTTTGCGCTCGACCACGCTTCGCCGCTGGCGCTGGTTGCCATGCGGACCACGGTCGGCGGCACGTTCCTCATGATGTTTGCCTTTGCCATCGGAGAACGGCTCCCGACCCGGGCAGACGATTACCTCACGATCTTCATCGTCTCGCTCTGCATCACCACCGTGTCGAGCATGACCCTCGTGCTTGGTGTCGACAAGGTGACCGCAGGGGTTGCCGCCATCATGGCCAGCACCATGCCGCTGTTCACGGCGGTCATCGCCTTCTTCGTGCTCAGCGAACGACTCAGCGGCTTGGCCACAACCGGGCTAGTGATGGGGTTTGTCGGAGCAGCCGCCGTCGCGTCACCTGCGCTCGAGGGTGACACGAGCCTGGCCGGCATTCTCATCCTGCTCGTCGCCACGTCAGCCTGGGCCGTTGGCACCGTCATGATGAAAGTACGAGACGTGTCGCGCGTTAGTCCGGTGATGTTTGTTGCCGTCCAGCTCTATATGTCGGCGGCGGTCTGCATCCCCGTCGCCCTACTCATCGAGGGAACAGACGACATCGATTGGTCGGTCGGCCTCGCCGTGCCGCTTTTCTACGCCGCTGTCCCAGCGATGGCGATCACGTTCGCCTTGATGGCCACCATCATCCGTCACGCACCAGCAGCTCAGGCTGCGTTGCCGGCCTATGTGATTCCCGTGTTTGGCGTGCTGTTGGCGTGGTTGATCCGCGACGAACAACTCGAACCCATCGAGCTCCTTGGCGGTGCCCTCGTGGTGGCTGGCGTGTTCGTGCTCAGCTGGGCCAACAACCGTGAGAAGGCGCAAGCCAATGCCGAGGCGACCTAACCCGGATTGATGCGCTGAAAGGTCGGGCATGACCCGCCGGCACACCAATCCGAGCGTTCTTGCGAGTGGTCGCTATCCCGGCGGGAGTGTTCCCGTCAGCAAGATGAACTCAGGGCTCTCAGAGAACCCGACCATCACTTCACCTCGGGTTTGCCGCCCCGACCACAGCTCGGCCGACCAGAACTCGACACCTTCCGGTTCACCGGGACGACCGAGCACGTTCTGATACACAAGCTCGACAAACTGGCGATCGGTCAGATCGCCATAGAGGGCATCGAACTCATCCGACGAAGCAAAGAAGTCGGACACCTCACGGAGCGACTCACCACCAACGAGCAAACGCGACCAGTAGCAGAGGCCGAGTGCATCTGGGTTCCGCAAGAAGTAGGCCCGATACAGCCGATGGGCCGATCCTTCTTCTGCCGTGTGCGCACCGATCGTGGCGGTGGCGTCAACGAGCTCAGAACCGTCGGCCATGAACACGACGAACTCGGCCCTGGTCATCGTCCCGCCGTCGATCTGGCCAGCGAAGAACGCCAACGTGACGTCGTCAGTGACGAGGGACGCATGCCCAGTGATCAGTTCGACAAACTCGATCGTGGTCAGATTCCCTGCGGTGCGGAACTCGGCGCTGTCGAGCAGGCTGATCGCCATGTCGACGGCCGAGACGCCACTAGCTCGCTGGCGAGCCCAAAAGGCGAGTCCACCAGCGTCTGGACTCCGGCCGTAGACCGTCTGGTAGAGACGACTCACGTGGTCGGGCAACGATGTGGCGGCTGGCGCTTCGCCAAGCGATGGCGTGAGCTGCAGCAGCACGATCGTCGCTCGGTCAACACCAAAGCCGGCAATGACGGTGGGCTCATCGACGAAGGTGTCGCGCACTGCCCACGGCGTGAGAGGGTCCACCTGCTCGTGGGCGACCTCAACCGCAGAGACGTCGAGCATCCTCCACGACAGAGCGGCCACCGTCTGCCCGGCATCTTCTACCTGGCTCACAACGGCGCCACGTGACGAGAACATGACGCCGGCTTCACCAGTCGACGCAGAGGCAACATCGATGGCCGTCGTGCTCTCGAGGTTCAACCATTGGTCGAACGCCAAGTCCCGCATCAACAACGATCGTCCCTCGTCCGCCGCAAACCAACCCGTCACCGTCGCCGTGGTGAGGTTCCGACTCGTCACGGCCGAGTACACGCCGGGTGCGGAGTAGTCGATGACCGGTTCTGGTTGATCGTCGTAGGCGAACACCATGGGGAACCAGACGTCTTGGTCTCGGTCGAGCACACCACCCACGAGCAAGCTCGCATAGGGGTCGATCTCGTGGACCTCGATTGCGAAGGCGTTCAGATCGCTGGTCTCGACAGAGGTGAGCACCTCTCCCGCTTGGCTCAGGACCATCACCTCGAGATGCAGGCCAAGCTGGACCGACACGATGGCGTAGCCGTTGGCACCCTCGATCGTGGCGTGGCTGGCCAAGAGCTCGCCGGTGACATCGCCCAGCACAACCTCGCCCTTGCCGAGACGAAGATCGCCTGCATCCGTCAGCGCCAGCACGTCAACGGTTCCCTGCGCTCCTGCACGGGTCACCCAGATCTGTCCGTCTTCGCCGACACTGATGTCAGCGTTCTCTGTGGTGCGGGTCGAGCCTGGCAAGTCAGCGACACCCGCTTCGCCAAAGGCGAGGTCTGGCGAGCCATCCGTCAAGTAGCGACGAACCCGGAATTCGAAGGTCGGGTCGCCCTCAGAGCCAGACGTGATGGTCGACAGCGTGACAACCCGAAGCTTTGCGTCGACATCGAGATCGATGGGGTCTGTGCCGTCGCTGACGATCGGCAACGTGGCGACACCGTTGCCGTTGAGAGCCGGATCGAACTCGCAACCATCTGGAACGGGCCGGTCGATTGCACCGGCCGGGCTCACCCCGCCGAGGACCGCTGCCCCCATCAACGCCGCGACAACTACCGATAAGAACACCTTCACCCGCATAGACGGCAGCCTAGGTGACCGATCGTCGAATTTCACGTTGGGCGCTCGTCGATCACTTACCGTGAGACAACGGCAACCCGATCGTCACCGGCTCGGGTCACATCAACGCGGTGTTTGCGACCCTGGAGTTGGCGCGGCGGAAGCCGCACCGGGCAGGGCGGGGGAAGTACCTGATCAGAGTTGCGACAGATCGCGGACTGCGCCACGGTCGGCCGAGGTGGTGAGTGCGGCGTAGGCCTGCAGCGCGGCAGATACCTGTCGCTCACGATTCGCTGGCTTCCAGCCGGCGGCACCCTTTGCGTCTTCCGCGGCACGGCGAGCTGCGAGCTCGTCGTCTGACAGCTTCACGTTGATCGAGCGAGCGGGAATGTCGATCTCGATGATGTCGCCGTCCTGGATGAGACCAATCGCTCCCCCAGCGGCTGCCTCTGGCGACGCGTGCCCGATCGACAGACCAGAGGTGCCACCCGAGAAACGACCGTCGGTGAGCAAGGCACACTCCTTGCCGAGGCCACGGCTCTTGATATAGGTGGTCGGATACAGCATCTCCTGCATGCCCGGTCCACCCTTTGGACCCTCGTAGCGAACGATGACCACGTCTCCCGCGTTGACCTGCGCTTCGTCGAGCACACCCTCCATCGCCGCCTCTTGGCTCTCGAAGATTCGGGCCGGGCCGGAGAACTTGTAGATCGACTCGTCGACACCAGCGGTCTTCACGATGCAACCGTCTTCAGCGATGTTGCCGAACAACACGGCGAGCCCGCCCTCTTCGGAATACGCATGCTCGACGGAGTGGATGCAGCCATCTTCACGGTCGGTGTCGAGCGACGGCCAACGAGTGTCTTGACTGAATGCGACCTGGGTTGGGATGCCGGCTGGTCCGGCACTGAAGAAGTGCTTGGCCTCTGAGGTGCACGTGTCTCGCATGATGTCCCACTCGTCGAGCGCGGCGCCGAGGGTTTCGGAATGCACCGTTGGCACAGAGGTATCGAGCAGGTCGGCCCGGTCAAGCTCGCCGAGAATGCCCATGATGCCGCCCGCTCGGTGCACATCTTCCATGTGAAAGCGGTCGGTCGATGGGGCGAGCTTGCAGATGTTTGGAACGTTGCGGCTGATGGCATCGATGTGCGACATCTTGAAGTCGTGACCGGCTTCCTCGGCCGCAGCAAGAATGTGCAGCACCGTGTTGGTGCTGCCGCCCATCGCAATATCGAGCGTCATGGCGTTGTGGAAGGCGGTCTCGGACGCGATGTTGCGAGGTAGGACAGAGTCGTCGTCCTTCTCGTAGTAGCGACGAGCAAGATCGACGATGCGACGTCCGGCCTCGAGGAACAGCCGCTCTCGGTCGGCGTGTGTTGCCAGTGTTGAGCCGTTGCCGGGCAGGGCCAGACCAAGCGCCTCGGCCAGACAGTTCATGGAGTTTGCGGTGAACATGCCGGAGCACGAACCGCACGTGGGACACGCCGAGCGTTCGATCGCATCGACGTCTTCGTCGCTCACTCGCTGATCGCCAGCCGACATCATCGCCGAGATCAAGTCGACCTTGACTTCCTCGCCCGCGAGCTTGGTCTTGCCTGCCTCCATCGGACCGCCGCTCACGAAGATCACGGGGATGTTCAGACGCATCGCAGCATTGAGCATGCCGGGGGTGATCTTGTCGCAGTTCGAGATGCACACCAGAGCATCGGCACAGTGGGCGTTCACCATGTACTCGACCGAATCGGCGATGAGGTCACGACTTGGGAGGCTGTAGAGCATGCCGCCGTGACCCATCGCGATGCCGTCGTCGACCGCAATCGTGTTGAACTCCTTGGCCACACCGCCGGCCTTCTCGATCTCGCGGGCCACAAGCTGGCCCAGATCCTTGAGATGCACGTGACCCGGCACAAACTGCGTGAACGAGTTCGATACCGCAATGATCGGCTTGTCGAAATCATCTTCGGTCATGCCGGTCGCCCGCCACAGGGCTCGGGCTCCAGCCATGTTGCGGCCGTGGGTGGTTGTTCGAGATCGATACTCGGGCATGGCGTAAGGCTAGAACGTCCAACCGGTCAAGGGCGAGGCCGATATGTCACGCCGCTCGACAACAGGGTGAAAACGGCAACTGCCAGCCCCCGAAGGAGCTGGCAGCTTTGCTTCGCCCTGTCCCGTTGTGGGTCAGTCTGTGGTCACGTTCCGGATGTTGGAGCGCCAGCTGCGGTTGCCCGCTGCGTCGTCGGCTCGGACATAGAAGCCGTAGCTCGTGCCCGAATCGAGACCCGTGATTGTCACGCTCGTCGAGGTCGTGGTGGCCACGATCTCGCCCGTTGCGTTGTCGAAGATCTGGTACTCGGTGACACCGACGTTGTCGGTCGATGCCGTCCAGGTGAGATCAACGGTGGTGTCGGTCTTGCCCGCGAGCATCAGTCCGGTGGGTGGCGTTGGCCGCTCGGTGTCGACCACACCGCCGTCAATGACGGAGATGGATCGAGGACCGTTACGCCAGCCGACATTGCCAGCGGCGTCCGATGCCCGGATGTAGTACCAGTAGGTGCCCTCGGCCAGACCACTATCGAGATAGGTCGTGTCCGCCGTCTGTCCGATCACGGTGTAGCCACCGTTCTCCGTCGTTGAGCGATACACGTCGTAGTTGGTCACACCGATGTTGTCGGTGGCTGCCGTCCACGTGAGGGTGACATCGAGGCTGTCTGCGGAAAGCACCATGTTGGTGACTCGACTCGGACGCTCGGTGTCATTTCCACCAGGTCCCGTGACGACCACAGGCTTCAAGCCGGTGCGCCAGCTGAGGTTGCCAGCTGCGTCAGTGGCTCGGAGGTAATACCAGTACGTGCCGTTGTCGAGACCACTATCGGTGAAGCTCGTCGTGGCCGTCGTAGCGATCACCGAGAACGGACCAGCTTGGTCGGTTGCCCGGTAGACCTGATAGCCCGTCACACCGACATTGTCTGTCGACGGGTTCCACGAGATCGAAACGTCGCTGTCGTTGACTGTTGTGGTTACACCGTTCGGCGTCGAGGGCCGTTCGGTATCGACCACCAGGGACTCGTCGCAGTGCTTCGAGAAACCGCCGAGGGCACGGTCTGTTCCATTGGCGATGGTGGCTCGAGTGAGGTCACCGCCAAGCCAGAGACAGCCGTCTGGTGCACCGTGGATGGCCCACACACCGGATGAACCGCTGATGTCGAGCTGGAAGTTCGGATCGTACGAACCATCAGTTGCCGAGTAGGCGGCAACAAACTTGATGGGATCCTCACGGCTGAATGATCCGGGGGGATCGATGCCGCGAATGATGTTGAAGAGATCGCCGTCCGCATAGTGGCTGCCACGACAGTGACAGGCGGCGTAGACCCGGTCGCCGACAAGCTCGAGGTCCTGATAGTCACCGCCGGTACCAAAGTTCTCGGGGCGACCGGTCGTGTGCTTGGTAACCACAGAAAGATCGTCAGCGTCGAGCACCCATGTGATGTGCTCCATGCCAGCAACAAAGACAAGGCCGTTCACCGAGAGGACGTCTTGGTAGTACGGCCGGCCCTGGTTGTTGTGATCGATGCGGCCGGGGTTGATGCTCTGGCCGGTGTTGTTGTCGATCTTCACGAAGCCCTGCGTGTTGGACTCGACGTTGACCGACGTGAAGTAGCCGCCGATGAAGACCGAGTTGCGGTCGGGAGACACGGAGATGCCCCACACCGAACCACCGCTGACGACAGGGGTGAAGTCGGTGTCTGGGAAGGCGTCGGTGAGACGCAGCTTGGCCGCACGAACGGCGAAGACCTCGGGGACGCCGCCGCTGCCTCCGACGGAGCTGAAGCCACCGCCAACGTAGAGCCAGGTGTCGTCGTGATCGAGTGAGTAGACAACGGCACGACCGTTGCGCTTGATCCGTGAACGCCACGTCGGATCGACCGAGCCATCGGCTGGATCGAGGGCCACAAGTGCCTTGGTGTTCGCAACGCCGTCGACGTCACCGAACTCGCCACCAACGAAGAGGCGGGTTCCGTCCGGTGATGCTTGGAGGGCGTAGACCGGACCGTCAAGGTTCGGATCGAAGCTCGAGACATAGGCGCCAGTCGTGGCATCGAATGCTGCGAGGAAGGGACGAGCGGTGGCCGTGCCACCGCGCCATGGACGCACCTCGGTGAACTTGCCACCGACATACACGAGGTTGCCGATCTGCTCGATCGCCATCACCTCAGAGTCGATGCGATCGGACAACGTGCCATCGAGCACGCTCTCGTACACGCCCCAGGTGCTTTCGCCGAACTCGTTGATCTCGGCACCAACTGGGCTTGCGCCCATTGGCAAGATCGCCAGACTCGACAGCAGCATCACGAGTGCCGCACCAATCCGCTTCAGCATTGACCGCTCCATAGTTCCGCCGGCGAGTCGACGACCCGCACATCACTCAAGGTACGAGTGACGGTTCGTCAGCTGAATGGGAGAACCTCGGGCCAGGCTGGGTCTCTCGGATCACTTCTCCGTAGGCATGCGTGCCTGTTTGGGGCAGGTCGAGGCAAGCCGCGTACAGTCGGTGGCATGGCAGGATCAATTCTTGGAAATCGAGTCGCCCGCACCGAAGATCCCGAGCTCCTCACACGCGGCGGCACCTACGTCTACGACCTCGACATCGGCGCCGTTCACGCCGTCTTTGTCCGCTCGATCGAGGCCCATGCAAACCTCCGTTCCATCGACACGGCAGACGCCGAGTCGAGCGCGGGCGTCATCTCGGTACTGACCAACGACTCCCTCGGCGTCGAACCGCACCATGGGTTCGTCAAGGTGGCAAACGAGTTTGCACACCCACCCTTGGCCGACGGCAAAGTTCGCTACGTGGGCGAACCCATCGCACTCGTCGTCGCCAAGACCTTTCAGCAAGCCATCGATGCCGCCGAGCTGGTGGTAGTCGACTACGAACCGCTCCCGGTCGTCGTCGACCCAGAACTCTCATTCGCTGCGGACGCACCAACGATCTTTGAAGCGAAGGGCGACAACATTGCGCTCTCGGTCACCGACCCAGAAGTTGACGTGCTCGCCGATGCAGACGTCGTGGTGCGTGGCCGCTACGTGAACCAGCGAGTGGCTGGCGCACCGATGGAGCCCAACTCGTGTGCCGCCATGTTCAACGACGACGGTCGCCTCACGTTCTATGTCGCAAACCAGATGCCGCACCTCGTCAAGAACCAGCTCGCCGGCCCGCTCAATCTCGAGCCCGACCAGATTCGAGTGATCTCGCCTCACGTCGGTGGAGGCTTTGGGGCGAAGGCCGCACTCATTCACGAGTACACCGCGATCGCAGCGGCGGCTCGAATCCTCGGTCAAACCGTCACGTGGACCGAGACCCGCAGCGAGAACATGGTCGCCATGGTTCACTCCCGAGCTCAGGTGCAGTACTGCGAACTCGGTTGCAAGAGCGACGGCACCTTTGTTGGTCTCAGGGTTCGTCTTGTCGGCGATGCGGGTGCGTACCCCAACGTTGGAGCGATGCTTCCGGCGGGCACCAAGCGCATGTCGAACGCCACCTACACCTTCCCCGGCATCCGATTCGACGTCGCTGTTGGCGTTACGAACACCACGCCAACCGGCGCATACCGGGGCGCTGGTCGGCCAGAGGCAACGGCGTTGATCGAGCGCCTTGTCGACCAAGCGGCGATCGAGCTCGATATCGATCCGCTTGAGATCCGACGCAAGAACTTCATCCAGCCCGATCAGTTCCCGTTCAAGACGCTCACTGGCATCACCTACGACAGCGGCGACTACGAAACCACACTCGACCGTGCGGTCGAACTCGCCGGCTACGTCGACCTCCGGGCTGAGCAGGCAGCCCGTCTCGCCAACGGCGATCGCAAGGTGCTCGGCATCGGTATTGCTTCCTTTGTTGAGGTCACCTCAGGCGGGGGCGGCTCTGAATATGCGGCCCTCGACATTCACGAAGACGGCACCGCAACCATCAAGGCTGGTACCTCGGCGCATGGCCAGGGCCACCAGACCTCCTACGCCATGATCGTGTCGGAACAGACCGGCATCCCAGTCGAGAACATCACGCTGGTGCAGTCAGACACCGACCTCGTTCGCACCGGTGGCGGCACGGGCGGGTCACGTTCGTTGCAGCTCGCAGGCTCGGCGGTCAAGGAGGCGACCGACTCCGTTGTCGCAAAGGCCCGCAACCTTGCCGCCCACGTTCTCGAGGCGGCGGTCGACGACATCGTGGTCGACCCAGAGAACGGAACCGTAGGTGTTGCTGGTGTTCCCGCCCGAGCCCTCGGCTGGGGAGAGTTAGCCGCCAAGGCAGCTGGTGATCTACCGGACGACGTGATCGACCACACGGACGAGACGGTTGGACTCGCCGCCCAACTCGACTTCAAGCAAGACGACGGCACCTTCCCATTCGGCACGCACATCTCCGTCGTCGAAATCGATCTGGACACCGGCCGGGTCGACATGGTCCGCCACATCGCCGTCGACGACGCCGGAACCGTCGTCAACCCACTGATCTTCGAGGGTCAGCAACAGGGTGGCGTTGGCCAGGGTGTCTCACAGGCGCTGTTCGAAGAATTCGTCTACGACGAGGCTGGCAACCCGGTCACATCAAACTTCATGGACTACGCCTTCCCCTCGGCCGCCGAGTTTTCCAGCTTCGAGGTCCACCACACCGAAACCCCAACTCCGCTCAACCCGCTTGGGGCGAAGGGCATCGGCGAGGCCAGCACCATCGGCTCGACCCCGGCAACCCAGAACGCAGTGGTTGATGCGCTCAAGCACCTCGGCGTTCGGCATGTCGACATGCCGTGCTCACCAAAGCGCGTGTGGGAAACCATCGCAGCGGCAGAGGCGGGAACGCTTGCCGATCCGTGGCGCGAGCCACCGGCTGTCTTCGATGAGCTTGTCGCCAAGGCAGCGAAGGATGCAGAGGCCCGCAACGAGGCAGCGGGTGAGGCCGCAGCAGACGCGGCCGAGAGCATCTAAGGCCGACGGATCCGAGCCGACAGGGGCTTCTATCGGCGTAGCTTCTAGCCGTCGAAGAAGTTGCCCTTCTTCTTGCTCCTGCGACGCAGGTAGAGCTCATGGAAGGGGATGCCTTCGCCGTCACGGGCTCCCGTGCTGCGGACCATCTCCTCGAGCCGCTTGCGCCGTCCGGTTTCTATGACGTCGCGTGACGGTGGCACATGCGCGGGACGTTCGCGCCAATCGTCGCCGTCCCAGTACCGCAATGGACCGGTGGGATCGTTTTCATCAACGAGATACCAGCCCGGCGTCCGCTCGCCGTCACTCTTCGCCATCACCGACATCTTCCATGATCAAGTTGCAGGGCACCGAATCGACCGTGATCGTTTCTCGTGCGAACTCCTGCCCCTGAAAGAGTGCGACGACTTCAAAGTCGACGGCGGGAAAAACTCGTCCTGTGCGGCCGCAGCGCCAGACGTACTCGGCCACACCGGGCTCCGAAGGTGTCATGAGCACGCCCGGTGTTCCGTCGGACGACTGGTACTTCCACGGCTTGTCCGAGAACCGATTGTCAGCGTAGATCTCACCCAAGTACACGGGGTCGAGCAGACCTGACGGGTTCGGGCAGCCGTCGCCGACCAGCGAGACCGTAATGGCCGTGGCCCCCACCTCTTCGACGTCGCGCAACACCTGGCGCACCTCGCCAGAAACGTCGATCTCACATCCTTCGAAGCCTGTCGTCGGGTCGGTCTTCGCGCAGTCCTCTGCGGACACCGCAACCGACTCGATAACCGGCTCGGCCTCCTCGTCACCAATGGCGGGCGTGGCCATCACGGCCACGTCTGGCAATGAGCCGTCGCAGTGCACCACCATCGTGACTTCTCGCTCAATATCGCCAATCAGCTCGTAGCCGATGGCACCTTCACGCTCGCCAAAGAGGTCGGCTTCTTCCCCGTCGATGACACCCTGAAGAGCGATGCGACTCTCGGCAGTGTCTTCGCAGCCGTCGCCCGCAGACACGACGATGCGAGTCGACATGCGGTGAGTTCCCGCAGCGCCAGACAGTGAATAGAGTGTCCACGGTTCGGCATCGATCGAGATGTCGCCGCATGCAGCTGGCAAGCAGCCATTGGCGACCGTGCAGGGCTCAACCGGTGCAGTGGTTGTTGGTTCCCAGGGCGCCGCGCCCGAGTCATCAGACGTGCACGCACCGCTGAGAATCACGACGAGGAGGAGGGGGACCAGTCGTCTCACGATGCCGCGAGCGTAGTAGCCCGCCTCCGCCAGTTGCGGGGTCCCCAGCCCAATCGACCATCGGCAATAGCGTTCAGCCATGACTGCGCACCGCGCCATTCTCTGGTTTGTCCGCATCGCACTCGTGGTGGCGCTTGGCGTTTCCGTTGCGTTCCCAGACTGGGAGCAGTTCGCCGGAAAGGGCATGGCGTTTCGAGCGCCGTTCTACCTCTTGCCCGTGGCCGTTGTTCCCCTCGTATGGAAGCTTCGAGGCTCACACCAGCCGTATCCCTACTTGGTCGACGCGCTGGTTGTTGCGCCGTTTCTGCTCGACACGCTCGG
This sequence comes from uncultured Acidimicrobiales bacterium, assembly GCA_938009905.1. Lineage (GTDB taxonomy): Bacteria > Actinomycetota > Acidimicrobiia > Acidimicrobiales > SZUA-35 > CALEWY01. Next base: position 17,511 of record CALLGK010000033.1, on the reverse strand, counting down.
CAACGTCTTCAACTTCTACAACAACTACAACTCCACAGACGACGTGCTGCACTTCTTCAATTGGGTGCTGCTCATGGGTGGTGTCACGTTGGCCCTCGGCCGCACCGGCATCGGCAAACTCAACGCCTGGTCACTGGGCTGGGGGTTTGGTGCTCTGGCCATCGTTTGGTGGGAAGCCGCCGAGTTCTTGGTGCAGGAATTGGGCACCGCCGGGCTTGACCTGACCTACGAAGACACCGTTGGCGACTTGTTGCTCTCGAGCACGGGTGGTGCGGTCGGCGCAGCATTGGCGGTTTTCTTCGCCTGGCCAGATCGCTCACACGTGACGGATTCCACGACCTGACTTCACGGTTTGTCGCCGTTGCAGGTGCCAGCTTCGTCACGACCGGGCAAGCTGACGTGCATGCCAGACATCTTCGAGCTCTCCGACCAGCTCCTCGACGACTTCATGCAACTCAATCCCGTGGCAGCGACCTATTTCGGTGTTGCTGGACACGATGATCTGTGGACCGACCTGTCCCCCGCAGGCCACGACGCCATGCGCCAGTTTTGGGTGAATGCCCTCGCCGCCGCTGAGGCCTGTGAGGCACCCGACCGCCGATCAGAGGTGGCGAAGCGAGTCTTGATCGACGAATGCCAACTCGGCATCAGTGAGTTCGAGTCTGGGATCTACAAGCGAGACGTCAACAACATCGTCTCGCCGTGGCAGAACATCCGAACCGTGTTCTCGGGCGCGCCGGCCGACACAGCCGAGGCGTGGGTCAACATCATCGTCCGGCTTGAAACGATCGATCAGGCCCTGGCCGGCTATCAAGCCTCACTCGAAGCGGGCCAGGCAGAAGGAGTTGTTGCGGCTCGCCGACAAATCGAAGCTGCCATTGAGCAGGGCCACCAGGCCGCAGGCAACGACGACTCATCGTTCGACGGCATTCGCGACCAGTTCACTGAGCTCGCTTCGGACAACGCAGACATCGCAGCCCTCGGTGACCGGCTCGACGCCGCTATTGCCCATGCCAAGTCGGCATACGGAGCCATGACCGGTTGGTTCGAAGCCACGCAGCTCCCCGCCGCACCGGCAGCCGATGGTGTTGGCGAAGAGCAATACGTCGCATCAGCTCAACGGTTCTTGGGCGAACGCATCGACCCTCACCAGCTCTACGCGTGGGGTTGGAGCGAAGTCGCTCGTCTGTCGAGCGAGGTCGCCGCAGTGTGCGCTCGCATCGACGACACGAAGTCGGTCGATGAGGTCATGGAGCTGTTGGTGACCGACCCAGATCGGTCGGCCCCGAGCGTTGAATCGTTCATCGAAATCATGCAGGCTCGGCAAGAGCAAGCTCTTGAGCAGCTCGATGGTGAGCATTTCGAGGTCGACGATCGAATCAAGACCATCGAAGTGAAGACTGCGCCAGCTGGCGGCTCAACGGCGCCCTATTACACGGGCCCAAGCGAAGACTTCAGCCGCCCGGGCCGCGTTTGGTACCCGGTCGATGGCCGCACCACATTCCCGCTTTGGGAAGAGGTCACCACCGCGTATCACGAGGGTTTCCCTGGCCATCATCTCCAGGTCGGTTGGCAAACGGCAATGGGCGACGAGCTCAGCCGTCTGCATCGCACACTCGTGTGGTATCCGGGATCAGGCGAAGGCTGGGCCCTGTACGCCGAGCGGTTCATGGGCGAGCTCGGCTACCTCGAAGAGCCCGACTACGAAGTGGGGCTGCTCATGTCGCAGATGTTCCGCTCGTGTCGCATCGTGATCGACATCGGTTGTCACCTCGGGCTCACCATCCCGGACGACGCCGACTTCCACCCCGGCGAGGTATGGAACTTCGACCTCGCGGTTGAGATGCTGCAGACGGTTGCCCACAGGCCCGAGCCCGAGGCGATCTCGGAAGCCATCCGCTACCTCGGTTGGCCTGGCCAGGCCATCAGCTACAAGGTCGGCGAGCAGGCCATCATCGACCTTCGCGACGAATGGGTGGCCGCTGGTCACACGGATCTGAAGCAGTTCCATGCCGAGCTGCTCTCGGTCGGATCACTCGGACTCGATCTGATGCGAGAACTCGTCCAACCGGCCTGATTCCCGGCCCCCGCCCTCGGGCTCTTTTCACACCGTTTTCCCAGTTCTGGAGGCCGTAGAGCACCAAAACGTGGTCTACGGCCTCCAGAACGGGATTTGGCGGGGTCAAGAACTGGGATTTAGCGGGCGATGAAGAGCGACTTGGCTTCCACCATCGCCTCGTCGTTGGCGTCAACGATGGCACCCCGCACCCGCACGGTTCGACCACGGGTTGCTTCGGCTTCAGCCCACACAACGTATGGCCCGTCGTTCAGCGGAACGGGCTTGGGGTAGCGGAGGTCGAGCTTGCCCGTCACCACATGCTGGCCCAGGGCGGCCGCCGCCGTCCTGGCACACACGTGGTCGAGCACTGTGGCCGCCAGTCCCCCGTGAAGCAGACCCTCAATTCCTCGATGGGCAGCGTGCGGCGTGAACACCGCACGCCCTCGAACCTCATCGCCCGCATCATCGATTGCGACGGCCGGATGCAGGGCCATCATCACCTCGGTCACGGGGTCGCTCATCGTCGTGCACCGTACCGGCACCCTCTGGCCCGCGCGATCTGATCAACTAGTAGGCGTGCGCCTCGCCCCAACGCTCGTTGCCCTTGCCCTCGTGGCGACGGCCTGTCCATCGAACAGCGATCCAGACGCAAGCGCAGACACCACAGCACGCGCCGCTGAAACGACGCTGCTGTCTGACGGTGCGGCGACCACCGAGGACACGGACCCTCCTCAAACAACAGATGACGAGCCAGACGAAGGCCTCGACGTCATCGGAGAGCCGGGCGCAGACACCGTTGGCGATCCGCTATTTCCCCAAGCTGGCAACGGCGGCTACGACGTTCTCCACTACCGACTCGAGCTCGATACCACCGGACCAGAATTAGTGGGGTTCGCCACGATCGAGGCCCTCGCAACCCAAGACTTGAGCTCGCTCAACCTCGACCTTGTTGGCATGACCGTTGATGAGGCCCGCATCGACGGCCAAGTTGTGCCGACAGAACGAGAAGGCCGAGAGCTCACCCTGCTTGCGGTGGCCCCCATCGTCGAAAGCTCGATCATCACGATCGAGGTTGACTACCACGGCGAACCTCAGCCCGTGCCCGATCCGGCGTTCCCAACGATCTTGGGTTGGATCGAAGAACCGTGGGGCAGCTACGTGGCGGCCGAACCGTTGGGAGCCGCAACCTGGTTCCCCGGCAACGACCACCCACTCGACAAGGCGACCTTCGAGATCATCGTGACCGTCGAAAGTGGCGAGATCGCCGCCGGCCCCGGTTTGCTCGTCGATCAACAGGACGGACCAGACGGCACGACGTTTACGTGGTTGATGGACGACCCAATGGCGACCTACCTGGCGTCGGTGGTCGTCGGTGACTTCACGATCACCACCTCAGAAGTGCAATCGGAGGGACGCGAAACGCCGATCGTGTTGCGCGACGTCTTGCCAACAAGCCAGAGCGACCAGATCCTAAGGGTCATCGAGGGTCGCCATGAAGCGATGATCGCCGAGTTCGAGAAGCTCTTTGGCCCGTACCCCTACGACAGCTACGGCGTCGTCGGTGTTCCCGAGAGCCTCGGCTACGCACTCGAGAATCAAACCCTGAGTCTCTTCGGGGCCGACTCGCTGGCCAGCGACTCGCTGTTCATTGAGCAGATCCAGGCCCACGAGCTGGCCCATCAGTGGTTTGGTAATCACGTCTCGCCGGCCACGTGGGACGACATCTGGCTCAACGAGGGATTCGCAAGCTGGGCCGATCTGTATTGGATCGGCGTGGTCACCGGTCAAGATCAGTTCCAGCGAACGGCCGGCACGTTCGACAGCAACAGCCTCGGCCCGCTCACCGACCTTCAGCCAAGCGAGATGTTCAATACCAACGTGTACATCCGCGGCGCCCTCACGCTCGAAGCGCTGCGTCGGACCGAGGGAGACGACGCATTCTTCGAGCTCATGAGAGCGTGGACCACGACATATGGCGGCTCGTCTGCCTCAACCGATGACTTCCTCGCGCTGGTCGGCGAGTGGATGAGTGCTGACGCAGTCAGCTTGGCTCGCAGCTGGATCGAAGACGAGCAGATGCCGCGACTGCCCGGCGCATGATCACCACATCACGCCGGCGAGGTGTGTATCCCGGCTCGTTCAATCCTCCGACGATCGCCCACCTTGCATTGAGCGACGCCGCACGACTCCAACACCAGCTCGACGAAGTGGTTTGGACGATCTCAACCTCAGCCCTCGGCAAGGCCAGCGTCGACGCCGACAAAGCAGCCTTCGCCCAACGGCTCGAGGTGCTCGCTGCGGTGAGTGAACGCATCGACTGGCTGACGATCGACACCACCGAGCAGCAATTGCTGGCCGACATTGCTGAGGGCTACGACGTGCTGATCATGGGTGCAGACAAGTGGCATCAGATCCATGAACTGCAGTGGTACGCCGATGAGCAAGACCGCGACGCCGCGCTCGCTCGCTTGCCAACGATTGCCGTTGCTCCTCGGGCCGGACTCGACGTGCCGCCCGACGTGCAGCTCGAGCTCGATCCGGCGTTGTCCGACGTGTCATCGTCTGACGCTCGAGCAGGGAATCGATCGATCATGCTGCCGGAGGCGGCTGCCCATGATGAGCAGACCGGGCTCTGGACGCCCGCCGAACAGGACTAGGCGCCGGGCCCTTCGGAACGAATCCGCTCAACTTCAGTCATGGCGTCGCGGAGGCGATCGATCCACTCGCTTTGGTTGAGACCAACCTGCTGCACACACCAAGCCATCGCCTCAGACCGACTACGGGCCACGCCGGCATCGATCAAGGTGTCGAGCACCTGGCGATCGGCGAGCCGCAAGCGGGTCATCACCGGCACAGACGCATTCGTGAAGACCTCGTCTGTGTCGCCACAGCGTGCACCCCACGAGACGATCCGCTGCCACTTGTGTTGTCCGGCCTCGGCAATGGCCATCCGGGCCCCGCGAGTTTCTTCCCGGAACCCTTCGATGCGAGAGGCCTGAGCAACCTTTGCTGCATCGGCACCCTCTGGCGCGTCGCGGGGCGGCGCCAGCGAACCGATGACGAGGATTTCGTCACGATCAACGCTGACCTCGACGGCGCCCTCAAACCAGCCGTCGGGCAGGCGACCGGCGAACCACGCCGCCACATCGGTTGGATCGCACGGGACTTCGACTCGCTCTCGACGGCGACCACTTCGTGCTGGCATGCGTTTCCTCGTCTCTCCCCCGTTCTCGGCGCGTTTCTGGTTGTCGGACAACCGAATTCGCGCCGAGAAGGTGGATGTGGGCGGATTGGGAGCGGATTGGGAATAGCTCCCTGGGATGTTCTGTTGCATAGCTTACGTGTAATCACGTAATTCTTGCAAGGAGATTCACATGTCACATCCCGCCGGACCTACTGAATCAGCACCCGTTCATGCTGAAACCGAAACACTCCCCCTGCTTCCGTTGAGCGACGGTGTCGTGCTTCCCGAGATGGTCGTCACGATGTCGATCCAGTCTCCCGAGGCTGCCTCGGTAATCGAAGACGCCACCAACCGCCTACTGCTCGTACCCCGCATCGGCCTGGACGACGACGCGTCTGCAGGCGACTCAAACCGCCATCGCTACGCGCGGGTGGGTGTGATTGCGACGATCGAGGATCGATCAACCCTTCCCAACGGCACACCAGCCGTCACAATCAAGGCCCATCATCGAGCTCGGGTCGGCACCGCCGTCATCGGCCAGACCGCTGGTTTGTGGGTTGAGGCAGAGCCGATCATCGACCCTGAGGCAACAGACGAGGTGCTCGACCTTGCGTCGACCTACCGCGCCGCGGCAACCAACCTGCTCGAGAAGGTCGGCGGCCGTCGACTCTCCGCAGCCCTGCGCGAGATCGAGACACCGGGCGCGCTCGCCGACTCGATCGGCTACTGGCCAGAGCTAACCACGCCGCAGCGCATCGAACTTCTCGAAACCACAGATGTTGGCGATCGCCTTCGATTGGCCACGTCGTGGGTGACCGAGAGCCTCGCCGAGATCGAAACCCGCGAACGCATCCAGCGCGAGGTCACAGACGACCTCGAGAAGTCGCAACGAGAGGCGATCCTTCGTCGACAGATGGCGGCGATCAAGTCGGAACTCGACGAGGGCGACGAGGACATCATCGGCAACTATCGAACGACGCTCGCCGAGGTCAGTGAACGAGCCGTCGACGCTGGCAAGCCCATCGCCGAGGCCACGATCGACGCCATCGATCGCGAGATCGATCGCTTGGAGCGAACCGGCAACGAGTCGATGGAAGCGAACTGGATTCGCACCTGGCTCGACACCGTGTTCGAACTGCCGTGGGGCAACCACAGCGACGAGCAGCTCGACCTTGAGACCGCCCGAACGATCCTCGACGCCGACCACACCGGCCTCGACGATGTGAAAGAGCGCCTCGTTGAATTCCTGGCAGTTCGCAAGCTGCGCACGGAGCGAGCAGCCGCGGCCGACACCACGGCAGGGAAGAACAATGCAGACGACGCCAAAAGCGACACCGGCCCTCGTGGCCGCAGACAGAGCGGCGCCATCCTGGCCCTCGTTGGTCCGCCTGGCGTTGGTAAGACCTCGCTCGGTGAATCAGTCGCCCGGGCTCTCGGCCGTTCCTTTGTGCGCGTGTCACTCGGTGGGGTACGAGACGAGGCAGAGATCCGTGGCCATCGCCGCACCTACGTTGGCGCCCGTCCCGGCCGACTCGTTCGGGCCTTTACCGAGGCCGGTTCGATGAACCCTGTTGTGTTGCTCGACGAGATCGACAAGGTCGGCAACGGTTGGCAGGGTGATCCATCGGCGGCGCTGCTTGAGGTGCTCGATCCAGCGCAGAACGCGACGTTCCGCGACCACTATCTCGAGTTCGATCTCGACCTCAGCGATGCGGTCTTCTTGGCGACGGCAAACGTGCTCGACACGATCCCCGGCCCGCTGCTTGACCGCATGGAAGTGATCCGCCTCGACGGGTACACCTCGGCAGAGAAGGCGGCCATTGCGACCGACCACCTCCTCCCCCGCCTCATCGAAGGCAATGGCCTCACCGACGACGAGCTTGAGGTCACAAGCGACGCCATCGAGACCATCGCCAACGACTACACCCGCGAAGCCGGCGTGCGAAACCTCGAGCGACTGATCGACAAGGTTGTCCGCAAGTCAGCAACGAAGGTGGCCGTCGGCGAACCGACCCCGATCACCGTTGACGTTAATGATCTGCACGATCTCCTCGGTCGGGCGATCCCAAGTGAGGACGTCATCGATCGGATCGATCGACCCGGCATCGTTGCTGGTCTCGCCGTTACCGGCGCTGGTGGCGATGTGTTGATCGTCGAGACGGCGCTGGTCGAAGGAACGGGCGAACCGCTGCTCACCGGCCAACTCGGCGAGGTCATGCAGGAATCAGCAACGATCGCCCGCTCGATCATCGGAGCGCATGGCGACCGCTGGAACGTCTCGCTCCCCGACGACAAGCGCATCCATGTTCACTTCCCTGCTGGCGCCGTTCCCAAAGACGGGCCAAGCGCCGGTATCGCCATGACCACCGCGCTTGTCAGCCTGCTCAGCGATACCAATGTGCGCAGCGACGTCGCGATGACCGGCGAAGTCACGCTGCAGGGCAGGGTGCTCCCCATCGGTGGGGTCAAGCAGAAAGTGCTGGCTGCCCACCGAGCGGGAGTCAGAACGGTGATCTTGCCGATCGGCAACGCCGAAGACGTTGACGACATCCCAGCCGACATTCGAGATCAGATGACGATCCACCTCGTCACCGAGATCGACGAAGTGCTCGAACTGGCACTCGCCGATTGAGCCGTGCCGAGTGCTTAACCGGCCTGCTGGTTTTCGGGCACGACGATCTTCTTGATCTGGCCGGTCGTGAAAACCTCAGCGACCTTCCACTCTGATCGGCGGCGGTCGAGACCGAGCCGCTCACCGAGTTCGGTATTGACCGCCGCGCCGATCAGCAGCACCTGGGCCGCAAGCCACACCCAAGTGAGCGCAAGAAGCGACGCACCGATCGTGGTGAGAACCTCGTTGCGGCCCTGCGTGATGTCGACGTAGTAACGGAAACCCTCGGTAAGAGCCCACCAGAACGTGGCGGCCACGACGGCGCCCGGAAGATCCCAGCGCCACTTGGTACGGATTGAGGGTCCGAAGTGGAAGATCATCGACGCCCACAGCACCAAGATCATGATGCCGCTCAACCAGCGCAGCGGCCCCTCGATGCCGCCATCGAGACGACTCCACACGAAGCTCTCGAGCAGCACGATCGGCACAGACACCAACAAGCTGCCAAGTCCGAGAATGAGGGCGACGACGCGCGTCGTGTACCAGGGGCGCCCATTTTCAACCTCGTAGACGTCGTCGAGAGCTCGGATCATGCCCGCGAACCCGCGCGAGATTGTCCAAAACGAGATGGCGATCGAGAAGGTCAGCAGCGTTCCGGTGTTCTGGTCGAAGAGCTGGCTAACGGTGTCCCTAATCGCGGTGTTGTCGGACGACAGAACTCGTGTCACGAAGTCGATGACGTCGTCTTCAACGTTGTCAGAGAGGTTCTGCCCGATGATGGCCGAAATCTGACCGAGGCCCGAGACCATCGCCAGGATCGCTGCTGGAAGTGTCAGAAGAATCCAGAACGTGACGCCAGCCGCGAGGTCACCAATACCGCCGTAGTACCACCGTTTCCCAACTTCGAACACGAAGTTCCAGGCGGTGCGGAGGTACCGCAAGGGGCTAGCCACAGGCCAAGGATAGGGTCGTCGGCGTGACCGAGTCGGTATCACCCTTCAGCGACAGCCACGCTGGCCAAGCGTTCCTGATCGATCCGCCAGGCGGCGAATCGGGCCCCGGTGTACTTCTGCTCCACTCGTGGTGGGGATTGAACGACTGGGTCAGAGACTTCGCCCGCCGGTTAGCTGGCGAGGGCTTCACCGTGTTGGCGCCAGACCTTCTGAACGGGGCGACACCAGCGACCGCGGAAGAGGCCGAGGCGGCTCTCGGTGAGATCAGCCCAGACGAACTCTCTGGCCTCGTGATGTCCTCGGCCCACACGCTGCGGGCAGCGAGCGCAGACGCCAACGCCCCCATTGCCGTGGTCGGGTTGTCGATGGGCGCGTCGATGGCGCTCTGGCTGAGCGCTCGGCTCCCACACGAGGTGGCGGCCACCGTTGTGTTCTACGGCGCCCAATCCATCGACTTCGACGAGGCCTCTGCGGTGTTCCAAGGCCACTACGCAGAAGACGACCACATGGTCACCGAAGAAGACCGCGTCGTGACGGAGTCGTTCATCCGCTTGGGCGAGAACGAGACAGACTTCCATCTGTACCCCGGAACCAAACACTGGTTCTTCGAAGCGGGCGACAACTACGACGAAGAGGCCGCCGAATTGGCGTGGACTCGCACCCGAGAGTTCCTCGGCTCACATCTCACGTCGTCGTAGCCGACTGGTCAGCGACTCAGCCGGTGAATGGCTCGAGCTTCCAGACATCACCATCGGTCTTGATGTGGCCGGCGCAGGGCTCCCAGTGGGTGCCCATCACGAGCACGTCAGCGTCCGCGTTGCCAGCAAAGAACGAGTGCCGGGTGGCGATACCTCCGGCCACGTCAACGTCATAACTGCTCGACCATTCCGGCCGTGCAAGTTGGGCGGGGTGATGCGCCAAGTCGCCGGTAATCACGCCCCGCTGACCCTGCGACTCGATGCGTACGCTCACGTGCCCAGGGGTGTGCCCTGGTGTGTGTTCGAGCCACACCTCGTCTGTCACCTTGTGATCGGTCGGTACGAGATCAACAAGGCCAGCGTCGATGACGGGCTGAATCGAATCGGAACGAAGGACGACGTCTTCTTCTTCTGTCTGGGCTGACCAGTAGTCCCACTCAGCTTCGGTGAATAGGTATCGGGCATTTGGAAAGGTCGGCACCCAGTCGCCGTCGACGAGCTTGGTGTTCCAACCGACATGGTCGACGTGCAGGTGTGTGCACAGCACGGTGTCGATGGCGCTCGGGTCGAATCCTGCCGAGGTCATGTCGTCGATGAACGGCCCCTGCAACATGTTCCACGCTTTCACCGCTCGAGGCTTGTCGTTACCCAAGCAGGTGTCGACCACGATCGTCTTGCCCTGGCTCTCTACAACGAGCGATCGGATGGTCATGAACACCTTGCCGTCTTCGTTCGCATAGTGCGGCACGAGCCACGGAATCTGCAGGATCTGCTCGGCGCTGGCGTCGGTGAGCAGCCAGTGAATTGCCGATGTGGTCGCCATCTCGACGACGGGAGTGATGCGAACGTCTCCGACCTGGTACATGCGCTGAGCCTGCCAGCACTGGCCAAGACGCGCCAGTTGCCGCAGCCACTGGTGAACTCAGACGAAGCGGGCCATGTTGCGTCGTTTCGTATCTCGGGCGAGCCAGTCTTCCGCGGCCTTGGCCCGGCGCTGAAGCTGATCGACCGATGCTTCAGAGACCTTTCCGATACCAACGAGACGGTTGAGTTCGAAGTTGACCGCAGCGTGCGTACGACCGGTTCGATCGACCAACTGACGAGCAAGCTCAGCATTGAGATCACGCATGCGATCTCGTTCCTTGCGACTCGAGGCACGAAACGACAACCCGGCGATGGGCGGCGGCAGCGCCGTGAGGTCGATCACCAGCTGTGCTTCCTCAGCCTCGCCATCGACTGGCGGCTCAGACTCCGGATGTTCGTCATCAACGAAGATGTCGTCTTCGGCTGCCAAGTCGGTCGCCGTCGCCGACAGCACGGCAAACAACGACAGCTGATCGGCATCGCCGTCGTCGTCGCGGTCGTCCTCGTCACCAAGAAACTCGTCGGTCTCAGCTGGCGACTTGCGCTCGAGCCGGTGACGCCGAACCTCCGCAATCGAGTCGGCCCAATGCCGCAGCCGCACGTCATCTGGAACGAAGAGATAGGCCCGCTGCAATCCGCCGCCTGGCGTGTGACGCACGATGCGACCGACGGCCTGGCGGAAGAAGAGCTCGGTGGTGGTGGTCGTGGCGAACACGCCGACTCGCAGCCGAGGAATGTCGACGCCCTCCGACACCATGCGGACAGCCACGATCCATGGGGCGTTGCCCTTGGAGAACTTGGTGATCTTGGCTGAGGCATCAGGATCTTCGCTGACCGCAACGGTCGGATTCGCTCGGAACCGATCGCGCAGCAGACGGGCAATCCCCCATGCGTGCTGCTGATCAGACGCAATCACGAGCCCACCGGCATCGGGGTGACGCTCACGGATACGAACGAGCTGCTTGTTGGCATGGCTCAACACCGTTGGCAGCCACTCGCCATCAAGGCTGAGGGCGGCTCGCAGCCGCTGGTTGGCCTGCGTTCGAGCCAGCGCATCGTCGAAGGTGGCAGACAACACGGCGCCGTCTGGGGCCATCCACTCCATGTGCCCACCGAAACGAGGGAAGTACACCGGTCGCACAACGCGCCCGTCGGCCAAGGCATCGCCGTAGCCGTATTCGATGTCTGGCACGACCTGGTCTGCGGTGTAACGGACGAACGGGATCGATCGCGTGTCGCTCCGAAACGGAGTTCCCGATAGCGCCAATCGTCGCGAGGCGCCGTCGAAGGCGGTGCGAATTCCGTCGCCCCACGATCGCTCCTCACCGGCGTGGTGCACTTCGTCGAGAATGACAAACCCACCAGTGGCTACAGGCGCGCAGGCTTCAGGTGACGATCCGATCTGCTGATAAGTCGTGACCACACCGTGCACGTCAGACGGAATGCCAGCACTCGGACTCCAGTCGGCGTCGAGATGGAGGCCAAATCGTTCGGCCGCTTCGGCCCACTGCTCTTTGAGGTGCTTGGTCGGCGCCACGATGACGAGCCGACCGGACAACTCCGGCAAGGTGAGCCGAGCAGCCGTGAGCGCAAACGTGGTCTTTCCGGCGCCAGGGGTCGCCACAGCCAAGAAGTCTGACGACTTCGTTTCTTCGTAGGCGTCGAGGGCGCGCCGTTGCCAAGGACGCAGCCGCAGCGTCTTGTTCGTTCGGCCAGAATCGCGGGACATGAGGGGGTGTTCATTGTGCCCAACGATTGGCGGCCTGACGCCCCCTTCAGGGCAAGACCTGCCAAACTCCTCGGCGTGCCGTTGGTTCAAGCCCGGGGGGTGACAAAGCGCTACGGAAGTGTCGAGGTTCTCACCGACGCAACCTTCGACGTTGAGCCGGGCATCACCGGCCTTCTGGGCGCAAACGGAGCGGGAAAAACGACGATGCTGGGCATGATCATCGGCTTGCATCATCGCAACGCTGGCGATCTGCAGGTGTTCGACAGCGATCCGTGGACCGCCGGCGCTGAAGTGCGGACGCGTCTTGGCTACGCCCCAGAACATCACACACTCCCCTCCGATGTGGGGGCCTTCGACTTCGTCGAGCACATCGCAGCTCTCCACGGACTCCCCAAGGTGGAAGCCACCACGCGGGCCAGCGATGCGCTCTGGCTTGTGGGCCTTGGCGAAGAACGATTCCGGCCCATGGGCACCATGAGCACCGGCCAACGCCAGCGGGTGAAGTTAGCGCAAGCCATCGCTCACGATCCCAAGCTCATCATCCTGGATGAGCCGACAGACGGTCTCGACCCAGTGCAGCGCGATGCGATGCTCGACCTGATCCGCACCGTGTCGGAGTCGTTTGGCATCAGCGTGATCTTGTCGTCGCATCTGCTTGAAGAAGTTGAACGCATCTGCGAGAGCGTGGTGATCATCGGCGAAGGCCAAACGCTGGCCTCCGGTCGACTCGACGACCTCGTGAGCACCGACTCAATTGGCGTCACAGTCGAAATCGACGGCACAGAAGCCGAGGCAACCCAACTGGCCCAGCACCTCACGCAACAGGGCTTTCCGACAAGCCAGACGGGCAGACGACTCAACATCGAAGGTACAGACGATCGGGTCTTCGATATCGCTCGAGACGCATGCGTCAGCCTCAACATCGGCATCATCCGGCTCCACCGCAGGCGACTCAGCCTCGAAGACGTGTTCTTGGACCGCCTCGGATGACCGATCAGCCGACCCCTCCCGGCCCTCCCAATCGTCCGGCCCAACCGACCCAGCCGGCACCAGCGGCGACACCGCCGCAACCCGGTGCACCCGCACCGTCGCAACCACCTGCGCCAGCAGCACCCGCAACACAACCATCGGCAATACAAACAGCCGAACCTGCGCAGAACGTCGCGGCCCAGATCTACGACCAGGGGTATCGGGCCTACGACGGCCCACGCACCGGCTACATGGGAGCGATGCGGGCGCTCATCTGGTTCAGCATCAAGACGGCACTCGGCATGGGTCGCTCGGCTCGCTACAAGATCGTCCCGGTGCTGATGATCGTGGCCGCATTTGTCCCCGCCATCGTGTTCGTTGGCATTGCCGCACTGCTTGGCGACGTCGGCGAGGAGTTTCTGCCGACCTACCCCGAGTACTACGGCTTCATCGTTGCGGCGATCTATCTGTTTGCCGGGTTCGTTGCCCCCGAACTGCTCTCGCCCGATCGCCGCACCGGCATGTTGGGTGTCTACTTGGCCTCTCCGCTTAACCGACCGGCGTACCTCATTGGCAAAGCCATCGCTGTCGTGTCCATCATCTTGATTGTCACGCTTGGCCCGACGCTGCTACTCCTCATCGCCTACAGCCTCGAAGATCTTGGGCCATCCGGGTTCATCGACTGGATGACCACGTTCGGCAAGATCCTCCTATCGGGCGTCACGCTTGGTGTCCTGTACGCCGCCGTCGCCCTCGCTGTGTCTGCATCGACAGACCGCTCAATGATCGCCACCGCAACGATCCTCGCGATGTTTCCGGCCTCGGCCATCGTGTCCGACATCCTCGTGAACGAAGCAGATCAGACCTCACACCTGCGGCTGCTCAACATCCCAAACATGCCTCGCGATCTGGTCTTCAGAATTCATGATCAGCGCGGACTTTGGAGCCCGATCGACAACCCCACGTGGACACTCTGGGCCGCGTGGGTGTTCTGGGTTGGACTCTCTCTCGCGTTCGTGTGGTTCAAGTACCGGAGATTGTTGGTGCGTCGATGAGTCTTCCTCCCGCACCAGCAGCGTCAGCCTGGCCTCCATCAGACGCCACGATCGTCGCCTACGACGTCTCGAAGTCGTTCGGCAGCCTCGTTGCGGTGAGCAGCGTGTCTATTGCTGTGCAACCTGGCGTCAGTGCCCTGCTCGGACCAAACGGTGCAGGCAAGTCGACCTTGCTTCGAATGCTCTCGGGCCAGATTCGACCGGCCAGCGGCAAGGTGTGGGTAGCCGGTGGCGATCCACGGGCCGATGCCGAGGCCCGCAACCGCATTGGCCTCGTTCCTCAGCAAGACGGTGTGTTCGAACGCGAGAAAGCGCTCGACGTCGTGCGCCTCGCCGCAATTCTCAGCCAACTCGACAACGTCGAAGAACGAGCGCGCTGGGCCCTCGGGCTTGTCGAGCTTGATCCCGACATGACCCGACCGGTTGGCGCCTTCTCGAAGGGCATGCGCCAGCGGGTGAAGATTGCACAGGCGCTCGTGCACGATCCGCTCGTCCTCATGATGGACGAGCCGCTCAACGGCCTCGACCCCCGCCAGCGCAAACAGATGATCTCGCTGTTTCACGAGCTCGGCAATCGGGGCAAAACCGTGCTGGTTTCGAGCCATGTGCTCGAAGAGGTAGAGCGACTTGGCTCACACGTCATCGTGATCTCGAAGGGTCGCTTGGCAGCCCAGGGCGACTTCCGCGGCATTCGCGGCTTGATGGACAATCAGCCCCTTCGCTTCCGCATCGTGTGCGACAAAGCCCGCCTTGTTGCCGCCCAACTCGTCGCCCAGAGCACCGTGATCGGCTGCAATGTCGAGTCAGACACGCAGATCGAGATTACGACCGCCGACGCCAGAACGTTCCGGCGCAGCATCGCGGCAATCTGCCGGGAACACGATGCCCGACTCGAAGAGATCGCACCGCTCGACGAAGACCTCGAAAGTGTCTTCCGCTACCTCGTTGGGGCTGGTGGATGACTCCCTTCTTCACGCTCTACCGCTTGTTCCTTCGCAACCAGCTCACCACCGGTCGGCTTGTGTTGATCGGTGCTCTCACGGCGATCGCTCTGATCATCGGCTTCGCCGTTGGCACCAGCGATCCGTTCGATCCCGTCGACGCAGCCACCGGCATCGTGTGGTTCTTCGGCATTGGACTGATGGTTCCGATCATCAGCCTGGTCCTGGCCTCATCAGCGCTTGGGGATCTACAGGCCGACGAAACGCTCGTGTACCTCTGGCATCGCAAGACCCCTCGCTGGCAGCTCGCTGCCGCAGCATGGCTAGCGCCAGCCACGATTGCCGTGCCCGCGACGGCCATCGGCCTCTCGCTGTGTGCCGTTCTTGTTGCCGGGTTCAACGCCAAGGTCTTCTTCGGCACGCTGCTCGCCGTAGTGGTGGCGGCCATCGTCTACTCGGCAGCGTTCACCCTGCTCGGCCTACTTTTCCGTCGGGCCCTCATTATCGGGCTCATGTACCTGTTCATCTGGGAGCAGTTCATGGCTCGAGCCGGCGGTGGCGCCGCGACCTTGTCGATCAACACCTACCCATCGTCGATCCTGGCCAAGATCACCGATATCGAACTCTTCCTCGCCGATCGCTCAATCGCCACCGGCGTGATCGTTCCGATCGTGATCTCGCTGCTGGCGTTGTTCTTCACGTCGTGGCGACTCGACCGGATGGATGTGGCCTAGCTCGAGGCCCGAGGCACACTCCTGGGGTGCCATTCAACCTTCGGACGCTGCTCCGAAGTCCGTACGACAAAGAGATCGCTCGGTTGGCCGTTCCCGCGCTCGGAAGTCTCATCGCCGAGCCTCTCTACGTGCTGGTCGATACGGCCATCGTTGGCAACATCGGCACGAACGAACTGGCCGGCTTGGCACTCGCCTCAACCGTGCTTCTCACGTTGCACGCCGCTGCGATCTTCCTGGCCTACGGCACCACCGGACCTGTCGCTCGGCTGATCAGTGGCAACCGCGAAATCGAGGCAGGCGACCGATCGGTGCAGGGTCTCTGGCTCGGTCTTGTCGTTGGTGTGGTTGGTGCCGCCGTGCTGGCGGTCGCCGGCACGCCAATTCTCGAATTGCTCGGCGGTTCTGGCGAGGTCCTCACCGCGGCCCGCACCTACCTGATGGTGAGCCTCCCTGGTTTGCCGTTTCTGCTCATCGCGTTGGCCGCCAACGGCTCCTTTCACGGTCGTCAAGATGCGAAAACGCCGTTGTTGCTTGCCATCGTGGGCGCTGTCGGCAACCTCGTCATCGAATTGATCTTGATCAACGGGCTGGGCTACGGCATTGGGGCATCAGCGCTGTCGACGGTCATCGCGCAAACCGTCGTCGGCGTGATCTCAGTTGTGTTGGTGGTTCGCTGGGCTCGGTCGATCGGCGCATCGACACGGCCGAACCGCACCGGCATGCTCTCGATTCTGGCGACCAGCAAGGCGTTGGTTGTTCGCACGATGAGCTTGCGCGGTTCATTCACGCTCTCCACAGCCATCGCGGCTCGGATCGGGGTGGCCGATGTAGCGGCTCACCAGATTGCTCTCGGCATCTGGTCAACCCTTGCCCTCGCTCTCGATGCTGTGGCCATCGCTGGCCAGGCCCTCACGGGCAAGTGGCTCGGTGTAGGAGACAAGGTGAAAGCCAGGGCCGCCACGCGGCGGATGATCGAGGTCGACATCATGGTTGGCGCCATCGTTGGGCTCGGCATTCTTGTCGCTCGCAAACCACTCAGTGAGTTGTTCAGCGACGACCAAGCCGTTGTATCGATCACCGCGTTCCTCTTGATCCACCTCGCCATTCAACAGCCACTCAACGGGGTGGTCTTTGCTCTCGACGGCATTCTGATCGGGGCCAGCGACCTCAACTATCTCGCCATCAGCATGTTTGGCGCGGCCCTCGTGTTTGTCGCGATGTCTGGCGTGATCGTCGCAACCGGTGCCGGGATCGGTTGGCTCTGGGCCGCCATCGCGGCCTTCATGGCCGTGCGCGCTGTGCCGCTGGTTGCTCGCTGGCGGAACGACTCGTGGCTCGTTGAAGGCGCGGGCTGAGCTAACACGCCACCTCGGCCACTGCCAGCACGTCGACCAGCGTTGGATCGGCCCGTGCAATAAGCAGATTGGACCGCTCTTGATCGTTGAGCGACTCCGAGGCCAACTGTTCGTTCAGCGCGCCAAGCGTGGCCAGCGCGGTCGCGAGCTCCCGATCGCTCCTGTCGACGGCCGCTTCCTCTGCTCGGTCCAATGCCCACTGCGAGATCTCCGCGGCATCGACTGCCAACTCGGGAGCTCGCGCCCCAACAAGCACCGGATCAAGCACCCAGGCAGCCCACAGTCCCCGACACAGCGCGGTGTAGTTCGCAATCTTGCACCGCTGTTCGGACTCTCGAGCTGCAGCCAGCGCATCGATC
>CALLGK010000032.1 GCA_938009905.1 uncultured Acidimicrobiales bacterium | reverse complement strand
TGCGCACGTCTTGCTGGTTGGTGGTTGGGGCCTGCACCACGAGGCCGCCATCGGTGAATGCGACGACGCCGATCTGCACTGAGTCGGGCTGGGAATCTACGAAGTCGAGTGCCACCTCTTTCGCGACGGCGAGGCGGGAGGGGTCGACGTCGTCGGCGACCATCGAGTTCGACGTGTCAAAGGCGAGCACGATCTGGCCGGTGCGGACCGGCAGCGTAATATTGGCCTCGGGCCTAGCGAAGCTGACGAGCAGCACCGCCGAGGCCACCAGAAAAATCGCTGGTGGGACATGTCTTCGGCTAGACGATGCGGCCCCGCTGGCTCGGAACACGTCGTTCAGGTTCCTCTGACGGCGGAACCTCACCAGCAGGTAGATCGCGACCATGACCGGCAGCGCAAGCAGCCCCCAGAGCGCGATCGGGTTGAGGAACGTCATCGCCGGCGCTGCTTGCGGGCCTGAGCGACCTGAATGATCGAGCGAACCAGGTCGTCGTCTGTCGAGATCGAGTGCAGATCGAGCTGGGCGCGACGGGCGCACGCTTGCACTGTTTCTTCGCGTCGCTCTGCCGCCTCGGCAAACCTCTGGCGAAACGCCGGGTCGCTGGTGTCGACATACAGCTGTTCGCCGGTCTCGGAATCTTCCATGACCATCACACCAGCGTTGGGAAGTTCGACTTCGGCCGGATCGACGATGCGAAGGGCCACAACCTCATGCCGTTGGGCGAGCAGCGCCAGTGGCCGCTCCCAACCCGGCTCACTCACGAAGTCACTCACCACAAACACCAGCGATCGACGCCGGATGCTCGCCAACGCGGCCCGGCCAAGTTCGGCCAGATCGGTCGGCGCCTTTGCGGCAACCGGTTGGGTCAGCATGGCCTTGGCCAGCAGCAAGACCTGATCGCGGCCTGCTCGGGGCTCGATCACCGATTGCACCTTGTTGTTCCACAGCAGCGCGCCGACCCGGTTGCCTCCCACGGTCAGCAGTCGGGCGAGGGCGACCACGGTGTCGGTCAGCATCTGGGCCTTGGATGGGTCGCCACCGAACGCCATCGATGCGGACCGGTCGAGCAGGAACCAGGCCGTGATATCGCGGTCCTCGACGTACTGACGCACGAAGGGCGAGTTCATGCGCGCTGTGACGTTCCAATCGATATGGCGAACGTCGTCTTGCGGCTGGTAGTCACGCAAGTCGGTGAAGTCGAGCCCTCCGCCCCGGATCAAGCTGCGGTAGTCGCCTTGGAGCTGACCATCGAGTCGACGCAGCACCGTGAAGTCGAGCCGGTCTAAGACCTGCTCGGGCGTCGGCGCTTGGGAGCGCTCGGCGATCGGCACCGGTTCGGCCACTGTCAGCTTGCGCTGTCCTGCATGGCGACCTCAGGGAGTGGGACGGCGCTCATCAGCTCACCAACAACGTCGTCGGCGCTCACGCTGTCGGCCAACGCCTCGTAGGTCAGCACGATTCGGTGGCGCATGACGTCGGCGGCAATGTCACGAACGTCCTCCGGAAGCGCATAGGTGCGACCGCGAACGAACGCCAGCGCACGCCCCGCGAGGATCATGTTGATCGACGCACGAGGACTGGCGCCGTAGGCCAGGTATTTGGCGCAATCGTCCCGCTTGACCAGGGACGGATTCCGGCTCGCCGTCACGAGCTTGACCGCGTATTCCTTGAGCGCCGGGTCGACGTAGACACGATCGGTTTCCTCTTGGAGCGTGGTGAGTTGATCGGTGGTGATCACCGGCTCGACCGGTGTCAGCGCCTGGGTCATACGGTCGACGATCACGAACTCCTCGGTGGGCGTCGGGTAGTCGACGACCACCTTCAGCATGAAACGATCGACCTGCGCCTCGGGCAGCGGATAGGTGCCTTCAGACTCGATGGGGTTCTGCGTCGCCATCACCAAGAACGGTGACGGCACGGTGTGCGTTTCGCGGCCGATGGTGACCTGGCGTTCTTGCATCACTTCCAGGAGCGCACTCTGCACCTTTGCCGGCGCTCGGTTGATCTCATCGGCGAGCAACAGGTTGGTGAAGACCGGACCAAGCGACGTGCTGAAGTCGCCCGACTGCTGATTGAAGATTCGAGTGCCGATCAGGTCAGCCGGTACGAGGTCTGGCGTGAACTGGATGCGCTGAAAGTCGCCGCCGATCGCATCGCTCAGACTCTTGATCGCCATGGTCTTGGCCAACCCGGGCACGCCTTCAACCAGCACGTGACCGCGAGCGAGCAGGCCGACGATCAAGCGTTCAAGCAGCACGTCTTGGCCAACGATGACCTTCTTGACCTCGAACATGACCTGTTCCATCAGCTTGCGGGCTGCGCCCATCTCGGCATCTGGAGCCGCGGGCTCCTCAACGCTTGCTGAGTCGTTCTCGGTCATGGGTTTTCCTTTGGGCCGATGGTGGCGGAACAAGAAGCGGTCATTGCGAAGGCTCGTCTGCGGCTATGCCGATGGCGATGTCGATCGGAACCGCGAAGCCGATGCCGGTGAAGCGACCCTCGCCGGTTGGATCTGGAAGCGAGGTGACGATGCCAATCACCTGACCTTCGGCATTGAGCAGTGGGCCACCGGAACTTCCCTGGCTCACCGGGACGTCGAACTGGATGAGGCCCTCGAAGACCACGTCGTTGCCCGCCGAGGACTGGACGTCGCGATCGAGGCCAGACACGATGCCCGAGCTCAGCGAGCCAGTAAGACCTGAAGGGTTCCCAACCGCAACGATCGGGTCGCCGACCTTGAGCGTTCGCGAGTTGCCGAGAATCGCTGGCACCAAATTGCTGGCGTCGTCTTGAGCTCGAAGCACGGCGATGTCTCGCTCTGGATCGACCGAGACGACCTCGCCCACGGTGGCAGTGCCGTCAGCAAGCGTGAGCTCGATGGATGAGGCGTCGACGATGACGTGGTGAGCGGTCAGGATCTGCCCCTCGTCATTGATGACGACGCCACCGCCCAATGACTCGCCGTCGTCGCCAAGCGCCCGAACAACGACGAGTGACGGCTCGATCTGTTCATACGCGTTTGCGGCCGTGGCCGCCGAGTCGCGCTCATCCAAGGCAGTTTCGACTGCGCTATCGACGTCGTCCTGCGTAAGCCCGCTATCGGCCGCTGGCCAGAGCGCCCATGCGACGGCGACGACGGTCATCCCGGCCAGCAGTCCGAGTAGTCCGAACCGCCGACTTCGAGCGGGGTCTGGCTCGACAGTCGATGTCTCGGGTTCGGTATCGCCGTCAGACGCGGCTGTTCCGTCAGCCGGAGCCGACGATGACGCGTCTGACTCATTGTCGAATCCGAACAACACACGATGATCCTACGGATCAGCCTCCTCTGACCAGTAACCACGGATAGTGCGGAATCGTTCCGCTTGGGCAAGTTTCCTAGGCTGCGCCTGTGACCACAGTTTTTGAGCCAGACGGTTGGGACGCCCGCTTGCGAGTTGGGCTTCTTGTTCCTGATGGCGATGTCGGGCCCGAGTCAGAGTGGTCGGCTATCGCTCCGACGGGTGTCTCGGTGAACGCCAGCCGCTTCCGCTTCCCAGTGGGAGCAGTCGAAGCCGCGGCCGATCGCATCGCCATTGCTCCCGTCGAGTTCGTGGCAGCGCCGGGTCCGCTCGACGACGCCATCGGCCTCCTCAATCCCCCGCTGATTGACATCTACTCACTTGCGTTCACGTCAACGAGCTACGTCGGTGACGACGCCGAGTTGGTCTCCCGTCTCAGCGAACAAGTGAGCGGTAAGCCGGTCGTGACCACCGGACAGGCGCTTCTGGCCGCGGTTGACCACTTCGAAGCCTCGAAGGTGTTGCTGGTTGACCCGCCATGGTTTCCGTCTGAACTGACCGAGCTCGGCAAAGACTGGCTCGTTCGCAACGACGTTGGTGTGGCTCGAGCCGAGGCGGCAG
>CALLGK010000031.1 GCA_938009905.1 uncultured Acidimicrobiales bacterium | reverse complement strand
GACGGCTCCTGGCTCGGGTGTTAGCGAACTCCTTGGCGGAGATCGGGCCCGACAGTCGCCAGTCGTCCGCGAGCTGGTCACCCAACTTGCGCTGCGTTCTATTGCCGAGGGCTTCGACGCCGATGGCGTGATCCTCGTTCGGCGCGATGCCGAAGGCGAACTAGCCGCCGTGACCTCGCAGTTACCCTCTTCCTGGGATGGGTTCGACACCATCTCGTTCGAAGTATCCGGTCGGCTCTGGCACAAGCTTGAGGCGTCCAACCATGGCTTTGAACAAATCGTCCTTGGTCACAACTCCGTATTGCTCTGCCACGACGCAACGCTCGGCGGCAGCATCGCCGCTGCGGTGGTGCGATCCACAGCGTTCGATGTAGATGAGTGCCAAACCGTCGCTGACCTCGTTCGATCAATCGGCACTGCCCTTAGCGGCGACGACGTTCTGCCCACCGACCGTTCGGTCAGAGTGCTCACGCAAGAGTCTGGCGATGGCGTTCTTGCCGATGTCCGGCTGACTGGAGCCGGCGATCGCCGGCATGCAGCATCGGTGGCAGAGACGTCGCAACTTGCCGTTGCCCGAGCCGCCTCTGAGCTTTGCGATGAGCAGCTCGTCGTTGAGTTCGCCGGTGACACCGTTGTTGACGGATTCTTGGTCACCATCGTGGTCGTGAAACGACACGACGGCGGCCCGCTGTTTGGTGTCTCCGTGACCGATCCCGGCGCCACGAACGGCCCAGCGATTGCAGTGTTCTCTGCCGCATCTGTGATCGGCGTCGACCCCTTCTCGGTACTCAACGAGGGCACCGCACCCCTTCCGTTCGAAAGCTGAACAAAAGTTCAGGCCGAATCCGCAGGGTGGTGACCTAGGTTCGGTCCGTGGTGTGAGTACGATCTGAGGCTGTGCTTCTCCTCCGGCTGGTCAAACGCATCGCGTCCTTGGGCTTGGTCCTCATCGCTGTTGCTGCCGTTGCGGCAAGCGCAGCGATCACCACGATTCCTCAAGTCGCCAACGCCATCACCGCCAACGAAGGTACGGCGGACGATCTTGCGCTGATCGAGCTTGGTCAGCGGTCGTCGATGTACGCAAGCGACGGCATGTTCCTGACCTTCCTGGTCGAAGAGCAGAACCGCGAGCTTGTGTCGCTCGACGAGATTCCACAGGAAGTCATCGACGCCATCCTCGCGATTGAAGACGCAGAGTTCTACGCCCACAACGGCGTCAACTTCCGAGCCGTCTTCCGGGCCCTGGTCGAGAACATCAACGCTGGCGGCATTGAGCAGGGTGGTTCAACGATTACCCAGCAGCTGGTGAAGAACGCCGTGCTCGCTGACTCGTCGCAGAACCTCGACCGCAAGAGCACCGAGGCGTTCTACGCACTTCGGCTCGAGCGCCAGCTCAGCAAGGACGAAATTCTCGAGCGCTACCTCAACACCGTCTACTTCGGAGCCGGTGCCTATGGCGTTCAGGCTGCGGCCGAGACCTACTTCGGCTACGAAGACGTCAGCGAGATGGGTTGGTCTGAGGCCGCTCTGCTCGCCGGACTCATCCGCCTGCCGTCTCGCTACGACCCGACCATCAACGCAGACGAAGCTCGCAACCGTCGAGCCACTGTTGCTGATGTGCTTGTGGCTGGCGGCCACATCACAGAAGAAGAGGGCGAAGCGATCAAGCGAGCGCCGCTGCCAGCCGAACGACAGGAACCGTTCGACACACGGCCAACCGACTACTTCGTCGAAGAAGCTCTCAACGAGCTCCTCACCAACCCAGCCATTCCTATCGGCGACATCGGCCCTGAGCGATTCCGCAACGTGTACTTCGGCGGTCTCGAGATCACCACCACGTTCGACCCGGCCGCTCAGCAGATGGCCCTGAATGCTCGCGAGGAGATCCTTCCGATCGACGATCGTGGCTTCACCATCGCCATTGCCGCTGTCGACACGCACACCTCAGCTGTGAAGGCCATGGTTGGCGGGCCCGAGTTCGCCCGAGAGCAGTTCAATCTCACGACCGACGGTTTGCGCCAACCCGGCTCGTCGATGAAGACGTTCGTGCTCGCGGCACTCTTCGAAGCTGGATACACCCCACGGGACACCGTCCGTGGCGATAGCCCCTGCTCGTTCGATAACCCTGGTGGCTTCCCCAACCCCTACAAGGTGAAGGGCGGCGGTGGCGGTACACAATCCATCGCTTCGGTTACCCGCTCCTCAAACAACTGTGCATTCGTTCGGCTTGGCCAGGTGATCGGCAACGAGCAAGTGATCGAAGTATCCGAGCGCCTGGGCCTGTCCACCTTTGCTGGCCCCACAGACGCCGTGCTCTCGCTGCCTCTCGGTGCCAAGGAAGTGCACCCGCTCGAGATCGCCGTGGCCTACGCCGCCATGGGTAACGACGGCATCTTCAACGAGGCCTACTACATCGAGAAGATCGTCGACCGCAACGGTGAGGTCATCTACGAGCACCGCTCGAACGGTCGCCGCGCCATCTCAACCCAGAGCGCCCGGATGATCTCTGAGACGCTTGCCAGCAACGTGCGCGCCGGTACTGGCCGAAGTGCAAGCCTGGGGTCGATCGGTCATGAAGCCGGCGGCAAGACGGGAACAACCCAGAACTTCGAAGACGCCTGGTTCGTAGGCTACACCGACTACCTCACCACCGCGGTGTGGATGGGCCATCCAGACGAAAAGGTCTCAATGCGCAACGTACCTGGCTGGGGCAACATGTTTGGCGGCAAGGTGCCGGCTGCGGTGTGGGGCCACTTCAACATGGCCTACCACGAAGATCTTGAACCCCGTGACTTCCCCGAGCCAGAGGGGTACGGCGGCGGCCGCTATCTGAAGGTGCCGGGCGAAATCGACTTCTGTGACGCCGGCGACCGAGGCGGTTCAACGAAGAACACCATGTTGGTCGACTCTGACGGTGACGGCGAGAAGGATTGCTTCCGTCCGGTCACGACCACGACGGTGCTGCTTGACGAGAACGGGAACCCAGTACCGCTCGACGATGAGGGCAATCCGATCACCACGCTGGCGCCGCCTCCGACGACTGCGGCACCCGCGACCGCTGCAGGTGCCACGACAGCGCCGCCGGCCACCACCGCACCGCCAGCCACCACGGCTCCGCCGGCCACCACAGCGCCACCGGCTACGACGGCTCCGCCAGCCACGACCGCACCGCCACCAACAACGCAGCCGCCGACAACGGCTCCACCGTCCAGCTGATGGCGACCGAGGTCTACGAACAGCTCCTAGGTCTGCAAGACCTCGACGTGCGCATCACCCAGCTCGTGCATCGGCACGCCCATCACCCGGCTCGCGACGCCGTGGCTGAGGTCGAAGCAACGATTGCAGAACTCGACCAGTCAATGGTGGCCGTCAACGAGACAAAGCTTGAGCTCGACGGCCGGCAGAAGGTGCTCGACGATGAGGTGGCGACCATCGAGAAGCGCCGTAGCGAGATCGACGCAAAGCTCTACGACGGCTCGGTGACGGCCACCAAAGATCTCCTCGCGCTCCAAGACGAAGCCGCGATGCTCAAAGAGCGTCAAGACGGCGTCGAAGACGTAGAGATCGAGATCATGGAGTTGCTCGAGCCCGTCCTCGCCCAACTCGACGCCAGCGCCGTCACCAAGGCCGACCTTGAGTCTCAGCTCGAGGCCCGCAACGCTGACCTGGAGCAAGAGCTTTCTGCTGTCGACGCAGAACTCGCCGACACCAAGGCCCAGCGGGCCGCTGCAGCAGAACCAATTCCCGCTGACCTCATGGCGACCTACGACGAGCTGCGCAACACCCTCGGCGGTGTCGCTGTCGCTCGGTTGACGGGAAAGACATGCGATGGCTGCCACATGTCGCTCTCGGCTGTGGCCTACGACCGAATGAAGAAGGAACCAGACGATGCTGTCGTGCACTGTGATCAGTGCGGTCGCATCCTCATCCGCTGATCCGTGTTCTTCTGGTTCGTCATCGTGGCCCCCGTCGTGGTGGCTGAGATCTTCCGCAGTCCAATGATCGACTATCGGGTTGTCGCGCTCGGTGCGGCGCTCCCACTGCTTGAAGCCGTGATTGGACAAGCGTTTGTGCTGCACACGATGGCCGCGGCCATTGTTTCGCTCGTAGTTGTGATGCTCGCAACCCAGAACCGTCGGCTTGTTCGTCGTCGCTGGCTCGGCATCCCAATCGGGCTGATGATGCATCTCATCCTCGGCGCCGTGTGGGCGTCAGACCGGCTGTTTCTTTGGCCGGCGTTTGGGTTCTCGTTCGATGATGTGGGCGTTCCAGACCGAAGCCGTCCGCTCGCCGTGTGGCTCTTGCTCGAACTCATCGGCCTTGGCGTGGGATGGTGGGCTTGGCGTCGCTACGAACTCGGCGATGCCGACAATCGCGAGCTCTTGCTAACGACTGGCCAGTTGAACCGTTCAGTCCTTCCGTCGTGAAGGCCTGATACCGATGGACGTGATGGGGTCGATGTGACGATTTGGGTAGTGCGGCACGGTCGCACGGAAGCGAATGCGAGCGGGCTGCTCCTAGGTCGAGCCAATCCTGAGCTCGACGATGTGGGACGCAAACAGGCCGCACAGATTGCCGCCGCAATTCCGGACGGGGCCCGCGTGATCTCGAGCCCACTCGATCGAACCCGTCAGACCGCTGAAGCGATCCGATCAGACGTCGAGACCGACGATCGACTTCTCGAGCTCGACTACGGCGACTTCGACCTCACACCAGCGCGCGACATTCCAGCGGACACGTGGGCTGCGTGGCAGGCCGACCCAGGGTTTCGCCCACCGAACGGCGAGACGTTCCTTGAACTGGCTGACCGAGTTGGCAGTCTGCTCGACGAGATCGCCGACCAAGGGCGTGACAGCGATGTGGCGATTGTGACCCACGTGTCGCCGATCAAAGCGTCGATCGCGTGGGCCCTTGGCGTCGGCATAGAGATCTCGTGGCGGTCGTTCGTGGCTCAGGCTTCGATCAGCTCTATTGCGGTTTCTGATCGAGGACCATCACTGCACAGCTTCAACAACCAGTCCCATCTCAGCTAGAAATTTCGCTTCTCCGTAGGGCCGTTCACCTCATTTTCATGAGGAACCCTCCCCGAATGATGAGGGGAGCGCCTTACGCCGTCCTATCATGGTGGATCGGATTGATCCTCTCTTCCCCCAGGGAGGAACCCAGCCGCTGATGCGCAACCGCCGCGAGGTGTCGTACGCGCACGGTTCTCTCCTGTACGGGAGAGGCGGCTGAGACAGCGTCAGGAGCCAGCCATGGGTAAGCAGCGATCGAGTTTTGCCAAGTTGCAGCGAGACCGGGCCAAGGCAGCCAAGAAGGCAGCCAAGCAAGCGCAGAAGCACAACAAGGGTGTCGACCCGTTTGGTCCACTTGAGTCGTCAGAGGTCGACGACACCGCTGAGGTCGAAGAGAACGAAATGCCGGAATCGGTCGCCGAGATGTTTGCCGGCAAGGGCGAGCTCTCTGCTCCCGAACTCCTTCAGATGATCGAAGACATTCACAAGAAGCGCGAAGCTGGCCTCATCACCGAGGAAGACTTCGAAGACGCCAAGGTCGAGCTGTTCGCACGGCTCCCAATGGACTGACACTTCCAAGTCCCCACAAGCTCTCCCCACAACCCAGCGAAGTTGCGTGCACCGCCCCGTCTGGGGCTGGTTTCGTGCACGCATGTTCGGCGGGGCCGTGTAAGGGCTGTAGTTGCGTGCGTGGGACCGTGTGGGGCTGGTTTGGTGCACGCATGTTCGGTCAGCTGGCGGGTTAGCCGCCGAGGAGTCGACGGTTTTGTGGTTTGCGTCCGAGCCGCAGCTCGGGCGGTTGGATGTCTGAGCGTTCGCCGATCCCGGCCGGGTCGCTGAAGTAGCCGAGCGCGTAGCTGCCCTGGGTGTAGCCGAGCATGTCTTGCAGATCCGGGTCGAGGTCTTTTGCGATCTCGGGCGGACATGACAGGTACTGGTTCTCCTCGGTGCGGAGCCAGCCAAGGCAGTAGGTGATGTTGATGCCGGTGCGGTCGACCTCGGTGCGGTTCTCACCACCCCCGTGGATCACGGATCCCGAATAGAACAGCACCGAGCCTGCGGGCATCACCGCTTGGGCTTTCTCGTCGTCGCTGGCTCGGCGATCGTCATCCCACGACACGCTGCCCGGCACGATTCTGGTGGCGCCGTTCTCTTCGGTGAAGTCGGTGAGGGCCCACATGGTGTTGAACTGCGGCTCGATCTCTCGCGGCACATACCCGCCCCAGGCCAGACGATCGCGGTGGAGCGGCTGCGCTCCCTGGGTGGGGCCGATGTTGATCACCTGTGTGAGGTGCAGCTGGATGCGTTCGCAGTACGGCTCGAGGAACCG
>CALLGK010000030.1 GCA_938009905.1 uncultured Acidimicrobiales bacterium | reverse complement strand
CGTGCAGAACTACGCCGCCTGGCTCTCGACCTCAGACGTTCGAAAGCTCTTCATCAACGCCGAGCCGGGCACGATCCTCACCGGAGCCCAGCGAGAGTTCGCCCGAACATGGCCCAACCAGACTGAAACCACGGTCGCCGGTATCCACTTCATCCAAGAAGACAGCGCAGATGAGATCGGCGAGGCACTCGCCGCATGGCTGACATCCGCTTCCTAGCCACCGAGGAGGCGGCATGAAGGTCAGAATCGGTGTCGCCGCCGGTGTGGGCGTCGCAGACGACGCACCAGAGTTCCTGAAACTTGTCGATGCCCTCGACGACCTTGGCTACGACTCGCTGTGGGTTCCAGACGTCATCACTCGACCGATGCTTGATCCGATCGCGGCGCTTGCCGTCGCAGCCGGACGCAGCGAACGCCTCAAGATCGGTACCCACCTCATCCTGCCCGGCCGCAACCCAGTGCTGCTCGCAAAACAACTGGCCAGCCTCGATCAACTCTCGGCCGGCCGTCTCCTGTTGCTTGCTGTGCTGGGGCTGAAGGAACCGATGGAACTGGCAGCCCAGGGGGTCGAGGCCAACCAACGCACCCGGCTGCTCGAAGAATCACTCACCATCATGCGCACGCTCTGGCGGGGCGACGAGCACAACGGCGTGACGCTCGGCGTTCGACCGCTACAAGATCCGCTCGAGGTGTGGCTTGGGGGTCAGGTGCCAGCCGCTCTTCGCCGTTGCGCTCGTATCGGCGAGGGCTGGATGCCAGGGCTCTGCACAGCAGCCGAGGCCAAGGCGGCCCGCGACACCATCGAGGCCGAGGCTGAGGCCATTGGTACCCACATCGACGGCGAGCACTTTGGGATGAACCTCACCTGGGTCGACGGGCCGATCACTGATGAGGTGCGGGCTCAGGTTGAAGGCCGCCGGCCAGATCTCAACGCAGAAGACGTGATCGCCCAAGGCACATCAGGCCTCAACGACATGATCGAGAGCTGGCTCGACGTCGGCTTCTCGAAGTTTGTGATTAGGCCAGCTGCGCAACCCGATTCGTGGAGTCAGGCCGTCGAGTCGGTCGCTCCTGTTCTCGAACTCCAGACCTAGCTGGCGACAGCCGACTTGATGAGGTCGACCTGTTCTTCCAGGTTGGCGATCTGGTCAGCAGCAGTCTTGCCGCGTGGCCCCAATCGCAGACACTGCACGCCAGCAGTGGCGTAGGCCCGCACCCGCTCCTTCACCATGTCTTCTGTTCCGATGGCGTAGGCCGACAGCACGAGTTCTTCTGGCACGGCCGCAGCAGCCGCAGCTTTGTCACCTTCCACCCACAGGCGCTGCACCTCTTTGCAGATGTCTTCGTACCCAGCACGCGAATAGGCGGCGTTGTAGAAGTTGGTCTTCGCCGAGCCCATACCGCCGAGCGTGAACGCCATGCCCGGTCGAGCGGCGTCGATGAGTTTGTCGACATCGTCCGATACGGCCAACTGCGCATTCACCTGGATCTCGATGTCGCTCAGCGAGCGACCGGCCGACTCAGCGCCCTGCCTCATCGGGTCGAGCATCACGTCGGCGTGTTCGGGAATGAACGACGTGCCAAGCCAACCGTCGGCGACTCGGCCGGTGAGCTCGAGCGACTTCGGTCCGAGCGTGGCCAGGTAGATCGGCAGATCCGGTCGTGGCCGGATAGACGACTTCAGCGCCTTGCCTTCACCTCCCGGGCGAGGCAACACGTAGTGGTCGCCGTCGTACACAATCCGCTCGCCGTTGAGTCCGAGCTTCACGATGTCGATGTATTCACGTAGACGGCCGAGCGGCTTCGCAAACGCCTCGCCGTGCAGGCCTTCAACGACCTGCGGGCCGCTGACGCCGAGTCCGAGGATGAACCGATCGTTTGAGATCTGCGCCAAGGAAAGCGCCGTGAGCGCGGTCATGGCCGGCGTGCGCGCGCTGATTTGCATGATCCCGGTGCCCAGCCTGATCTGTTCGGTCACGCCCGCGAGATACCCGAGCGACGTGACCGCTTCCATCCCCCACGCCTCGGCAGACCAGACGAAGTCGACGCCCAGCCGATCAGCAGCCTGCACGTAGGCGACCACGTCGTCCCAGTTCTCACCGTCGTAGTACGCGCTGCCAACCGAGATCGAGATTTTCATCAGGCCATGGTCAGACGGCCGGCGCAAGGCTGTCAACTCGCAATGCTGTCAACGAGAGGCGCTCTGTCATGATGGCCACCATGAAGTACGGACTGTCCTTTGCCTCAAGCCTCGGAACCGACTCGGCGTCTGCCCTAGAGGTCACAAAGGCGGCCGACAACGCTGGCTTCGACTCAGTGTGGGGCGGTGAACACGTGATCTTTCCCTCGACCATCGAGTCGAAGTATCCGTACACCCCAGACGGCAAGGTTCCCGCCACCAAAGACACGCACATCCCCGATCCATTGATCTGGCTTGCGTACGTGGCCAGCTCTGCGCCTTCGCTTCGCTTGGGAACCTGCATCCTGATCCTCCCCCAGCGAAACCCGCTGGTACTCGCAAAAGAGATCGCCACGCTCGACCACCTCACCAACGGCCGCGTTGAGCTCGGCATCGGCGTGGGCTGGCTCAAGGAGGAGTTCGAGGCGCTCGGCGTGCCGTGGGAGCGCCGTGGCGCCCGCAACGACGAGTACGTCGAGGCCCTCAGAACGATCTGGTCTGGCACCGACGTCGAATTCCACGGCGAGTTTGTCGACTTCGAACCACTGACCTGCACGCCTCGACCCAAGCAGGAGCGGATTCCCATCACCGTTGGCGGCGACACGCCAGTTGCCGTGCGGCGGGCCGGTCGCCTTGCCGACGGCTACTTCCCTGGCACCACAGACGTGGACGAATTGACCCAGCTCATCGATGGTGTCGCCACTGAGGCAAAGAAGAACGACCGCGACATCGCCGACATCACGATCAACGCCATCTTTGTGCCGAGCCGGGAAGCACCCGAAACCGCATCGCGAGCCGAGCAGTTGGTGGAGATCGGCGTCGATCGCCTCATGGTGCCCGGCTTCATCTTCATGGGCGACGGCGGCCTTGACCGCCTCCAGGCCTTCGGCGAGAACGTGATCTCGCCCAGCGCGGGCTAACCCGCCTCGCTAGACGCCCTCTTCAATCCCAAACTGCTGGCCGGCGGCAAACGCCGCTGCGACCGAATCCATGCGTTCAAAGCTCACGCCCAGTTCAGTTGCGGCATCGAGGAACCGTTCGAACGCCAGCATGCGATGGCCTCGGCCAATCACCTGCGGATGGAAGACGAGCGTGAACACCCCAGCCTCGACGTGTTGGGTCATCCACTGCACGTCACCCAGGAAGTTCGAGAACATCTCGCCTGGCTTGGCCAGGCCCGGCATCACCATGCGACGAAAG
>CALLGK010000029.1 GCA_938009905.1 uncultured Acidimicrobiales bacterium | reverse complement strand
GCGTCGATGGCGGCGACGCCGTACCACGACGACAACACCCGATCGAGAGCGGTGGGAGTTCCGCCACGTTGGACGTGACCGAGGATGGTGACCCTGGTGTCGAACCCCGTGCGAGCTTCGATTTCGCTTGCCACCCGGTTGGCGATTCCGCCGAGCTGAATGTGGCCGTACTCGTCGTAGGAGTCTGCTGGCACCTCGAAGGTGCCTTCCTTGGGCTTGGCCCCTTCCGCCACGACCACGATGGACGCGTAGCGGCCGTTTTCGTGACGCCGGCTGAGCGAAGCGCACACCTCGTCGATGTCGAACGGCTCTTCGGGAATCAGTGTGAGCGTCGCTCCCCCGGCCAAACCGGCCCAGGTCGCGATGTGTCCGACGTGGCGACCCATGACCTCGACGACCATGACTCGGTTGTGGCTCTCTGCCGTGGTGTGCAGCCGGTCAATGGCCTCCGTCGCGATCGTGACGGCGGTGTCGAACCCAAAGGTGCGTTCGGTGATACCGATGTCGTTGTCGATCGTCTTCGGTACACCGATGATCGGAAGGCCGGCTTTGAACAGCTCAGCAGAGCACGACAACGTGCCCTCGCCACCGATTGCAATGATGCAGTCAAGGTTGTTGTCGGCGATGCAGGCCCGCACTCGATCGACCCCGTCCTCGTACATGTAGGGGTTGATTCGGCTGGTGCCGATCACGGTGCCGCCTCTTGGCAACGTGCCCCGCAGGCCGGCGATGTCGAGTTCGTCGAACTCGTTGTCCATGACGCCGCGCCAGCCATCGCGAAAGCCGAGCACGTCGTCGCCGTACGTCTTGGTTCCTTTGCGAACAATGGCGCGGATTACCGCATTGAGTCCGGGGCAATCGCCCCCACCAGTCAGTACTCCGACCCTCATGACACCTCAATGTGAACAGACCCGGATGCGGGGTCTTCAATGGAAAGATCGACGTCGTTGTCGGAACGGCCAAATATAGGGCCGAATCTCCTACAGTCGGCTTCAAAGACACTGTTGCACGAGGAGTCGCCCATGTCGTACGTGATTGCACTTGACGCCGGAACCACTGGGGTCCGAGCACTTGCCATCTCTGAAGACAGCCAAATCAAGGGCTGGGCCTACCGTGAGTTCACCCAGTTCTTCCCTCAGCCAGGCTGGGTTGAGCACGACGCCACCGAGATTTGGGAGTCGATTCAATCGGTCATCGCCGAGCTCGTGCCGACCCTCGACGGTCCGGTGTCTGCCATTGGCATCACCGACCAGCGCGAGACCGTTGTGGCCTGGGACCGTCGAACCGGCGAACCCCGTCACAAAGCGATCGTCTGGCAAGACCGCCGCACGGCGGACTGGTGCGAGGAACTCACGGCCGCCGGCCATCTCGATCTCGTGAGATCGACGACGGGGCTCGGACTCGACCCGTACTTCTCGGGAACCAAGTTCGCGTGGCTCTTAAACGAGGGTGGGGTCGAACGAGACGAACACCTTGCACTTGGCACGATCGACACGTGGCTGATCTGGAAGCTCACCAACGGCGCAGCCTTTGTGACCGAGCCGTCGAACGCTTCGCGCACGCTGCTGTTCGACATCCGGTCGCTCTCATGGTCTGAAGAGCTCTGCGATCTGCTTGGGGTGCCCATCAGCGCGCTGCCAGAGGTTCGGCCGAGCAGCGGGCGCTTTGATGTCACCGTTGATTCAACGGCTCTCGGAGCTGGCATTCCAATCTCAGGTGTCGCGGGCGACCAGCAGGCGGCCCTCTTCGGCCAGGCCTGCTTTGAGCCGGGGATGACCAAGAACACATACGGCACCGGCTCGTTCTTGTTGATGAACGTTGGGACCACCTGCCCAGAACCCGTCGAGGGGCTGCTCACCACCGTTGGCTGGACGCTCAGCGAGTCTGGACCGGCCACCTATGCATACGAAGGGTCGATCTTCGTAACCGGCGCCGCCATCCAATGGCTCCGTGATGGGCTCGGGATCATCGACGAGGCGGCCGACATCGGCCCGCTCGCTGCAAGCGTGGACGACAGCGGCGATGTGTTCCTCGTGCCGGCCTTTGCCGGGCTCGGCAGTCCGTTTTGGGATCCGTACGCCCGCGGCACCATCGTTGGCATCACCCGCGGAACCGGTCGAGCCGAGATCGCTCGGGCCACGGTCGAGTCGATGGCCTATCAGGTGCGCGGCGTCGTCGACGCCATGACCGAGGGCGCCGGCCTCGAGCTGGCCGAGCTCCGAGTCGACGGCGGCGCATCCGTCATGGATCTACTCCTGCAGCTCCAAGCCGACCAGCTCGGCGTGCCTGTCACCCGCCCAACCATGCAGGAAACAACGGCGCTTGGCGCGGCCTACCTCGCCGGTTTGGCCGAGGGAGTGTGGGGTTCGCTCGACGACATCACCAACGCGTGGAAGCGCGATGTCTCCATCGCTCCGGCTTCCGATCGGACCGAAGCAGATCGCCTGTACGCCCGCTGGAATCAAGCTGTGGAGCGCTCATTGGGATGGGCTCGCAACGACGGCTAGCAGCAACCACGATCCAGGCGGCTAACACACCACTACTTGACCGGGCGGTCAAGCCGTTCCTACCCTCAGCGTGAATGTCGACAACGGACGGTGACAGCGAAACGAGCAAGGGCGGCGGTAAGAACGACGCCTCCGCTCCTCCGCCACGACAGCTGACCGCTCGGGGTCGTGACCGCCGCAAGAAGCTGCTTGACTTCGCCACGCAGCGCTTTTCTGAGAACGGTTTTCACCCGACCTCCGTGTCGGACATCGTCGACGGCATCGGTGTGGGCAAGGGCGTCTTCTACTGGTATTTCCCGTCAAAGGACGACCTGCTGCTCGAGATCCTTCGGGAGTCCTTGCTTGATCTTCGACGCTCCCAACGGGCTCAGATGAAGGTGTACGACGATCCACTTCGTCAGCTTGAGGAAGGCATTCGAGCGTCGCTGCAATGGTCTGCAAGCCATCCAGACGTGCTTCGCCTCGTGATGTTTGCCTGGACAGAGGAGCCGTTTGCCAAGTCGCTCCGTAGGGGCCGGCGGATCATGATTCAAGACACGGCCAAGCTTGTCTCTGCCGCCATGGAAGATGGTCTGATCAAGCCGGGAGACGCCACCATGCTCTCAACAGCGATCCGAGGCGTTACAGACGAACTCGGCCGACAGTACGCCGTTGGCGACAACCCGCTAAGCGCCGAGGTGCTCGACAACGCGGTTCGCTTCTGCCTCTACGGCGTCACCGGCTGACGAGCCCCCGCTCAGTCAAAGAGCCGATCCGAAGCGATCGCCGCCCCCTCGGCCAGAGACGTCAGCTTGGCCCATGCCACGTCGGGGTCGATGCCTTGCATGCCAACGTGCACGCTGAAGCCGCAATCGACGCCCGCCATGATCCGGTCAGGCCCGAGGACCCGGCCGTAGCGCTCGATGCGCTGTGCCACCACCTCGGGATGTTCGATGTAGTTCGACTGCGGTTCGATCACGCCGGGGCAGAGAATCTTGTTATCTGGAACGTCGATTGACTCGAAGAGCTCCCACTCATGGGCATGACGAGGGTTTGCCGCCTCGAACAGAACGGTTCGAGGCTTGGCTTCCCACACCAGATCGATGATCTCGGTGATCGCAACATCGTGATGATGTGGGCCGGGGTAGTTCCCCCAGCACAGGTGCATGCGGAGCTGTTCTGCAGGAATGTTGCGCACGGCGTGGTTGATCGCCGCGATGTTGAGCTCAATGCGGCTGCGGAACGCTGCCTGGTCGAGCGAGGCGTAGGCAGTGTGGCGGCCCATTGCGAGATCTGGGCAGTCGACCTGGACCGCCGCACCGGTGGCCGCGATGGCTTCGTATTCGTGGCGCATGGCCTCGGCAATCGCCATCACGTACGCCGCATCGTCCGCGTAGTGCTGGTTTCCAAAGAACAGCGAGACGACGCCTGGAGACGCGGCACTCGAGAACAACCCAACGGGTTCGGACGTGGCGCCGGCGGCGACGAGGTTCTCCATATCGATCCGTGCGGCGTCAGGGTCTTCAACCGAAATCGGTCCAGTACAGGCAGGGGCAGAGCGCTTCCGACGACCGGGATTTCCGGCCACGATCTCGGCGCTCCTCGGGTAGTCGGCAAGGTCTTCGAAGAAATAGTCCTGGACCGATTCACCGTTGAAACCGGCGAGGCGGTCTTTCACGTAGGTGGCATAGCTCGGCTTTGACATCTCGCCGTCGTTCACGATGTCGACACCAGCCGCCACCTGGCGACGAACACACTCGTGGACGGCATCTCGCACCTGAGCACTGAGTGCGTCGTCGTCGATTGGCACAACGCCGTCTTCTTTCGCCCACATTGCGGTGATCAAGTCGTCCGGTCGGGGAAGGCTTCCGGTGTGGGTTGTCAGAATTCGGCCGTAGTCGAGCGTCATGTGTTCCTCGTGCTGTGTTGACGACTTCTGCGATGCCTCACAGCTCGCTCCGAACGAGCGCCGCACCGGCGACCATCGCTGCCAACTTTGCTGTTGCTCGCTCACGAGGCAGATACTTCATGCCGCAGTCGGGCGCCACCCAGAGCTGGTGCGGTTCGATGAACTCGAGCGCCGCCCTGATTCGGTCTGCAACCTCGTGTGGCGTCTCAACGGTCTCTCGACCGAGATCGATGACGCCGAGAACAACACCACGAGGCGCAAGCCTGGCGATGATGGCTGGGTCCAAGTTCGGTTGGACACTCTCGATGGCGATGAAGTCAACCGGGGCCTCTGCCAATTCATCAAAGAACGGATAACCACCTTCCTTTGAGCTCACGTATGCGGCATACCCGTAACACGTGTGCAGCGTCGTCGTGGCCTCGATGCCATCGACGGCTGTAGCGATTGCTTCGATGGCAAAGTCCTTCGCCACTGCAGCATTGGCCTGCAGATACGGCTCGTCGAGTTGCAGCACATCGACACCGGCGTTGGCCAGGTCCTTCAGTTCTGCGTTGACTGCTGCGGCGTAGGCCATGGCCAGCTCCCGCTGACTGCCGTAGTGCTGGTTGTCGGCGAGCTGCGACAGCGTAAACGGACCGGGAACCGTCACCTTTGTCTTGCGATCAGTGTGGCGAATCAGATACGTCGCTGCTGCCAACTCGACCGGTTCGGATCGTTCGATCGGCCCGTTGACAAGCGGCACTTCGGCAACGCCGCCCCGGCGGTTCACACCCGTGCCAATGGTTTCTGGATCCACCCCACCGAGCGAGTTGGCGAAGTGGTTGAAGTACGACTCGCGACCCACTTCGCCGTCGGTGATCACCTCGACGCCGGCATCGCTCATGTCGGCAATCGCCAGCAGCGTCGCCGCTTCGATCGCTTCGTCGAGGTGATGGTCGGCGACCGACCAGATGTCGCTGTTGCGGACTCGGGGAACGCCATCGCCCAGAAGGCGCTCGTGATCAATCAGCCAGCCCGGCTGTGGATGGCTGCCCATGACCGTCGTGGTGATCGGATCAAACACCTGGGATCTTCGGATCAAACACCGGGATCTTTCGCCGCCCGGTCGGTGAGTGTGGCGTCACCTCAGCGGTAGTTGTTGTTCGAGGAGTGATCGCCCGCGAGCCAGCGCTTCAGTGTTTCATGAGCGTCGGATGCTCGCGCGTCGTTGATCTCTTCGACGCCTTCGGTGTCGACGGTGAACTCAACAAGCATGCCGTTCGGATCCTCGACGTAGAGACTGCGGCAATAACCGTGCTCGAGGACGAAGGACCCTTCCCAGTTGGCGTCGTTGATGCGGCGTTGGAGTTCTTCCTGCCCGTCGGCATCGACCTTCAGCGCAATGTGGCGGAAGGGAGACGGCAGCAGCTCAGGGTCGAACAGGTCTTGATCTTCCTTGTTCGCAAACTGGAAGAAGGCGAGTGCGCTTCCGTCTTGCAGACCGAAGAACGTGTGGCAATAGACGCGCTCGGCACCGAACAATTCGTCGGTCTCAGACCACGTAGCCATCAGTGGAAACCCGAGCACATCTTCATAGAAGTGACGGGTCGCCTCCTGGTCTTTCGTGACATAAGCCGTGTGGTGAAGCCGTTGGGCAATCGCTGTCTTCGGCGTTGTGGTCATAGTTCGTTCTCCTTCAGTCCCCCGGGGGACACTAGATTCGCACACAGTGGTTGAGCCGACCAGTGCTGACGTCTCGCCACTGCCACCCAACGCGAGAGCTACGCAAGGAGCCAACATGTCTGTCCCCCTCAAGGCTGGAACCTGGAACGTCGATCCGGTGCACAGCACCCTGCAGTTCTCGGTTAAGCATCTCGGCATCTCGTCAATTCGAGGCCGCTTCAGCGATATTGAGGCCGCACTCGACGTAGGCGACGATCTCGGGAGCACATCGCTCACGGCAACTGTCGGCATGGGATCGATCGACACCGGCAACGCTGACCGCGATGGTCACGTCACCAGCTCTGACATCTTCGACGCCGAGTCGAACCCAAAGATGACCTTCACGTCATCGTCGATTGAGGCAGGAGCCGATGGCTCCTATCAAGTAACCGGCGACATGTCGCTACATGGCGTGACGCGCACCGAGACGCTCGACGTCACGTTTTTCGGCACAGGCGACAACCCACTCGACGGTTCTGTCCGAGCTGGCTTTTCCGCCACCGGCACGATCGATCGCACCAACTACGGCATCGATTGGAACGTCCCTCTCGCCGCAGGTGGGTTCATGCTCGGAACCGACATCGCCATCTCGATCGACGCGCAACTCGTCGGCCCTGCTGACTGACGAAATTCACTAGACGCACTGTCGGGTCGTGGCCGACAGTGCGTCATGTCCAACGGCACGCCCCTGACCGACTTTGCTGCGGTTGTCTTCGACTTCGACGGCCTCATTGTCGACACGGAGACGCCGCTCTATCAGGCATGGGCGGAGACCTTCCGACACTATGGGGCCGAACCCATTGAGCTCGACATGTGGGCTCAATCGCTCGGTCGCCACGACGACGACCCGCTGATGCTCGACCCGTTGGATGAGCTGAGGCGACGAACGTCGGTCGACATCGACGCCGACGAGGTACAAACGGTCAGGCGAGCTCGCAGAGACGCATTGCTTTCGGCCGAGGATGTCCGCCCCGGCGTGCGTGAGCTCGTTGCCGAGTGCCGACGGCACAACGTGCCGATTGCAACTGCGTCCAGCTCACCACCCGACTGGGTCGATCCGTTGCTCGAGACACACGGCTTACTCGAAGCCTTTCCCGTGAGATGCAACGCAGGCGACGGCGTTGCGGGCAAACCCGATCCAGCGGTGTACCTGCTGGCGTGTGAACGACTTGGCGTCGATCCTCGGACGGCGGTCGCGCTTGAAGACTCGCCCAACGGCGTGCGAGCTGCCAAGGGTGCGGGCATGACGTGTGTGGCCGTAGAAACGAGCGTCAGCCGCCACCTCGACCTCTCCCACGCCGACCGGGTGGTATCAAGCTTGTTGGCCCTGAGGACATAGCTCGCCGCTCGCTCTGCTCACTAACGGCCGAGTAGGGGTCCGGAACGGCTCACAACCGAGCGCGCTGCGGCTCCGTTCCTGACCTCTACGGAACAAGGCACCGCGTGATGAAAAGTACCTGACCCCTAGGAGGGCGGGAAGCGGTCGTGGGCCATGATGGCGGCACCAATAGCGCCTGCTTCCTTGCCGAACTTTGCGGCGACCACCGGCACTTCGGGGCGATAGCCAGCACCGATCGTGTAGTCGACGATTCGCTCTCGAACCTCAACGATGAAGTGGTCGCTGATCTGGGCCAGTCCCCCGCCGAGCACCACGATGCTTGGGTCAAGCAGACTCACCAAGCTGGCCACGCCGCGAGCCACCCACGTGGCAAACCGGTCGAAGACGATCTTGGCGTCTGGATCACCCGCATCCATGGCCTCAGCCAGGTGCTCACCACGCACGTGCGCCACCTCACCGCCGGCCAACGCAACGATGCCGCTTCCTTTGCCTTCTTCGACCAGGGCCTTTGCAATATTGGCCAGCCCGGCACCAGACGACACCGCTTCCCAGCAACCAGCCCGACCGCACGCACAGACGTGTCCGGCGTCTGATCCGTCTGGGGCTGCAGCCACGAGCATGTGTCCCGGCTCGCCAGCGAATCCGTTGGCCCCGGTTGCCACCTTGCCGCCGATGATCAACCCGCCGGCGATGCCCGTGCCCTGCGCAACAATTACTGCGTTGTCGTGGCCAACTGCCGCACCGAGGCGGTGCTCAGCTACCGCCGCGTTGGTGCCGTCGTTAGCAGCGGTGACGTCGAGCCCGAAACGCCGTTTGAGATCTCCGGCGATGTCGAGCCCGAGCACGCCAGGGACGTTCGGGCCGTAGCGCAAGACACCCGCGTGATCGACAAGGCCCGGCACCCCGACGCCTACTGCGGCTGGGCGGCCTGAGAGCTCGATGAGCTCCTCGACAACGTCGCCAATCGCGATCGCCAGGCGATCGGTGTCACCGATCGGCGTGGGATGGCGCAGAAAGGTCTGCTCCTGCCAACCGTCGGGATCAACCACGACACCAAGAATCTTCGTTCCGCCGACATCGATGCCGATGTAGCAGGATCCGGGGCTGCTGTGTTTCGCCACACCCCAAACTCTAGGGCCCGTGGCAGGAATGTGGATCGGTCAGACGGCTGCGGTGACCATCGTGCCCTGGAGGGCTCGACGGAGGCCGACTTCACGGGCCCACTCGTTCACAACCCCACGCTCTGACAGCAGAATCAGCTGCACTTCCTGAGCCATCGGCTCGAGGCTGTTGAGCAGGTTCACGATCTCGGCGTCGCCCAGTCCGGTGAACTCACCGTCGAGCAACAGCGGCACCGCAGCACCAGCGTCCGAGCGAACCTGATCAGCAAGACGGCGAACACGAGCACCGAGGTCCTCGGTTGGCACGCCTTCGTCTGCGCCTTCGGCCCGAGCGACCAGCGCTTCGAGGTTCATGAC
>CALLGK010000028.1 GCA_938009905.1 uncultured Acidimicrobiales bacterium | reverse complement strand
AGCGCGGCCCTCGTCGGTCTCGGATCGGGCGTCCGCTTCAGCCGTCTCCGCACCCTCGGCCCAAAGCCACTGATCCTCGGCGCAGTCGCCTGGGCCGTCGTCGCCAGCGTGTCACTCGCTGGCATCGCCCTCATCTGAGATTGGTGTGCCGAAACGGTCGCAACTGGTCACCTCAGCACACCAATCCAGAACTGCGCTCACATTG
The DNA here is from genome assembly GCA_938009905.1 of uncultured Acidimicrobiales bacterium. GTDB lineage: Bacteria > Actinomycetota > Acidimicrobiia > Acidimicrobiales > SZUA-35 > CALEWY01. The sequence continues at coordinate 2,625 of CALLGK010000028.1, read as the reverse complement.
GTGTGCTGAGAGGGTCGTAAGTGGCTACGTCAGCACACCAATCCGGGTTTGAGAGGCACGCCAGATGGTGGCGAGCATCCAGTTGGCGACGAGGTGGCGGTCGAGTCGCTGGTTGAGCGTGCCAAGTGCGGCCTGCACGTGGTCTTCACCAATCCGGGCCACGCGGGCTTGATAGAGCGAGCTGGCGAGCCCCGGCACAAACTCGGGATGGGCCTGCACACACAACACGTTGTCGTCGATCGTGTAGCCGGCCACCGGACAGCGTTCTGAAGAAGCAAACAGCGTTGCTCCATCCGGAATCGCTTCGAGCTGGTCTTGGTGACTCGCGATGATGCGGAAGCGCTCCGGCACCTCGCACAAGCCACGAGGCTGACTCTTCACCTCGTAGTTGATGGCCCCGATGTTCCAGCCGAAGTTCGACTTACTCACCGGAGTGCCGAGCACGTTGCCGATCAGTTGGTGACCAAAGCACACGCCCGCCAACGGAGTGCGCAGGTTCAGCGCCTCTGCCGTCCACGCCTTCATCGGCGCGATCCACGGAAGGTTGTCGTAGACCGACTGGCGCGAACCGGGAATGATCCAGCCGTTGCACTCATGGTGATCGGGAAGCTCGTCGGCTCGGCCATCGTAGAAGGCCAAGTCGACGCCAGGTTTTTTCAGGATCGTAGAGAACAGTGAGTCGTAGTTTCCGGCGATAGATCGTTGTTCAACATCGATCGAATCAAGCAGCAAGACACCGACACGTACGGTCTCCATATCCCTTTCCCTTCTAGAGTTTCTTGAGGTGGAATGACTTCGGACGGGTAACGCTCGAGTAGCCGAGCGTCGAAAGTGAGGCGCCACGACCGGTGTCTTTGCAGCCGGTCCAGCAGAGCGCAGGGTCGAGATAGTCGGCCCGGTTCATGAAGATCGTGCCGGTCTGGATCTGGTTGCCGATGTGCGCCGCAGCCTCGGCGTCGTTGGTCCAGATCGAGGCGGTGAGGCCGAAGTCGCTGTCGTTCATCAGCTCGATCGCTTGCTCGTCTGAGTCGACCGGCATGATCCCAACCACGGGGCCAAACGACTCGTCGCGCATGACCCGCATCGAGTGATCGACGCCGGTGAGCAGTTGCGGGGCGAGGTAGGCGTCTGTGCCGGTGTCACGCTCGAACTGCGAGGTGTCGATGAGTGCCGTGGCACCAGCTGCAATGGCCTCAGATGTTTGGGCTCGAACCTCGTCGGCAAAACGCAGATGAGCCATGGGGCCGAGCGTCGTCGAAGCGTCGAGTGGGTCACCCAGCACGTAGCCGTTCACGATCGAGAGCGATGCCTCGACGAAGTCGTCAAATAGCGAGGCGTGCACGTAGATGCGCTCGATGCCACAGCAGCACTGGCCGGAGTTGAACATGGCGCCGTCGATCAGCGTTTCGGCGGCCACCGCAGGGTCGGCGTCGGCCCTGACATAGCCCGGGTCCTTCCCGCCAAGCTCCAAGCCGATGCCGGTGAACGTGCCGGCAGCCGCCTTCTCAATCGACGCGCCAGCCCCGACCGATCCGGTGAAGTTGATGAAGTCGAAGCTGCGAGCCGCAATGAGATCAGCCGTCGTGGCGTGGTCGACGTGAATGTTCGTGAACACACCGTCTGGGATCCCTGCCGCCTTTGTAGCCTGAGCGAATCGTTCGCCCGCCAGCACGGTCTGCGTCGCGTGCTTGAGCACGACAGAGTTGCCGGCGGCCAAGGCAGGCGCAATCGAGTTGATGGCGGTGAGGTACGGGTAGTTCCACGGTGCCACTACAAACACGACACCAACCGGTTCACGAGCGATGTAGCGAACGAAGTCGTCGGAGTCTTCGATGAGATCGGGTTCGAGCGTCGACGCCGCGATCGACGTCATGTGGAACGCCCGCTCCTTGACGCCGCCGATCTCGCCGCCGTAGCGGGTTGGTCGGCCCATCATGTGAGCGAGCTCAACGACGATGTCGTCGTTCATGGCCTCGAGCTCGTTGACCATGGCGTCGACGAGACCGGTGCGGTCAGCCAACGGTCGAGCGGCCCAGGCCGCCTGCGCCTCGCGGGCATCCGCGACGATGTGATCGAGCTCGGCCCGGGATTGCAGCTCCCGCTCGACGAACGTTTCGCCGGTGATGGGGGAAATGCACCTCAGCATGTGTTGCTCTCCTCTTTCGTCGGCCTGGCGTTAGCGGAACGAGAAGACCTTGGCGTCGCCGCCGGCGACACCTTCGATCATTCCCCGCTCACGAAGGATTGGCATGACGCCCTCGCCGAACCAGAAGGCTTCTTCGAGGTGGGGGTAGCCCGAGAGAATGAACTCGTCAAAGCCCATGTCGGCATACTCGGCGATGCGGTCGGCTACCTCGTCGTATGATCCGACGATGGCCGTGCCGGCGCCGCCTCGAACGAGCCCGATGCCAGCCCAGATGTTGGGGTGGATCTCGAGGTTGTCGCGTGAGCCGGAGTGCAGCTCAGCCATGCGCTTCTGACCTTCGGACATCGTCGACTTGAAGTCTTCCTGGGCCTTGGCGATGGCTTGGTCGTCGATGTGCGCCAGCATGCCGTTGGCGACCGCCCACGCTTCTTCCGACGTCGGTCGGGCGATCACGTGGAAGCGGATGCCGTAGGTGAGCT
>CALLGK010000027.1 GCA_938009905.1 uncultured Acidimicrobiales bacterium | reverse complement strand
CCGCTTTGAAACCGATGCGGGCCTCGACGTTGCCCCATTGAGCGAGGCCTTTGGTGCTCCTGTGACCGAGACGTCGGCCGGCCACTACCAGATCGACGTCGAGCCCTCACCGGCCGCCATCAGCCAACTCACATCGTGGCTTGGTGACGCGGGACTTGTAGCCCGGTCAATCGATGCTGGCACCCGTTCGCTTGAAGAGCTCATGCTCGAACTCGGCTCGTCTGCTGGAGACGACGATGAGTAGCGGCACTCGGCGAGCCGCTGTCACGAAGACCGATCTCCGTGTGGCCGTGCGTGACGGCGAACAGCTGTTGCTCACCCTCGGGCTCCCCGTGCTGTTTCTGGTGTTCTTCAGCCTTGTCGACGTGCTTCCCACCGGCACAGATGACCCCGTTGACTTTCTCGCCCCTGGGATCCTGGCCCTTGCGCTGCTGTCGGTGGCCTTCGTCCGGCTGTCGATCAGCCTTGGCTTCGATATCGGGTTCGGCGCGATTCGTCGCTTCGGCGTGACGCCGCTGCGGGTTGGTGAGTTCTTGGCCGCGAAGCTCACGACAACGGCAGTGCTTTTTGCCGTTCAGCTTGCGATCTTGGGCCTCGTTGCCGTGCTGCTCGGATGGCGGCCGTCCGTTTCGCCTTTGCTGATTCCGGCGATCGTGCTCGGACTCATTGCCTTTGTGGGCTTGGCCTTTGCGCTCACCGGTGTGGTCGACGGGCTTGCCGCGCTGGCCGTGGCCAACGCTCTCTACGTCGTGATGCTGTTGCTGAGCGGTCTCGTGTTCGAGCTCGATCGCCTGCCCGGATTCCTGGCCGCGATCGTGAAAGTGCTGCCGTCGACAGCGTTAGCTGAACTGTTCCGAGAAACGCTCAGCGGATCAGCCGGACCAGCCTGGGCGTGGGTCTGCCTCGCGGCCTGGGCCGTCGCTGCTCCGCTCGTCGGAGCCAAGCTCTTCCGCTGGGGCTAGGCAATCAGCGTTTCGGCGCCGAGGGCGATGTGTTCGAGATCGTCGAGGTCGAGGATCTGCAGGTAGAGGCGATCGACGCCGATAGCAGCGAAGCCCTCGGCCTTTGCTCGCACCTCATCTGGTAGCCCGGCCATGCCGTTCTCGCGAAGCTCAGCGGCCTCACGACCAATCGATGCGGCCCGTCGCTCAACCTCGGCCTCGTCTGCACCGACGCACAAGATCTGGGCGGCAGAGAAGGTGATCTCGGCCGGGTCTCGATCGATGGCAACACACGCGGCCTTCACCCGATCCATGATCTCGACCATCTCGTCTGCGTCGGTAAACGGCACGTTGAAATCTGAGCAGTACCGAGCGGCAAGCGCAGGTGTGCGCTTCTTGCCACGGCCACCAATGATGATCGGCGGGTGCGGACCCTGCGCCGGTTTCGGAAGCGCCGGCGAATTGGTGATCGAGTGGAACTGACCATCGTGGGAGAACGTCTCGCCTTCGGGCGTGGTCCATAGACCGACGATTTGCTCGACCCCTTCTTCGAGGCGGCTCATGCGCTCGCCCATGTCGAAGAACGGAATGCCGTAGGCGGTGTGCTCGGCTTCATACCAACCGGCACCAATACCGAAGTCGATCCGCCCCCCGCTCATCTGGTCGGCCTGAGCGACCGCAATGGCGAGCTGGCCTGGGTGGTGGAACGTGATCGGGCTCACCAAGGTGCCAAGACGGATCGTGGACGTCTCGCGAGCCAGCGCGGCAAGCGTCAGCCAGGCATGGGTTGGCCCGGGCAAGCCATCGCCATCACCCATCACGAGGTAGTGGTCTGAGCGGAAGAAGCCGTCGTAGCCGTGCTGTTCTGCGGCCTGGGCCACGCTCAGCAATGTGTCGTAGCTAGCGCCCTGCTGTGGTTCGGTGAAGATTCGGTACTGCACGAACCCGAGACTAACTGTCGGGCCACGAACTTGCGGCAGCCGCGAGACCTTCGATCAGGTGTCCGATGTGGGCGAAGCGGCGACGCTTCGGATCGTGGCCCGGCCAGTGCCGGGCCATCGGCGTGAGGCCCCGCACACGAGGCGGCAACTCGATCTGCAGACCACCGTTGCGGGGCAGGTTGCACGGGTTCTTTGGATGCTGCCCTTTCAGCCCCTTGGGAATCCCGTCGAGATCGTCAACGATCTTGTACTGGGGGAGCGCTCGGCGAACGTGCCAGGCCGTGTGAGTGGCGAGCTCACGGTTGGTACCGCCGAAGAGCAGATCGGTCCAGCGGCCACGAAGGCCGTAGCCATGCACCGCGATCACCACATCGCAGTGGTCGATGAAGGCGGCCAGCTTCTCAGACTCGGCCGGATCGACCTTGGTGGACGGAATGTGCTGACGCATACCGGTTGGTTGCAGCACTCCGTAGAAGGAGGCGCCTGACTGCTCAGCTGCTTCCGCGGCGATTTGGTCGGTGTAGCGCTCGAGGTTGCCGCCGTGAAACGCACAGAAGCCGATTCGACGGCGCAGATCCAGTGTTTCGACCACGCCGGGACGGTCCAGCAGATCGCTGAACGTCATGGGGGCGTGGGAAACCTCCTGAAAGAACCATCCGCTGTGCACCAAGACTCTGACACTAGTGCCGGCGCAGAGAAGAGACCTCTCCGGGTACGCGGGCCAGCGGCGGGCGATACTGGGCGCCGATGGGACGAGATGAGGCCTCAGAAGGATCACTCGGTCCTGAGTTTTCGGCCCTCCTCACCGCGAGCTTCATCAGCAATCTTGGCGATGGCATACGACTCGCGGCCTTTCCTCTGCTCGCGAAATCGCTGACCTCATCACCGTGGCTGATCGGTGTGATCACGGCTGCCCAGTACTTGCCGTGGACCACGTTCGCGCCCTTCGGCGGCGTCGTTGTCGACCGAGCAGATCGCCGACGCCTCATCATGATCACGCAGAGTTGGCGGGCCGTGGTGATGCTGGCACTCGGCGTTGCTGTTGCCACGGAGGTAGCCGAGATCTGGCACCTGATGGTGGTGGCATACGTGATCACGGCCGGCGAGATTCTTGTCGACCCATCGGTCGTTGCCACCGTTCCCCGGTTGGTGAGCCAACGAAATCTTGACCGGGGCAATGGTCGCCTCACCACGGTCGAAACCGTCACCAACGACTTCGCCGGCCGACCGCTTGGCGCCTTTGCGTTTGCCTTCCTGCCCTGGCTGCCCTTTGTGATCGACGCAGCCACCTACGCCTTGTCCGTCGGTCCGTTCAGTCGTCTGCCAGCCAACGAACCCAAGCAGGGTTCATCCGGATCGATCCGAGCCGAGATGGGCGCCGGCCTTCGCTGGATTCGAGACCATGCGTTTCTTCGACCGATCACTGCGGCGACCGCGGTGTTTCACCTCGGCACGGCTGGAGCGTTTGGCCAATTGGTGCTGCTGCTTGGCATCGAGCTGATGGCTCGCGACATCGTGTTCGGTTTGCTGCTCGCGGCCTCGGCCGTTGGGGCAACAGCGGCCAGCATTGTTGCCGCACCCTTGTCGACCCGGTTCTCACGACGAACGGTTGTCGTTGGTGCTGCGCTGGCCGCCACCGTGAGCGTGCTCGCGAGCGCAGCCGTGCAGACATCGTGGCAACTCATCGTGCTGTGGACGATCAACGGGGGAGCGGCCGCAGCGTGGTTGGCGATCAGCCGAGGCTTTGTGCAACGCCACACGCCAGCTGATCTCCTGGGTCGGGCCGCCGTTGCCTCTCGCACCATCACCCGCACCTCGTTCGTGATTGGTGCCCTACTCATCGGCGGGGTCGCCGAGGTGTGGTCGATTCGAACGTCGTTCGTGGTGGCCGGGCTTCTCCACCTCGTCGGCACGATGATGCTGTGGCGGGCCTTCGAAAACGAGCCAAGCGAGCTCGACTGAGTCGAACTCGCTTGGGTGCAACGCTGAAGCTGGGGGAGAAGGCTTAGGCGTTTGCGGTTTGCTTGCTCTGCTCGGCGGGGCTGCCACCGGAGCGGCGGGCGTTGATGCCGAGGATGACGAGCACGGCGTTGATGCCGAAGAACAGCCAGCCGAGGAGGGCGGTGCGGCTGAAGGTGCGGCCGGCGAAGGTCATCTTCTTGGCGAACTCGGTGGACATCCACGACTGGAAGTCGAGAGCGCCGCCGATGATCGAATCGAGCCACGGAGTGACGGTGGTTGGATCGTCGAGGATCTGAATCTCCCAGATGCCGTAGCCAATCATGTAGGGGCCGACGATCAGCAGCAGCACGGCCGAGATGATGTTGATCTTGGGAAGAATCGATCGGACTTTGTTGACGAGGCCACGCTTGCCGAAGGCAACAGCAAGGGTGAGCACGCTGGCCAGCAGGCCCATGCCGAGTCCGTAGGAGATGAAGCCACCGAGGCGCCCAGTGAATCCGGTTGAGGCAGAGCTGGCGCTGACGGCGGTGAGGAACAGACCAATCGTGCACGACAGGGATGCCAAGGCGTAGGAAACGCCGAAGAGGAACATCGAGCTGAAGCTCGCGGAGTCTGTGCCCTTTTCGAGCTTGGGGATCTTGATGACGAGTTGGAAGCCTCGCAGCATGGCGATGCCGAGAATGAAGAGGCCGATGCCGAGCAGGACGTTGAAGTAGGGAAGCCACTCGACGATGGCCTGCCACAGACCGGTGAAGACCAGACCGAGGAGGCCGAAGACGGTGAGGAAGCCGACGGTCATTGATAGACCGACGCCCTGCGCTCGGTTCAGGGCCACGATGCGTCGCTGCTCGCCATCGTCTTGGCCAAGGAAGAATCCGAGGTAGGCGGGAAGCAGAGCAAACCCGCACGGGTTCACCAGCGCCACCATGCCGACGCCAAAGGCGAACGGATCGAATAGATCACCCATCGTTGTCTCCAGTTTCTGGGGTTGCCGCTTCGACGAGATGCTCGTCAATTTTCTCGTTCAAGAGTTCTTGGTTGAGGGGACCGCTGAACACTTCAGCGATCTCGCCGTCTGCCGTGATGAACACGGTGGTTGGCATTGCGAGGCCTTGCACCTGCTCAAAGCTGCCTCGCACGCCACCTTCGTAGTAGTTCGGGAAGGTCACGCCTGTCTGCTCCATCAACCCGAGCCACGAACCGGTGTCGTTGTCTCGGCTAATGCCAACAAAGGTGACTTCGTCGATTCGAGCTTCGCTCACGGCCTGGAAGTCTGGAAGTTCAGCAGCGCATGGCGGACACCATGCGGCAAAGTAGTTGAGGACGATCGGCTCGCCAGTGTGGAGGGCCAGCGTGACTTCTGAGCCGTCTGCGGTGGCCAGCGGAAACTCGGTAAGTGCAGCGAACTCTCCACTGGGTTCAGCGGAGTCTGACGCGGGCTCGGACGTCGCAAAGAGGGCCAGAACGCCGATGAGCGCGACGATGGCGATGGCGCCAATGACGAGCCAGGGGCGAGTTGCGGCCCCTGGCGACGGCTCTGCGTGGTGAGATTGCGCGTCTTCGTCCATGAGCACTCCAAACCGGTTGCCCCAGAGGACCATTCCCCCAAGTGGTGAACAACAGCGAAACAGCTCGTTCCTCTATCGGCAGAAGCTTGCCAGATTGCGCATAAAGAGGGGCCAAAAACCAACACTGGCACCCCTCGTCCTCACCGGAGTGAGAGCAAGGGATGCCAGATTGGAGCAGTTCGCTTGATTGATGTCGATGGGGCTCGACCAGGTGCTCCGGCCCGACCGAGGTCGGTGTGAGAGCAGCGTCGTTGCCCGATCTCATCGTGCACAGTTGGTCTGTGCTCAGGCGATCAGCTTCTGGAGGTGCGCAGGCACCGGGATGTCCGGGATCTGGTCCTCGGGCCGTGGGTTCTTCGGCGGACGTCCTCGACGCCGCTTCCGAGCCAGGATCTTCCCGTTGAGGAAGAGCTGACCACCCCACACGCCCCAAGGCTCACCTCGGGTGATGGCACCTTCGAGGCACGGCGCAATGGCCGGGCACTCGGCGCAGACTCGCTTCGCGGCGGCGATGTCCTGGAGCTCTTCAGAGAAGAACAGGTCGCCGGCGTTCGGCACCTCACGGCAAGCAGCTGCAGTCCACCAGCTCTCGGCGAGAGGGCTGTTGAGCCCTCCGGTGCTAGCGGAGGTCACAGCGTCGGTGCTTGCGATCTCGACCGGCGTGCCGAAGCTGGTGCCGGTACTTGGAGGCTTTGGATCGATGGTGATGGTGGTCATAAGGGTCCCCTCGGTATTGCTCGCCCCTACTAGGGCTTCAAACGGGTGGTGATGTGGTTCTTCGTTGGTGTGTTGGTTGCTGTTGGTGTCGGTTGTTCATGTGGTGGTGTGGTCCTGGCCGCAAGGCGGCTCGTTGGTTGGCGGCGTTTCTCGGTCGTTTGTGGCCGAAAAACAAAAGAACCGCTGGGAGCTTGTGCTCCCAGCGGTTCGAGTCCTTGACCTGTGATCTCACAATCAGGTCGGGCTCTCCCACTGGGAGTGGTCCTTCGTCGCTGCCGGATTGGCGGTCCAGAATCGGACGACGGACTTGGCGTGCTCACAAATGGCGGTCACAAACAGACCGAGACCAAATGTGTCAGTTCCCATGCCAGTGCCGGTTTCGTAGCCGGGGTAGGACGCCAAACGCGGAGCAACGGCCATGGCCGGCGTGCTGGGAACTTGCTGAAGCATGTTCATCATGTTGGTGTCCTTTCTGTGCGTGGGTGGCTTGCGTGCCCGAGTTAGGGAACTACGAACAACTAACAGTGTCAACCGAATTACGCGATCGTCAACTGATTTTCGTACCCGAGACCTGATTTACTACCCCTCGTGGTCTCGTCTGAAATGGTCCCAATCCCTCTATTGGGGCGGACTTTCACCGCAACACGTCAGGTCCGCCTGGGCGATGTAGATCCTTCAGGATGTTTTCGCCTTGATGGACTGACTCGATACACCCAAGACGTGTCGAGTGACGACACAACAGACGCTCGGCTCGACGAATCGACGGCCTGGGTCGTGCGGCGAACCGAGGTGCATGTCCACCAACACGCCACGTTGGCCGAACAACTCACGCTCACGACGTTTTGTGGCGGGCTCGGGCGACGCTGGGCCGAACGCCGAATTCACGTGGTCGGATCGGCAGGTGCCCACTACGAGGTGGCCTCCATTTGGATTCACCTTGATCCGTCGTCACTCCGCCCGCTCGGACTCACCGAGCAGTTCATTGAGCTCTACGGAGAAGCGGCCGGTGACCGAGTGGTGAAGGCGTCGCATCAGCTTCCCAAGTCGGCAGATGACGGACGACGTCTGGCCTGGCCGGTGCGGGCCGTCGACTTCGACACCCAACGGCATATGAACAACGCCGCCTACTGGGCCGTGATCGAAGAGCTTTTGGCCGAACGAGGTCGTCCACCAAGGCTGCAAGCCGTCATCGAGTACGGCGCTGGGATCACCCTCGACGACGAGGTGTCACTCGAGGTCGCCGACAACGAGGAGCGGACGACCGTGTGGTGGCACACGCCGTCTGGTGTCGCGGCGACCGGGTCGATCCGCTAGCGAGAGAAGGCGCGCTAGGTGGTTGCGGTCTTGTCGGCCGGTGGCCGAAACACGCTCTCGCGGTAGTGGCGGAGCTCGTCGATGCTCTCTTTGATGTCGTCGAGCGCTCGGTGGGCAACCGCTTTGCGCGGGGCCTGGTTGAGTACCTCGGGATACCAGCGCCGTGACAGCTCTTTGATCGTCGAGACGTCGACCGAGCGGTAGTGCAGGAAGTTCTCGATGTCTGGCAGATAGGCGTCGAGGAAGCGACGATCCATGCCGATGGAGTTCCCACAGAGTGGTACGGCCCGCTCTTCGAGATGCTCCTTGAGAAAGGCCAACGTTTGGGCGCCGGCTTCTTCAAGCGTGATCGTCGAGTTCTTGATCTGTTCGAGCAGGCCAGACTTGGTGTGCATCTCAACCACAACGGGTTCCATGCCTGCGAGCTGATCGTCTGTGGCGTGGATCACGAGCTCTGGGCCCTCGGCGACGATGTTCAGCTCGTCGTCGGTAATGAGCGTTGCGATCTCGACAATCACATGTTTCGCCGGGTCGAGTCCGGTCATTTCCAGGTCCATCCAGGCGAGCACAGCATCAGAGTAGCCCCGGGACTGCTCGCTAGGCTCGCCCCGTGACTGCGAATGGATCGAACGGCCTACCAACCGTTGATGTACCGATCGTGCGCCTCGATCCTGATCTTGAGGGTCCTCGCCGACAGCGGGCTGGTGATGCAGCTGCCGACCTGCCTGCTCGCATCTCGCATCGGTTTGCGCCTGGTGAACAGGCAATGATTCCAACGGGGTTTGCCATCGCGGTTCCCGAAGGGATGTGCGGACTCGTGCTGCCGCGATCGGGTCTTGCGGTCAAGCATGGGCTGACCGTGGCCAACGGCCCTGGCCTGATCGATTCCGGCTATCGGGGTGAGCTTGTGGTGATCCTGGTGAATCACGGATCTGCGGCTGTCGACATCGAACGAGGGCAACGCATCGCGCAGCTCCTTGTCTTGCCGGTTCCGGCGCTGGGCTTCACCGTCGTTGATGAACTGCCCGCGGCGCCAGACGATCGTGGTGCCGACGGCTTTGGCTCTAGCGGCTAGCGACTGACCGGCCTGCGTGGCTAACGACTGAGGAGCAGCGTCACCTTGTTCGGCGAGACGGTGACGGGAATACCAAGGTCGTCGAGTCGGCCGGCGAGCTCGCTGGCGTCGAGCCCTGGTGCATCGGGGTTGGTCAGTTCAAGCTCGAACGAATCGTCGTTCCACGTTGCCAGCAACGTGACCGTGCCGTCGCCAGCGAGCGCTTCGATCGACGTACTGACGGCGAGGCGAAGGCTTTCGACTTGGCCGACGTCGATGCCTAGCCGCAATGCGATGCCGGCCACGGCAACGCGCCCGACCGAGGCGAACTCCGCGGTCGCAGGAAACGCGATGCGCGCGTGTTCAGTGCCGGCCTCAGTCATCGGCTGCAGTATCTCACGTCGTCATTCGGCGGCGGGGGTCTCTCGGACCACGTCGTGAGGTTCACGATCGACCCGAATTCCGCGGAATGATGGATGCCAGAGCTGGGCGTCGTCTTCCCACAACGAGTACTCGACCTCGACAACGGCAACGGGATCAACCCAATGGGGCGTCTTGTCGAGCTTTGGCACGTGGGTAAACGGGCACGTGTCGGTCGCCGTGAAGAGCGACGCCAGTTGGTTGCGGGTGTCGTCACGTAGGCCTGAGCCGACCGCCCCGGCGAACAACAGATCGGTGCCCGGCGCTTCGGGTGAGCCATCGTGCACCCCAACCAGCAAGCTGCCGATGGTTCCCGTGAGGCTGCCCGTGCCGTCGAGCCAGCCGCCAACAACAAACTCTTGGCGTTTGCGCAGCTTGACCTTGATCCAGTCTGGAGATCGGCGCCCAGGTCGATACTTGCTCTGAGGACGCTTGCAGATAATGCCTTCGAGCTCGTGCTCGCGAGCCAGCGCAAAGAGCTGCTCCGGATCACCGCTGTGCTGCGGAACCCGCCACGACGCGCCGTCGTCAAGCACCTGATGCAAGAGGCGGCGCCGATCAACGAGCGGCACGTCAAAGAGGTCTTGTCCGTCAAGGGCGAGCAGATCGAAGGCCAGATACACAACGGGCTGGTCTGTGAGCAACACGTTGGTTGGGTTGCTCACGTGAATGCGGTGTTGGAGCCGTTGGAAGCTTGGCCGAGTGCCGTCGAACACGGCGGCTTCGCCGTCGAACACCGCGTCGAGATCGACGGCGTCAGACAAGCCTGCCAGCTCGGGGAAGTGCGAGGTGACATTGCGCCCTGAGCCAGACCACAGGGTGACGCGGCGGTCGTTCGACGATGCAGAATCGATAGAGGCCTGCATACGCATGCCATCCCATTTGAGCTCGGCGAGCCAGTCGTTGCCGGGCGGGATGTGGCCGGGAACCGCCTTCATTGGGGCGATAAACGCTCGCCTTTTGGATGAAGAAGATCCCGCCACGGACGCCATTCTGCCCCCGATCTTCGGGAATTTGGGCCTTGGTGTATACAGCCTACCTACCAGTAGGTAGGCTGCCCGCATGGTCAACGACACCGACGTTGCGTTTCTGGACGATCTTCATCCTGTCGCCGAGCAGCTTCTCGAACGACACATCAGTCAAGTCAAAGAATGGCACCCGCACACCTTCGTGCCGTGGAGCCGAGGACGCGACTTCGAAGACGACTACGAATGGTCACCAGACGAAGCGAATCTTCCCGCCGAGGTCCGCAGTGCGCTGTTCGTCAATCTGCTGACCGAAGACAACCTCCCGTACTACTTCCGCGACATCGAGCGTATGTTTGGTGCCGACGGAGCGTGGGGTGAGTGGGTCCGGCGCTGGACGGCTGAAGAAGGCCGGCACGCCACGGTCATTCGCGACTACCTCACCGTGAGCCGATCGATCGATCCGGTCGAGCTCGAACGGGGTCGCATGGCACAGATGTCTGGAGGCGAGGTGCCAGAGCCACCAACGGCGGCAGACGGCATGTGTTACGTGACGTTGCAAGAGCTCGCCACCCGCATCTCGCACCGCAACACCGGTCGGGCCATCGAGCCCCACGATCGAGTTGGCTACGACATCATGCGCCGGGTCGCGATCGACGAGAACTTCCACTTCCTCTTCTATCGCGACATCGCGCAGGCCGGCTTTGAGCGCGATCCGTCTCAGATGATGCAGGCGCTCGAACGCCAGGTCACTGGGTTTGCGATGCCGGGCACCGGCATTCCCGATTTTGCTGGTCACTCGAAGCTGATCGCAAACGCTGGCATCTACGACTTCGTGAATCACTACGAAGGCATCCTCGAGCCAGTGGTGCTCGGATTCTGGGACATCGCCAATATCGAGGGCCTCGACGGCGATGGTGCACAGGCCCAGGAACGGCTGATGACCTACATCGAAAAGACCGGTCGTGTTGCGGCCCGCATGAAGGAACGACGAGCGGCCAAGGCTGACAAGCCACTGGTGGCGAGCTGACCTACGGCGGCGGCTCGCTGGTATCTGGCCCGAAGCTGGTCTCGATCTCGTCGAGCCACAAGGCGCACTCGTCGTCGCTGATGCGATCGAGCGAATAGAGCGCGTTCCATCCAAAGCGACACGTGGGATGACAGTGCCTGCAGAGTTCGCGATGCAGCATGACGCGGCCCGGGTTGCCCTGCAGAAAGTTCACGCGAGCCGACGAGCCGTGGGTTGTCACGGCATCGACGCGATGAATATTGCGCCGCCGGCCCTTCTCGTCGAGTCCGACCCCGGGCCGGACCACGCGGTCAAACCAACCGAGAAGTCGTGCGGGGGGCCCTCCAAACCACGTGGGGTACACGAGCACGAGCTGGTCGCAGCCTTCGAGCGCGTCAACGTGCTCACGCAGGTTGGTTCGCGCCAGTGACGGATCGTTGAACTCGTCGGCGCCAAGGCGGGGATCGAAATCGAGCTCATCGAGGTCGAGGAATGTCACCTCGTCGCCCCGTTCTTCGAGTGCTCGCAGAACGCGGTCGAGGGCAACACGAATGAGCGCCTCTGGCTTTGGGTGGGTTGCGACAACGACGACCCGGTGAATCACAGCGCCTCGAATGTCGAACTGACGCGAGCAACGAACGATGCCGCCTCGGTGTCGCTGGCGCGGGAGCGATCGTGCATGGCAAGCCACGTTGTTTTGCATCGCCGGTTGCACAGCGACCGGATGGAACGCATCACGAGGCGTCTGGCCGGGTCGCCGTAGGCGAGGCGGTGTTTCTTGGGATGGTCGGTGGTGGTCACCACGGCGAGGTGCCTCACGTTTGTGAGCCCCGGCTTCAACACTCTCGACTTCTCGTCGAGGCGAAACGCAATGTCGGGGAGCATTACTCGCTCGAGCCACCCTTTGAGCGCAGCTGGCGCCATCCACATGGTCGGAAAGGCAAAGGCGATTCCGTCTGCGGCCTGCAGAAGGCTGATGTGGGCGGCGGTGACGGGGTCAGGATGGTCGGCCCCGACCGATTCGTAGGCCCGGTGTTCATCGGCCGTCATGCAGATTGTGATGGCGTCGCCGGCCAAGTCGATCTCGTCGACGTCGTGCCCACCAGCGTTGAGGGCAGCAACAAGCGCGTCAGCTGCTTCTGCCTCGACCGATCCCGGGTCGACAATCGCACGAACTACGAGCCAACGCACCGCTGCACCGTACTTCACTCCATTCCGCTCTACGAAGGCTGCTAGGCATTGGCCATGGCAGACGATCCAACGACTGCGGCCGACCCGGCCAGTCAACCGGAAGACGACACGCCCCTCGACGCGCTCGGCACCCTTGCGATGCAGACGGTGCCCATCAGCGAACACCTCGATCATCTCGAGTTGTACACCTCGCGTGGCTTGCTCTCGGTGCTGTGGCACGGCCCCGCAGACGCCTCGGCCGTGGTCGTCTGTGTCGGCGGAGCCATGGGTGGTCTGCTGGGTCCGGACGGCGGTCTCTACCATCGCGTCGGTGTCGGTCTGGCCGAGCAGGGGATTGGCGTGCTGCGGGTGAGCTACCGGCGGCCAAACGACATGGCGATGTGTGTGCACGACACGCTTGCCGCCATGGAACTCGCGGCCCGCCACGGAGCACTTCGGTTCGCCGTGCTTGGTCATTCCTTCGGCGGTGCTGTGGCCATTCAGGCCGCCTGCCACCTCGACGTGCAATCGGTGCCGGGCGTCGTCACCTTTGCGACGCAATCAGCAGGCTGTGAAATGGCTGAGCGGCTGCACGATCGAGATCTCCTCTTTGTGCACGGCACAAACGATCAGATCTTGCCGCATCAGTCGAGCGAGATGGTCAGGATGCTTGCCGGCACGGGCGAGCTCTGGCTGCTGCCCGGTGTCGACCATCTGATGTCGCCAGCTGGTGACGAGCTCTACGAGCGAATGATGACGCACCTGCCTGCGCTGCTTGCCGAGCCTGAGTCCCAGACGCTCGAAGCTCAAGACGCCTGAGTCTTCTTAAGAAGACGGCACAAACGTGACTTCGTAGAGGGTGTCCCACAACTTGCCGGTGAGCAGGTAGTTGCCTGTCGTCTCGTCGTACGCAATGCCGTTGAGCACGTAGTCGAAGTCATCGGCGGGTGCCGTCGGTGGTCGCAACGCCGATGCGTCGATCACCGCATCGACCGCTCCGGTTGCTGCGTCGATCACGACGATCGAGTCGAGGCCATAGATGTTGGCGAGCACCTGATCACCGACGCACTCCAGCTCGTTGAGGGCCCCAACCGGGTTGCCCTCGGCATCGATCACGCTGACGGTTCGAACAACGTCGAAGTCTGGGATCGATCGGAAGGCGAGCTGGTCTGACCCGTTCGACATCACGAACTGGTCATTTAAGGCGCACAGCCCCCAGCCCTCTCCGGTGTAGGTGTCGGATCCCACCTCGCCGAGATTGTCTCCCTCGGCGATCAGTAGCTGACCGGACAACCACGTGAGTTGGTACACCGTGCCGTCAACCAACGTGATGCCTTCCCCAAAGAAGTCGCTGCTGATCTCGGTGCGTTCAAGGACCTCACCAGAAACCGGGTCGACCCAGCGTCGTTCGCTCTCGCCATAGAGACCTGTTGATTCGAGCAACCGGCCATCGTGCAGTTCGAGCCCCTGGGTGTAGGCCGTTGCGTCGTGGGGCCAGGCCGACACGATCTGCACGCCGTAGTTGCCCTCGAGCTTCTGGATCTCTGGCTGTTCGATCTCATCATCGGAGGGCGACGAGCTCGTTGGAGCGCTTGTGTTGGTGTCGGATTCTGTTTCGGGAGGCTCCGTCGTGGCTGACGCAAGTGTTGTTGGTGAGCTGCTGTCACTGGCGATCGGATCGGTTGGGGCCGTGGTGCACGACGCCCCTGCCAGTGCGAACGCGACAACCCAGGGAACCAGCCGCCTCCAAACACGTGTGGACGGAATCACGAATCGCTGAAGCTGACTTCGTAGAGCAGGTCCCAATTCTTGCCGGTGACGTAGAACGCGTTGGTCGCGGGGTCGTAAGCAATTCCATTGAGCACGTCTTCGTCGCCGAGTGGCCCTGGAGGGACAAGAGCCGTGAGATCAGCAACGCCGGTCACTTCGCCGGTTGTGCCGTCGATGCGCACGATTTCGTTGGTGAGCCACACGTTGGCCCAAATGTCGGTGCCAACACACTCGAGTTCATTGAGTTTGGAGACGGGCTGTCCGTCGCGAGTCACGTCGATGGTGCCGGCTTGGGCGAAGCTCATCGGGTCGCGCACGATGAGGGTTGACGAACCGTCGCTCATGATGAGTCGGTCGTCATCGGAACACAGGCCCCACCCCTCACCGCTGTAGTTGAAGCGGTCGAATTCTTGGAGTGTGAGCACGTCGCTCACGATGGCCACACCCTCGCGCCAGGTCAGCTGGATCACCGTTGAGCCATCGACAACCGTGAGGCCGGCGCCAAACAGCGATTCGTCAAGTGGCACGCTGGTTGATACTTCACCGTTCGTGAGGCCGACTCGACGTCGTGACGACGATCCGTAGAGGCCGGTGCTCTCAAGCAGCACGCCATCGATGACCGTCAAACCCTGGGTGAACGCCCCACTGTCGTGGGGGTAGGTGTTGACCACCTGCACGTTGAGCATCGGCACGGTGTCTGGTTCTGGCTCGGGATCGTCTGCCGGCTCAGAACTGTTGTCGTCGCTGTCGTTGCCAGCGTTTGTGTCGTCGCTGCTTTCGCCTGGGGCATCAGTGCTGTCGGCATCGTCACTGCCAGCATCGCCCCCATCAGCGTTGTCACTGTCTGACATCGCGCCGTCGGATTCGTCGCCTGAGTCGGCGTCTGCCGTTGTGCTGCCGCCCTCGTCGTCAGCGTCGGTATCGCCATCGCTCTGGCCGCCGGCTGCGGAACCCTCGTCAGACCCGACGTCGGCATTGGGGGCGGCGACACCCGCGTAGTCCTCAACTTGCCCGCACCCAGCGATGCCGACGGCAAACGCCGCCAGGATCGCAAGCTTGGGAAGATGGCTCATCCCAGAAGACGGGCTTTGGCCGCTCGACTGCGTTCGAGGAGGGCGGCGGGAATCATCGACTCGATGCCACCGCCACCACCAGCTGCAGGAGCTCCGGCATCAGCGGCCGGTGCGGCCTCGGCGTTTGCTGCGGCTTCGGCTGCCGCCGCTCGCTCTTCGATGCGGGCCTGCCACGCCTCAACCATGTCGGGGCGGACGAGGTCTTCGTGATCGACGTGTCCGAGGAGGGAGCCGTCTTCGAACCGGACCCAGTAGCGAAGCCACGGCGTGCCGCCCGAGACGTCACTGAGGCCGTTGATGAGTTTGATCTTGCCGACAGTTCCTTCGGGCGCACCCCGAAGATCGCGGGTCGTGAGCACCTGCTCACCCTTGCGAAACGGAGTGTCGAGTTCGATGGTTTTCTTCGGCACGTTGGGCTCCGGCGCTACGTTCGATCTTCGTTCGTTGAAACTGGCTTGTAGGAATCCTTATCGGCCACGAGGGCTTCACAATGATTCCACGTGCCCCCGGTGGGATTCGAACCCACGACCAATGGATTAAAAGTCCACTGCGCTAACCAGGCTGCGCCACAGGGGCGCACAAGAGGCTAGTGGTCCACGCCTTCTTTCCGCGCTGGGTTCGGAACTGCTGCTCAATCCCGCTGGTCCGTACGGGTGGTCACACGATCACGCTGCGAGATGACAACATGGCAGCCGTGCTGTTTCCCCATCCGCATCTTGCCGGGCGCGCTCGTTGGCCCAGGCACAACGAGTTCATGCGCATGGCCACTCTGCTCGTGGCTCTTGTTGTGGTGCTCGGGGCGTGCGCCGAAATCGGCGAGCCGGATCTTGGGGTGGGTTCAGCGACCCCAGCCAACACGAGCGACGACAACGCGGGAGACGACGAGCCTGTCAGCGATGACGAAGTCGTCGACGAAAGTGTCGAACAAGAGGCGACGCCCCTTCCTGTGTTTTCGCCGCCTCGTCCAGACGGCTACGTGCCCTCAATCGCCGTGGTCGGCGCCGACAGCACGGTGATTGTCGACGATCTCTCTGCCGATCCTGTTGCCGCGGTGCTTGGGCTCGGTGAAGGCGTCGTGCCCGACCGAGTCGTTGACGACTTCTTTGGTGGACTCGTCATCCAAGATGTCCGGGCTGACGACGAAGGTGTTGAGCAGCAGACCGTGCTGTGGCTCCGTCCGGCCGACCCGGCTGGCACCGTGCTGGCTCGAGGCGTGGGTCTCCTTGACGTTGGCTTCATCGACTCCACACTTGAGGCTCACGTGCTCGTGAGCGTTGAGGGCGTTGGCGTCGATCGAATCAAGCTGGTCGATGGCGAACGCGCACCCTTCGCCACCTTGGCCGAAGGGCAAACCCTCGTTGACCTCTCGGCCAGCGAGGGACTCCACGCCGTGATCGTGGCTGATGCCGCCTGTGGCGACCTGCTGTTCTGGAACTCGAGCGGCGAGGTGGTCGACGTCGGTGGGCCCGCGACGCCGCCATGTGCTGTTGATCGCCGGCCCTCCTACGGGGCGGTTGACCTGAGTCCCGATGCAACCCTGGTTGCCTACACGGTGCTGACGTACCGGAGCGATGGCGTGGTGGCGACCACAGACGTGGTCGTACGTGAGCTTGGAAGCGGCGCTGTCGTGTTCACCATGCCGATTGGCGGAGTTGGCCAAGACGTTCGAGCCCTGTCGTTCGACGGCACCCGACTGGCCTTCATCCGGACTGATCAAGATCTCAACGACGCCAACCTCAACAACGTTGTTGTCCTGAATACCGACGGCGAGTCCGTCGAGACGATTGTGCCCATTGAGCTCGAGCCCGTGGACGCCGTGTTTGCCCGCCAACCCCTTGTTGTTGGTCGGAGCGATGGAACCGAAGCCGTGGACGAATAGTGTGGCCGCGTGATGCAGCACGATTCTTCGAATCCCATGCCAGCGTTCGCCAACGCTCCGCAGCCAGAACCGCAGCCCGCGCCTCCCGAGGTGGTCGAGAGCCTGCCGTCGATGGTTGATCTCGATGATCTCGAGGCCGACCTCAATCGGATCGATGCGACCCTCGCCGAGCTCGACGCCAGTCGCGATCAGGCTGCTGCGTCGTAGCGACGACTACTCGCTCTTTACATCGCCATCTGACTTGGCGATCAGATAGCCACGGGCCCGCTCGGTAAGCGGATAGCGATTCACGATCTCCCAGAAGGCCGAACTGTGATTCGGCTCGGTCAGATGAGCGAGTTCGTGCACGATCACGTAGTCGATGACCCACAACGGGAACCCTGCCATGCGGTCACTGAGGCGGACTGTGCCTTCGGCCGGTGTGCATGAACCCCACCGCTGCTCTTGATTGCTCACCCAAACGATTGACGCCGGTCGTTCCAGATCGTGTGTGGCAGCGAGGGCACGTGCTCGCGCATCGAGATCGACGGTTGCCGTGGTCTGCCGCCGTTCGAACCGGTCGAGAAAGTACGTGACGTACTCGTGTTCTTCCGCCTTGGTTGAGCGGCCGGGAATCCGGATCTCGAGCACGCCACGTTTCATCGCCGCCTGTGCCGTCTTCTTTCGACGGGCACTTCGAATGACGACGTGCTCGAGCCGGGGTGCGTCCTTTGTGGTCACACCCGGTGCCGTTCTCCACCCGTGAGCTGGTCGTCGTCGAGCAACTGAAGTGACTCGCCGAACACCCAGCTCGGCTCGCTCGCACTGCTGGCGTTTGTCGTGAGCGACACCACTCGACCGGAGAGGTTTGGCAGCCGCCCGTCCTGCAATCCGTTGGCCAGTTCGAAGTTGTGAATGACGCCGCCGTGGCACAACACCAACACCGTGGCACCGGGGTTCTCCGACACGATCGACCGCAACGCCCGATCGACTCGTTCCAGCAGGTGCTCGTCTGTCTCGTATCCATCTGGCCGGCGGTCTTCATCGAGCCACCCTGGGTACTCAGCTTCGATGTCGGCCCGTGTGAGGCCAGACCACGGCCCGGCATTGCGCTCGCGTAGATCGTCGTGCATCACGATCGGTCCTACACCGAGATGTTCAGCGATGATGGCAGCCGTTGTCGCCGCTCGATCTTGGGGCGAGGTGACGATGATGTCGACCGTGCCAATCTTTTGACTGGCCATCCGAGCCTGCTCTCGACCCAGCTCGGAAAGCGGGGGATTGGCCTGGCCTTGCCAACGACCCTCCGCATTCCATGTTGATTGTCCGTGACGGACCAGCAGCAGCGTCGTTGTTTCAGAAGACACGCAGACGACGCTAATGCGATTGGCCCGGATGTTGACGCTGCAGGCTGTCTCCTAGACTCGACCCGTGGCCGTTTTGCGCATGTTCGCCCAAGCCCGGGAAATCGCCGGTGTCGGATCGACAACAATCGATGGTGCGACCGTTGACGAGGTGCTTGAACAGGCCAAAAGCCAATACGGCGAGGCGTTTTCGGTCATCGTCGCTGGCTCGAAAGTGTGGCTCAACGGCTCGCCGGCCACTGGCACCGATCCCGTCGGTGACGCCGACGAGGTGGCCGTGTTGCCGCCGGTCTCTGGCGGATGACCACTGGGCCGGCCCGCTCCGGCCGCACGGTCGATGAGCCCTCGCGCGATGGCCCAGGCTCGCGCAATGTGGTCGGCCAGATGCGGGCCCGTCGATCGGCCGAGCTCGCTCGACGCACGAAGAGTCGTGAGGCCCGCTGGCGTCAACAACGGCTGAGCGTCCCGTACCGCACCGACGGTCCGAAGATCACGCTCGGCGTCTTGTGGTTTGCCGCGGTGATTGCTGCGCTCCGGGTGTCGCCCCTTGCCGTTGTTGCCGTTGCTGGAGTAGTCGCTGTCGTCGCCGCGCTGCAGACAGGCCAGGCGTGGACTCGCCACACCCTTGCCGATCGACGCGTGTCTGGTCTGCTCGCCGGAGGCACCGCTGCTGGTGCGGCCGCTGGCACCTTCGGTCTTGGCGTTGCCGTCTCGCTGTGCGCCATCGGCGCGCTGGCGTATTGCGCTTTTGGCGTTCGCCATCGGGTTCGGAACGCGGCAGAACGCCGAGAGTCGGTCATCCGCATGACCGAGGTAACGATCCGTTCGTCGCTTCCCGTTGGCCTAGCTGCTGGCTCGCTTGGAGCGCTCGCGGGGTGGTTCCCCGAGGCTGCGTTCGCGCTCGTTGTGCTGGTGAGCGCATATGAGATGGGCGACTTCCTTGTTGGAACGGGTTCGGCCAATGCGGTCGAGGGACCCATCGCCGGCATTGTGTGCCTCGGCGTTGTGGCCTTTGGACTCTTCCTTGTTCTGCCAGAGCCCTTCGACGCCACGACCCTTCCACTGTTCGCCGCCCTCACGGCCATTTGCTGTCCGGTCGGTCAGATCGCAGGCTCGGCTGTGTTGCCGCGGGGTGACGCCTGGGCGCCTGCGCTTCGTCGCCTCGACAGCTATCTCGTCGCCGCCCCGCTATGGCTCCTCCTGGTCTAGATCCCGGGGGCGTTCGCAAACTCCGGTAGCCTCAGAAACCGTGATTCCACAGCTCGAACGCCTCCTCGACCCTGAGATCCTCACCGGCCTCACCACCCGTCCGCTCGATCAGCTGCGACGCATTCGCGTCGAATGCAGCGACGTCGAGAGTGACATCTCGCTGGTTCGTCGCGTTTCGCAGGGGCGCCTCGACATCGTCGGGCACGAAACGGCTCGTCGAGCTGGTGCTGAGCCAGCAGACGGCGACCTCACCGCCTTGCTGTTCGACCTGCCCGAGATCCTCAGCGATGCGCCAGCGGGCGGAGGCTCCACGCCAGGGGCCCGAGCTGTCCGCGTTGGCGAACCAGGTGAGGTTGCTGCCGAGATGGTCAAGTCGCTCGACACCATGGCCTCGCCGACGGTGTTGTCAAACATCGAGACCCTCAGCGACGGCGATCTGCGCGAGCTGTTCGAGCGGATTCGTGCCTTCGAAGTCGAACTCTCCTCCGTTCGCCGACAACTCCACGAGCGCATCGACGCCATTCAGTCAGAAATCGGTCGGCGTTACCGCGACGGAGAGGCCAGCGTCGACTCGATCCTGGGTTGACGCGCCTCGTGGATTCGGAGCAAACAGACGACAGCAACAACCTCGGCGCCTTCATCAAGGATCAACGCCGGCTTGCTGAGCTTTCCGTTCGCCGCCTGGCCGAGATGGCTGGGGTCTCAAACCCGTACCTGAGCCAGATTGAGCGCGGGCTTCGTCGACCATCGGCGGAGATTCTGCAGCAGATCGCAAAGGCGCTCGAGATCTCATCCGAGACGCTCTACGTGCAAGCCGGCATCCTCGATGCAGAGCGCGCCCCCGAGCCGACAGACGTCGAGGCAGCGATTCGCAGGGCCGCGGAGCTCACCAGTGAACAGAAGGGTTTGTTGCTCGGCATCTACCGCAGTTTTGTCTCGTCGCCCGAGACCGACGACAGTGGCGTGGTGACCGGCGTGGAACAGACAGAGGAGGATTGAGGTTGGAACCCTTCGTGCGTCGAGTCGCAGTTCTCTCACTTCACACCTCTCCGCTGGCCCAACCGGGCACTGGCGACGGCGGTGGCATGAATGTCTACGTGCGCGAACTCGTTACGTCGTTGGCCCAGGCTGGCGTGCAGTGCCGGGTCTATGTGCGCCGTTGGAGAGCCGATCTTCCCGAGCGGGTCTTGGTCGAGCCGGGCTTCGAAGTGGTGCACGTCACCGCCGGTCCGTTTGAAGCTTCAAAGGAAGAACTCGAGCCGCTGGTTACCGACTTCGCCGACCAAGTGGCGATCGATCTTGCCGAGTTCAAGCCAGATGTTTTGCACGCCAACTACTGGCTCTCTGGCGTTGCCGGTCAGATGTTGAAGCGTCGACTCGGCGTTCCCCTTGTCACCACGTTCCACACGTTGGCGCGAGTGAAAGCCATGACGGGCGATCCTGAGCCAGAACGTCGGGCCCGAGCCGAGGCCGAAGTGATGGCCTGTGCTGATGCCGTGCTCGCGAACTGTTCAGCTGAAGCCGAACAGCTCGAGCAGTACTACGACGCCGATCCAGACCGCATCGAGATCGTGCCACCCGGCGTCGATCACGCCTACTTCTCACCTGGTAACCAGGCCGGTGCCCGCTGGGCGCTGCAAACCGACGACCGACCATTGCTGTTGTTTGTCGGCCGGATCCAGCCCCTCAAGGGCGTCGACGTTGCTGTTGGCACGTTGGCCAAGCTCGAACGCGACGACGCTCGGCTCTGGATCGTCGGCGGGGCCTCAGGCCAAGGCGGCTCAACCGAGGTTGATCGCATTCGCCAGATGATCTCTGACGAAGGCCTCGAAGATCGAGTCCGGTTCGTTCCGCCCCAGCCGCACCACTTGCTCTCGACGTTCTACCGGGCCGCCGATGTGTGCTTGGTGCCCAGTCGCTCTGAGTCATTCGGGCTTGTTGCGCTCGAAGCTGCGGCGTGCGGCGTGCCCGTTGTGGCATCAGCGGTTGGTGGTCTTCTCACCCTCGTTGAGCACGGACGCACCGGTTACCTCGTTGAGAGCCGCGACCCAGACGAATACGCAGCCTGGACCGATGCCATCTTGGGCGATCCTGTGCTGGCGAGGCGACTCTCTGTCTCCGCCGCCGGCCGAGCTCGCACCTACGCATGGTCGACCGCTTCTGCCCGCCTGCGGCATCTCTACGGCGAGCTGGCCCAGCGCCGCCCTGTGCCCTGCGAGGCTCCCCGAGCTCGGGTCGGAAGCGACATCTAGCCGATGGATCCAACGGCGGCGCCAAGAACCGTCGACGAGCTCGATGCCATCGAGGCATTCATCGATCAGTGGTTTGCCGAACAGCTCGAAGAGAACCCGATCGTCGATGCTGTTGATCGCTTACCCGAGGAGCGTCGTCGGTGGTTTGTTCGCCTGTTGGGCGAAGAGAAAGACGTGTTCACGATTCGCTTCGATCTGCAGCAGCGAACGCTCAGCTACGAGACGTATCTCATGCCAGCGCCGATTGAGAACGAGGCGGAGTTTTACGCCCACCTGCTGAAGCGCAACCTCGGTCTCTATGGCGCAAGCCTGGCGATCGGCGAAGAAGGAGCGATCTTCCTGCAGGGTCGTATTGATGACCGACACGCGGCCGATGCCAACGAGCTCGATCGGATCTTGGGTTCGATGTACGTGTGGGTTGAACAGTTCTTTAGGCCGGCTCTTCGGATCGGCTTCGCGTCACGGTTCGGTTGATCGCCTGCTCGCTTGTGGTGGCGCTGGCCAACCGCGCGAAACGTCGTTAACGTAAATAAGCGTAGTTAAACGCATATGATGGCGATAGGTTTGGTTCATCGTCAGACGGGCCGTGTCGACCACAAGGGGTCGGGGAAGACCTCGTGCCGGCTCGGCCCGGCTGACCCTCTGACTGCCCTCAGTCATTGCCCTCCAGGCGGGGCGTTCAGGCGCCACGCAGGCTTTGCCTCGCGCTCGGGTGCACGCGTTGTGAGCGGAGCCGACAACCTCCCGATTGAGTTCCGGATCGCGAGGAGCGGTCTGCGACAGCAGACCCAATGTGCAAGCTTGGTCAGCGGAGCTGACAAGCACTGATCGAGTTTCGGATCGCGAGTAGCGGTCTGCGACAGCGGACCCAAGTGCAAGCGTTGTCAGCGGAGCTGACACGACCTGAGCAAGTTCCGGATCGCGAGTAGCGGTCTGCGACAGCAGACCCAATGTGATCGAGCGATAGCGTGCGTGCATGACCGACATCCGGATTCAGATGGTTGGTGGCGGGCAGATGGGGCTTGCACTCGCCAAGGGCATGATCGATGCCAACTGGGCAGCGGCGGAAGAAATCCGCATTGTCGAGATCGACCCGACACGAGCCGAGCAGTTGGCTGCACTTGCTCCGGGCGCCGAGATCGCCGACGAGCCAGCCGAAGCCGTCGACACCGTGCTGGCCGTGAAGCCCCACCTCGTCCTGACTGCGGCATCCAGCCTGAGTGCGCCTCGTCGAGTGATGTCGGTTGCCGCCGGCATCACGACGTCGGCGATCGAGGCTGTTGTTCGGGACGGAACGCCCGTCCTTCGGGTAATGCCCAACACGCCAGCGCTCCTGGGCCACGGTGCGTCTGGCCTTGCTCCCGGTGCGCATGCCGACGACGACGATCTGGCATGGGCGCAGGGCCTCCTGACATCGGTTGGTTCGGTTGCCGTGGTGACCGAAGCGCAGCTCGATGCCGTTACCGGACTTTCTGGGTCTGGCCCCGCGTACTACTTCCTCATTGCCGAAGCGATGGTCGATGCTGGCGTCGCCGCCGGTCTCACCAGAGCAACAGCCAAGCTCCTGGCGCATCAAACCATGGCTGGTGCAGCCGCCATGCTGATGGAAGGCGACAAGCCCGCCAGCGAACTGCGTGGTGATGTCACGACGCCGAAGGGCACCACCGCGGCTGGCTTGCGCGTGCTTGAACAACGGGGTGTGCGTGGCGCCCTCATCGATGCCGTTGCCGCAGCCGCCGATCGTTCGGCCGAGCTCGGACGCTCATGACCGACCTTCGGTTCAACACCATCTCGTTCCTGAGCGACTTCGGATCAGTCGACGAATCGGTTGGCGTCGTTCACTCCGTGCTGCGATCTCTTGCTCCCGAGGTGCGAGTCGTTGATGTCACCCACGGCATCGAAACGCACGACGTGCGAGCGGCAGGCCTCGCCCTTGCTCGATCGGTTCAGTACCTCGCTCCCGGGGTGGTGCTGGGTGTTGTCGACCCCGGCGCAGGCAGTGAACGCAAAGCCATCGCCATCGAAGTGGCCAACGGTGGTGCGTACTTGGTGGGCCCAGACAACGGCCTGTTTGCTCCGGCTGTTTCGCTCGTTGGCGGTGCCACGGCAGCATTCGTGCTCGACAACGAGGACTACCAACTCACCGTTCCGGCCGCCACGAACGCCGGCCGCGACATCTTTGCGCCGGTCGCCGCCCACCTGTGCCTCGGTGTCCCAGCAGACGAGCTCGGCACGGCCATCGACCCGGCGTTGCTCCTGCCCGGTGTGCTCCCCGTGAGCCAGACAGACGACGATGGCTCGATTGCCGGCGAGGTTTTGTGGATCGATGCCTACGGCAATATCCAAATCAACGTCGACCCGACCGAACTCCACGACTGGCCCGAGTTCGTCGAGGTGATCGGTGGCCGCTCAACCAGAACGGCGCAGCGGGTTGATCACTTCGGCATGATTCCCACTGGCAGCATTGGCTTGCTGGTCGATAGCCATGGCCTGGTGATGCTGTCTGTCGACCGAGGGTCAGCGGCCTTTGACCTTGAACTCTCCGAAGGCGACTCGATCACCTTGCGAGCCGCTGATGGTCCTGGACGAGTGGCGTCGCCCGTCACCATCACGGCCCGACCGACTACAACGCCGCCACCACCCGAGGAGCACTGACATGCGCAAGTCAACCGTCATCACGATGGCGATTCTGTTGCTCGTGATTCTGGGCGCCGGTGTGCTTCAGCTGTTTGTGCTCGCTCGCTGAGCGAGTTGGGCTAGAAGCCTTCGTTCGCTAGCTGGTCGAACAGGTCTGCCAGCAACACCGTCTCGGTGTCGCCATCGTCGGCAGCAGCGGGGTTTGCGGCATCTGCCTCGAGATCTGCCCCTGCTTGGGCTGCGTCTGCCCCTGCTTGGGCTGCGTCTGACCCTTCGGTGAACTCGTCGACTGAGCCGAACGCGAGCACCTCGGGTTCCGGTTGCTCGTCTGGCTGGCGATCCGTCGACTGGGCGGCCACGACCGCTTCGTCGTTGGGGGCAACGGCCATGAACCGATGGGCGGTCCACATGCGACCTTCGTCGTCGTAGACAACGCCAACGCCGATGAAGCGGAAGTCTGGGTCCATCAGGTTTGCGTAGTGCGCAGGGCTCGCCACAAAGGCATCGAAGATCGCGGGCAGTTGGTCTGAAGGGCCAACGCCGACGTTCTCACCGAGCTTTGTCCAGTTGCCGGTCACACCGACTGACAGGTCGCCGGCATGCGACAGCTGGTCGTTTGAGCGGAGCTGGATGGCCCACACTCGGGCTTGATCGGTGAGTTCGGGGTGCTCCAGCAATGGTTCGAGGCCAGCTTCGGCCCGAATCTCGTTGATCAAGGCGATGTACTGGGCCTCGTCGGTGACTTCGTTCGCCGCAGCAGGCGCCATGGCGGCGCTCACAAAATCGGCAGTGAAGGGGGCTGTGCCTAGGCCAACGGCTAGGACAGCTCCTGCGAGCCAATGCTTGGGCTGAAGACGGCTCGCTCGAGACCCATTCGGGCGAGGTGCGGGTGAAGTCACAACCAATGATTTCGTCGACGAAATCGTTCAACTTGAGTGTTTTGCTCACATTCGGCGTGGTGTTGCCGACGTCACTGTTTCGGTAGGGCGCACAATGTGCTGAAATCGGCGAGGTGAACCTCCTCGACTCCCTGCCTTCAGTTGATCCCGGCCGCCCGGCGCTGATCGTTGGAGACCGGTCTGTGAGCTACACCGATCTTTCCAATCGGGCCGCAGCGTGGCGAGGTCAACTTGTTGGCCACGGTCTACAGGCGGGTGATCGCGTCGCCCTCATCGAAGGCAACACCGACACCTTCGTGGTGGCTCACCTCGCCTGCGTTGGCGCTGGCCTCGTATTGGTGCCGCTCAATCCTCAGTCGCCATTGCCTGAGCTCCAAGCCGAGCTCGATGCAGTCGATGCAGGGGCGATGATTGTTGGGTCGGCTGGTGGCGCTGCTCACGCGGCGCTCGCCGGTGCCGGCAGCCTCCCCCCGTTGGTGTTCGCAACCGAAGCCGAGCTGCTGGCCGCTGGCTGTATCGATCTCAACGACGAAACCCATGGCCCAACTGGCGTGGTGGCCGTCGAGGCTGATCATCCCGCAGCCCTGCTCTTCACATCGGGCACAGCTGGTCCGCCAAAGCCCGCCATCCTGACCCACGGAAATCTCACCACGAGCATTGCGGCGATTCGTGCCGTGCCGCTTGGCCTCGACGAGCGCCCGCAAGTCGTGTTGGGCGTCATCCCGCTCTTCCACGTCTTCGGCCTCAACGTCATTCTCAACTTCGGCCTCTCGATGGGCGCCACCATCGTGCTCCGCGACTTCGACGGGCCAGAGAGCACCGTGGCATTGATTCGGACGCACGGGATCACGCTCGTCGCTGGTCCGCCTGCTCTCTGGGCGTCGCTGCTGGGTACCGAGGCAACCGCAGACGACTTTGCAACTGTTGGCATCGCGTTGTCTGGTGCCTCGAAGCTCAACGGTCGAATCGCCGAAGCGCTCCGAGACAAGGTCGGCATCGATGTGCGCGAGGGCTACGGGCTCACCGAGTCGAGCGGCATTCTGAGCTCGGCGATGGGAACGGCTGCTCCCCGTGGGTCGGTCGGCCAAATCCTGCCCGGCGTTGAGTTGCGGATTGTTGATCAGTCCAACGACGACGTACTCGTAGGAGACACCGGCGAGATCCTGGCCAAGGGGCCAATGATTTCGCCGGGGTACTGGGGCGACGACGAGGCAACCGCTCGCACCCGGGACGACGATGGGTGGCTTCGCACCGGCGATCTCGCCATTGTCGACGAAGACGGCTGTATTTCGATCGTTGATCGCCTCAAAGACCTGATCATCGTGTCTGGCTTCAACGTGCACCCGGTTGAGGTTGAAGCTGCACTCCAAAGCAATGCAGACGTGGTGCTCGCCGCCGCAGTCGGCGAGGCGGGGGAGTCTGGCGAAGAGTCGGTGGTGGCCTACGTGGTGTTGAAGCCAGGCGCCGCCGTGGATGCTGACGGCCTGACCGATCTATGCCGGGCTCGGCTTGCCCGCTACAAGGTGCCGCAACGCATCGAGCTCGTCGACTCGATTCCAACAACTGCCGTTGGCAAGATTCGCCGTCGAGACCTCGGTTCTGCCTGACACTGGCGCGTTCGTGCATTTGTGAAAACGAGGTGTCGTCCCTACCCTGCGGCCGGTGAGTGCAGCCGACGGGGTCGACCCGACGCCCGATCAAACGACGCCACGAGTGTCAGACGCGACGGTCGGTCGGCTACCCGTCTACTTACAAGGGTTGCTTGGTCTGGCCGGTGATGGCGAAGCAAGCGTCTCTTCTGAGGCCCTGGCCGAGATCGCGGCCGTCAATCCTGCGACGCTGCGACGAGATTTGGCCGGTATCGGCATCACGGGAACCCGTGGTGTGGGCTACGACGTCAAGTACCTCGTACATGAAATCAGCGTGGTTCTCGGCCTGAATCAAGCCTGGCCGGTCATCATTGTCGGCGTCGGCAACCTTGGCCGAGCGCTCGCGAACTACGAGGGCCTCACGACACAGGGCTTCCCGGTCCGGGCTCTCGTTGATGTTGACCCCGATGTGGTTGGGACCTCGGTGGCCGGCGTTGTTGTCGAGCACGTCGACGACCTCTCGAAAGTGGTCGATCGAGACGAAATCGCGGTCGGGGTCATCGCCACCCCAGCCTCCGCGGCCCAAGCCGCAGCCGACGAACTCATCGGTGCAGGGCTCGCATCGCTGCTCAACTTCACGCCGGTGCAGATCACCACGCCACCGCACGTGCAAGTACGCGGTGTCGATCTGGCAACGGAGCTTCAGATTCTCAGCTTTTACCAGCAGCGCAGCACCGCGGCCGCAAGTGGCACCGGCGTGCCGCTTGGAGCAGAGCACGCTCCCGACTCGACTGATGATGCGTCATGACAGACGTGACGAGGTTCACGGTCTCGCGACTCGAAATTGTTCGGGGTGATACAACACACTTGGGACTGTTCTGGCCGCCCATGCGGTTGAATGGATGTAGCACCGACTCGTTCTTCTCCATGACCCTCGTCTCCACGACCACCGCAGCGCACTCATGACGCTCATCGCCTTCGGCATCAACCACCGCTCAGCACCGCTTGATGTGCTCGAACGAGTGAGTCTCGCCGGCGACCGTCTGCCAAAGGCGTTGACGGTATTCGTCGAGGGCGACCACGTGAATGAGGTTGTGGTTCTCTCAACTTGTAACCGGGTTGAGGTGTTTGCTCACGTCGAGCGATTCCACGATGGCTACGCCAACCTGCGTGACGCAATGTCCACCGCAACTGGTGTCGATGTTGATGACTTCGTCCCGTACGTCTACGTGCACGACAACGAGACGGCGACCCGACACCTCTTCCAGGTAGCGGCTGGCCTCGACTCAGCGGTCTTGGGCGAGCACGAGATTCTCGGGCAGCTCAAGGTGGCGTGGGAAGCAGCACGAACCGAGGGCGCCTGTCAGCGCTTGCTCGACCCGCTCTTCGAGCACGCCATCAAGAGCGGTAAGCGAGTCAGGACCGAAACGGTCATTGGCCGTCGCACTGCATCCCTGTCGCACTCGGCTGTAAGCCTCGTTCGCGAACAAATTAGTGATCTCGATGGCAAGCGGGTGCTCCTCGTCGGTGCCGGCGAAGTAGGAACCGGCGTTGCGCAGGCGCTCGACCGCTCCGCAGACATCGACATTGTCGTGTCGAACCGCACCGAGAGTCGGGCAACAGAACTCGCCGACTCACTTGGTGCCAGCACGATTCCGTTCGATCGGTTCGCCGACGAACTGGCCAACGTCGACATGGTGATCTCGGCCACGGGCGCCACCAACCGAGTTCTCGAGCTCGATCGTGTGGAGCAGGCCGTTGCGCACCGCACGTCGCCGCTGCTCATCCTCGATCTTGCCGTGCCCCGCGATGTCGATCCGGCTGTCGCTGATCTCGACGGCATTTCGATGCTGGTTCTCGCCGACCTGCAGGCGTTCGCCAATCGCGGCCTTGAAGAACGACAGAAGGCCGTCGCTGACGCCGAACGTGTCGTCGACGAGGGCCTCGACGGTCTACGGCAACAGCTGAGCGCCCAAGAGGTATCACCGCTTCTTGGTTCGATGTATCGCTGGGCCGATGCCGTTCGAATCGACGAGATCGACAAGCAAGCTTCTCGATTCGCCGATCTCGATCCCGAGGCTCGGGCGGCCGCAGAAGCGCTTAGCAAGGCGGTTGTCGCGAAGATTCTTCACGAGCCAGCAACGCGGCTTCGTGATACTGCCGGCACGGCTCGAGGCGATCGCCTCGCCGAGTCGCTTCGCGATCTCTTCGATCTGTAGCGCCTGGTCATGGCAGCCGAGCTCCGAATCGCGACGCGCAACAGTCCGTTGGCGATGTGGCAGGCCCATCACGTGGCGTCGCTGCTGACGGCCCTCGATCCGACCGTGACGGTCGCCTTCATTGACACGGCGACCTTTGCGGACAAGCGACTTGATCTTCCGATCTCCGAGCTCGGTGGCAAGGGAGCCTTCAGTAAAGAGATTCAAGAGCTGGTGCTCGAAGAGCACGCCGACATCGCCGTCCACTCCGCCAAGGACCTTCAAGCGGTAACTCCTGACGGGCTCACACTTGCTGCCATTCCTGAGCGTGGTGACCCGCGCGACGTGCTGGTTGGCAGCAGGCTCGCCGACCTCGCCGACGGCGCCACGATTGCAACCGGCTCGAACCGGAGGCGTGTCCAGCTTGCCCACGCGCAGCCGGGGCTGAACTTTGCTGGGCTGCGCGGCAACATCGCGACCCGGTTGTCGAAGGCCGACGACTTTGATGCCATTGTGATGGCGGCGGCCGCCCTTGACCGGCTCAACCTCGAACTTCCCGTTGTTGATGTGCTCGACGTTGACGTGATGGTGCCCCAGATTGGTCAAGGGGCGCTGGCCGTTGAGTGTCGGACGGGCGATGACCAGCTCGTACAGCGCATGGCTGCGCTTGACCACGCGCCCACCCGCGCGTTGGTCACTGCCGAGCGCGGCTTCCTCATCGAACTCGGTGGCGATTGCGACTTGCCGGCTGGTGCCCACGCTCGATTCGTCGGTGAGCAGATCGTGCTTACCGCCGTGCTCGCATCGCCAGACGAAACCCAACTCGGGCGGGTTGAGGTGGAGGGCCCTCGCAGCATGGCCGAACCAGCTGATCTCGGTGCCGACGCTGCCCGCCAGTTGCGGGTGCAGCTCGGGTTGAGCTGATGCCAGCGAGCAGCGCCGGCCGTGCAACTGTCGTTGTGTGTCGGCCGGTGGCCCAAGCTGGCTCACTTACTGCGCAGCTCGAAGCAGCAGGGTTCGACGTCGTCGGCTTTCCGCTCGCCGAGGTCGTCGCTCCGCGTGATGAAGGGGCAGCACTTGCGGCATCGGTCGCACGGCTGAGCAACTTCGCTTTGGTGGCGTTCACATCGGTGAATGCGGTGAACGCCGTTCGTCGCGCGATGGGCGAACAGCCCTGGCCTGACCACGTTGCCACATGTGCGGTCGGGACGGCAACGGCGTCTGCCGTTGTTGCTGCCGGGTTCCCAACACCGTTCGTTCCCGCCGTGGCGACGGCGGCTGACCTCGGTGCAACCGTCCCGATTGAGCTGTCGGATCGACCAGTCCTTGCGCCATTGGCCGAGCTGGCCTCAGATGACCTTGTCGACGCCATCGAGGCCCGCGGGTTCACGGTGGAGCGCGTGACGGCGTATCGCTCGATCGTGCCAGAACACGATGACGCACTCGTCGAACGTGTCGTATCTAGTGATCTGATTCTGCTCACCTCGCCGTCGATCGCTCGGCGGCTTGTGGCGGTTCTGTCAGAACGACTCGGTGAAGCCGAGGTGCCACCGGCTGTCGCCATCGGACCTCGTACGGCTGAGGCCGCGTCTGACGTCGGGTTGACGGTCTCACGGATTGCAACACCGTCGACCGATGGCGGGCTCATTACGGCGGTCGAGAGCTCGTGCCCCTGAGCTAGAGGTTTTGGGCATCGCGTTGCTGTTGATGTAGGTCGAGCAGCGCGCTGTCGACTTGAACCCGCCTCAGTTTGGGGGAGGCCGAACGGCCTTTCGCTCCCGCTCCCTGAAGAGCGAACATTCCTCGAGGCCCGACGCTGTCGTGGGAATTACCGGACGTTGTGTCAGCGACCTCCAGTCACGTGAGAACTCGCTAACCGAGACGCATTGTCGAGCGGTGTCCGTTCGGAACGTGTCGAACGGCGTGCTGGTGACTGCGCTCCTTGTTGGTGCGTGAGAGTCCCGATCGACAATCAAGTGGTAGCAGCACCCTGCCTCAACAGGGTGAAGAGAGTCGGCCTTCACGTCGATGGGTCTCGTGGTCCTCGAGTTCTCCACGAATTCTTGCCCAACGAAGTCCCTCATTCGAACTGGAGCCATCCACGTGATTGGTCGACACAACACCCGAAGCAAATCCAGAAGGCGATCAAGGAAGCTTCTAGCCGTCGCGTCTTATGGTCTCATCGCGCCGCTGTCGGTGCCGGTTGCTGTTTCAGCTCAGCAGCAGAACGAGATCGTGTTGTCTGTTGACTTCGATGGCACGGCGGCGTTCTCGGGTGCTGATCCGCTGGACGATGGAGTTGGTGGACACACGCCAGGCCTCGATCTGAACGCAAACAACGGCGTCGTTCGCACCTACGACCAAGTGCAATATCGCATCGATTGGAACGTCAACGAGGCCGACGGAACAACGACCACAATCCGGATGACGCTTCCTGAGGGTGTCGAGTGGTTGGAAGACGCCACAACAGCGTCTGGCGTGCCTTCCGGTTGCCTCGACGATGGCTCGTCATCGATTACCGGCAACGACGGCCGAGATTTGGTGTGTACCACCGATGCCGAGCATCAAGGCTCCAATGGTGCCATTCACCCTCGCGCCTTGGTGAAGGGCCTGCTCGACGATACGCCCCTCAACGTCTCAGCGTCGCTCGAAACCGATCAGCTCGCCCCGGTTGTGTCGAATCCGATCACGACGGTTGTGTCGGCCCGCCCAGCCGGCGACTGGGTAAAGGGTGAACCGATCAAGGACGCCGACTCGGGTGACATCATCGCTTTCGAGCCAGACGAGATGTACTGGGATGTGCTCGGAGCTGACGGTGTAACCAACGGTCGCCTGTTCGTCTGGAACCTTCGCCTGGAGCCGGCCGGGGGTCTGAAGGGTTCTGAGCCGATGGACGACTCGATCGACCTCGAATTCTGGGATCACTTCTTCGATGCTGTCCCCGGAACGTCGCTGGCCACGCCGGCACAGATGCTCTCAGCTACTGGATTGAACCGTGTGCCGTGTGGTGGCTATGACGGCGATGGCGCGTATCCGTTTGGCATCACGGCCGGTGTCCCTTCGACCACACCTGTTGGGCAGACCAACGTGGGCACGTGGACGTGTACGGATCTGTCAGGTGCGTCCGGTGGCGTCGCGTATCCGTTGGTGAAGATCGACATCACCGGTCAGGACACGTCCAATATTGCGCCGCAGAATGCTGACTTGAGTCCGAATAACAGCACCTTGGTCTCCGGACAGGTCGCGTTCTGGGCTCCAGAAAATCAGTTGCAGGCGAAGCCTGTTCCTCGAATCATCGTGAATGCCATTACCGGTACCGACGCTGAGGTTATGCAGGGACAGGTTGAGGTCGATCCGATTCTCATTCACGGCACGAACGGTTCGTTAGCGGAGATTTCCGAGCCGGGCAGTGGGTTTGCAGGCGTATCGAACAATTCGCCATATGAATTCCCCACCTCGCCCCCTGGCGAGCCGGGCCGTTCGATGCGTCACTACATCCACTATCAGAACGGCCCATATCAAGAGGTTGAGTTCACCGACGTCGAGGGCCGAACGTGGCGTACCTACGACACCCGGCATACCACCCGTGGTGGTACCGGCACTGTCGTCACCAACGGTGCTGACGGAGTCAATGAGAATTCGACTCGCTGGGATGGCGATGGCCAGACACCTCGCGGCAACGTTCTGACGATCATTTCCGGTGTGCATACGATCACGACCAGGTCGAACGCCAATTCGTTCTCGTCTCCAATTCACCTCTGCGTGGCTGTCGACACGACGCACCAGTCGGTGATTGGCATGCCGGGGTCATTCCCGGTGTCGGATGTTGGGCTCCCAACGTCTAGCAACGCGAACGCTCGTACCTACACCATCAACCGATCAACGGTGGGTGGGTACGCAGACGCACCAGCATCTCCGATCGCTCAAGTTCTGACGAGCGTTGAAGGCGGACACACCTCAGTGTGGCACCCCACCTCCGTTCCGACGGTTCGTACCGACGTCGCGGAACTCGACTACGTGATCGAGGTGGCCAACATTGGCGGTATTAGGAACGCGGTTGGTATCAACAGCGTCGACTGCAACGGCGACGCTGGTACGTGGGTTGATGCCGAAAGCGGCGACTTGACTGCGTTCGAAACCGGCACGATGGCGGACGGAACGCCGATCTACGGTGACGTCACCCACTTCCGGGTTCGCACCTCTGGCAATGTTCCATGGGAGTCGACGACGCTCAACACGGTCGGCAATGCATTCGCTTCGCGCATCAACCTCAACTTCCAGGTGGTGGTGAAGGACGACCCGACGGCGCAGGCGGCTGATCAAGAGCTGTTTGTGTATGCCGCTCGGGCCCGTGGAGACTGGGATGGCACCGGGCAACCTCCGACCCCCAGCTGCACGAACGGTCCCGCCTTCGGTGCAGACGACACCATCGTCCCGTTGGGCTGGTGCAACCTTGATTTCACCGATGATGCTGCCATCACCGGTGGCGATTCCACGGCTCTCAACGACTTCAAGAATGACTTCGACGCCTCTGTTATCGAATTCGTGGATGTCAACGGGAAGCCTCGCCTTGCTCACGCAGATGCCGTCTACATCGTCGAGCCGCAGCTTGCTATCTCAAAGATCAACACCGATGGTCCGTCGGACATCACGGCAAATGGCCAAACTGTCGAGTTCCAGATCAATCCGAAGGTGGTGGGCTCCTCGCTGGATGCGATCCACGATGTGACGGTGACCGATGTGCTGCCTGCGACGATGTCGTTCGTCGGATTCACGCTCGAGCCGTCTCAGGGTTCTTGTTCGGTCGCTGGCCAGGCAATCACCTGTACCTACGGCAACCAGGTTGGCGGATGGGGTGCTCAGGGCGAAGGCAAGTTCGCATTCGAGGTGCTCATCCAGGACGCCGGAGCCGACTCGACGTTGACCAACACAGCAACCGTCAGGGGCAATGATTCACAGACTGGCGCCCCAAAGACGCAGGCAAGCTCGAGTGCACAGGCCTTCACGGGTGCTCCGTTTGAAGAGTCAGGCATCGAGAAGGCCGTGAGTGAGCACATCACCACGTGCTTCGAAGCTCCCGGCACGACCCACGATCTTGGCGATTGCACCGTGATTGCCGTCGACGGCGCCATGGTCTTCACCCTTGATGTGGAGAACGAAGGCAACGTCGATCTCGAGAACTACCGAGTGATCGACGTGCTGCCGCACCTCGCCGACGCGACGGAGCCGGCTGCTGCCGGTCACCCCGTGACTGGTGTGGCTCTGACGGGCGATGGCCGCACGCCTCCATCATTGTTCACGGGAGATCTCAACTTCCTCGGTGCCGTCGCCCCAGCCGGAGCCACGATCCTCTACACGGCCGATCTTGCCACCACCATCAGTCGTGACCCGGCTGTTGCTGATTCAGGTACGACGTGGTGTGATTCCCCAGCGGGCGGCACCGCCGTTGCCGCTGGTCTTGCCCCGGCCGCCGGCACCAACCCGTGCCCGACCGATCCGAGCGAGGTGACAGGTGTTCACGTCGATCTCGGAACGCTCGACAAGGGTGCAACCGCGTTGATCGAGGTTCATCTCGAGACCGTTGGCGCCACCTGTGGCGACATCTGGACCAACAATTTCGGCGCTCGTACGAGTGGCCTTTTGCTCCCGATCCGATCCAACGATGTGTCGGTGATGGCCGGGTTCTGCGACCCAGCAATCGACATTGAGAAGGACACGAACGGCCTCGACGCCGATGAGCCGACTGGTGCCACGATCGTCGCCGGTGATCCGGTGACCTGGACCTACGTGGTTGAGAACACTGGCGATGTCGCGCTGGCTGACGCCACTGTGGGTGACTCTGACCCGGCCGTGACGCCCAACTGTGATGTTGACGGTGATGGCGTTCTCGACGACACCAACATCGTTCCGCTGCTGGTTCCTGGCGACGAAGTGACCTGTGAGGCCACAGGTGTTGCCCAAGCCGGCCAATACATGAACAACTCGACGGTGTCCGGCAACCCGGTGTTGCCTGACTTCTCCGATCCGGCTGTTGACCCCGCTGATCCGTCGACCTGGCCGACCGACCCGGCCACCTATACCGAGCCGCTGAATCCCGTCACGGGTGAGCCGGCGCTCGAGGACCCGAGTGCAGAGGATCCGTCCCACTATTTCGGTATTGATCCTGAGCCGTCAGTTGACATCGAGAAGGACACCAACGGTGCCCAGTCTGACGATGCACCTGGCAATCCGATCGTCGCTGGAGCGGCGGTGACGTGGACCTACGTTGTTGCCAATACCGGCACGGTTGCGCTCACCGATGCAACGGTGACCGATGTTGACAGCACGGGAACGTCCGTTGCCGTTGTCTGCGACATCGACGGTGACGGCGTGATGGACGCAACGAACGTGATTCCGCTGCTGATTCCGGGTGGCTCGGTGACATGTGAGTCGACTGGTGTGGCCGGTCCAGGCCCGTACTCGAACAATGCGTCGGTGTCGGGCAACATGACGCTGCCGACCGTTGATTGCGTGTGCGATCCGACCGATGCGTCCACGTGGCCGACTGACCGGGCTGACTACGCTGAATACGCCGACCCCGTGACTGGCGAGCCGGTCACTGTGCAAGACGAGGATCCGTCGAACTACGTCGGTGTTGAGCCGTCAGTAGACATCGAGAAGGACACCAACGGTGCGCAGTCTGATGAGGCGCCGGGCGAGAACATCGCTGCTGGTGACCCGGTGACGTGGACCTACGTGGTGACAAACACCGGCGCTACGGCCCTGCTGGATGCCGCCGTTGTGGATTCCGACCCTGCTGTTGTTGTCGACTGCGACATTGATGGTGACGGCGTGATGGACGGAACGAACGTGATTCCGTTCATGGCGGTTGGTGGTTCGGTGACCTGTGAAGGCACCGGTATCGCCGCACCTGGTCCGTACATGAACACCGCCACGGTGTCTGGTGCCCCGGCCCTTCCGGACTTCACTGACCCGGACTTGGATCCATCAGTTGATCCGTCCGATCCAACGACGTGGCCAGCCGACCCGGCTGGATACGTGACGCCGACCGATCCCGACGGGAATCCCGTTGGTCCTGTGACCGACGCAGACGATTCTCACTACACGGGTGTTGGCTTCGAAGCTGGCATCGACATCGAGAAGGACACCAATGGTGTTCAGTCGGACACTGCCCCAGGCGAGACGATTCTGGCTGGCGACGCAGTGACGTGGACCTACGTTGTGGTCAACACCGGAAACACGGCGCTCGCGAATGCGACCGTTGCGGATTCTGACGCTGCGGTGACTGTTGACTGTGATGTTGATGGTGATGGCGTGTTGGATGGCACGAACGTGATCCCGTTCTTGGCTGTTGGTGGTTCGGTGAGCTGTGAAGGCACCGGCACCGCTGTTGAGGGTGCCTACAAGAACACGGCAACGGTGTCGGGTGACCCGATCACACCAGACTTCAGCAATCCGGCGCTCGACCCATCGGTTGATCCATCCGACCCGTCGACGTGGCCAACCGATCCGTCGGCGTACGTGCCGACGATGGGTCCAGACGGCGAACCTTTGGCTTCGGTGGACGATGCGGATGATTCGCACTACACCGGCACGCCTCCAACGGCTTCTGTTGGTGGTGTGGTCTGGGACGATGTTGATCGTGATGGCATTCAAGACCCCGGTGAGAGCACCCACGCCGGTGCCATCGTCGAGTTGCTCGACGAGAACGGCAATCCCGTTCTCGATCAAAACGGCAAGCCGATCATCGCGACCACTGATGCGAACGGTACGTACCTCTTCGAGGACGTTCCTCCCGGCATGTACCGAATCAGAATCACGGCGCCCGATGGCACGATCCTGACCCCAGGCAATGGCGGCGACGACGATGTCGACGGTGGCGGTGTCACCGCTCCGTTCGTCATTGATCCAGGTGACGACATTCGAGGCATTGATGCCGGTCTGGTGGCAGCACCTCCGTCATTGGCCTTCACCGGCGGGGAAGCTGGACGATGGTTCGCCAGCTCCGCATTGCTCATGGTGTTGGGTGGCCTGATGGTTCTCGGTACCCGCCGTCGCCGGCTCACCGCCTAGCACTCGCCCTAACCTGGGGAGATGAGTTTCCCCGAGCGTCGACTCCGACGTCTCCGCCGCACTCCAGCCATGCGCCGGTTGGTGGCGGAGACGACGCTGACCCCGAACGACTTCATCCTGCCGCTGTTCGTGCGGGAAGGCATTGAGGACCCGGTGCCGATCTCCTCGCTTCCCGGGGTCGACCAACACACGAGGGCGTCGCTCATCGATGCTGTGGCCGACGCGGTTTCCGCCGGCATCAACGCCGTCGTGCTCTTTGGTGTGCCAGCCGAAAAGGATGAACAGGGTTCCGGCGCCTGGGACCCAGATGGCATCGTGCAAGTCGCATTTGGTGATCTACGCGACCGGTTTGGCGACGACGTGGTGCTGATGGGCGACCTTTGCGTCGATGAATACACCTCACACGGCCACTGCGGGGTCTTGAACGATCGAGGTGAGGTCGACAACGACCGGACGCTCGAGCTCTATCAGCAGGCCGCCGTGGCCCAGGCCAGGGCCGGTGCCGACGTGGTTGCGCCGTCCGGAATGATGGACGGCCAGGTCGCTGCGATTCGGTCCGCCCTCGACGGTGATGGATTCACCGACGTGGCGATTCTGGCGTACGCCGCGAAGTACGCAAGCTCCCTCTACGGACCGTTTAGAGACGCAGTAGACGTCACCATCGCAGACGGTGGCGATCGCAAGGGTTACCAGCAGGATTTCCGCAACAGTCGAGAGGCCATTGAAGAGATCCGCCTCGACATTGCGGAGGGCGCCGACATGGTCATGGTCAAGCCAGCCACGTACTACCTCGACATCGTCAGCCAGGTTCGAGCCGAGACTCGACTGCCCCTCGCCGCGTATCACGTGAGTGGCGAGTACGCGATGTTGAAGGCGGCAGCCGCCAACGGCTGGATTGATGAAGACGTGGCCATCATTGAGGTGCTCACGGCGATCAAGCGGGCCGGGGCCGACATGATCCTCACCTATCTCGCCACCGATGCCTGCCGACTCCTTGCTCCCTGACGACGCCTCGCTTCCTGGCGACACACCACCAATCGACGAGGTCGCGCTCCACGACGAGGCTGGCCCCCCAGCCGTCTTCCGTCCGCTCCCAACCGAAGCTCTTCGGCTGCTTCGACTGGTGGTTGTGACCCAGGTTGTGCTGCTGGTTGCGGTGCTGGCGATCGCCGACCTTGCACTCCGTTATGGGGCAGAGGCCGATGTGCCATGGCCCTTGTTTGTGCCAGCAGTCGTGGCTGGCCTGCTTGTGGCTGGGCTGGGTTTGTGGTGGGCCGGGCGGAGTTTTCGAGCCTGGCGATATGTGCTTGAACCAGATCGGCTCCGCGTCGAGCACGGTGTGATCACCACGAGGTCTGCGGTGCTGCCACGGAGCCGGGTCCAGCACGTGTCGACAGAGCGTGGGCCGATCCAACGATGGCTCGGCTTGGTGACGCTGACCGTGCACACCGCAGGGGCCAACACGCCAAACGTGTCGATTCCGAACCTGCTCGACGAAACTGCTGACGAACTTCGTCGTGAACTCATCGGGACGGACCGTTGAGTGACGATCCAGCAGGCGATGTGCCTCTCGCTGATGGCTCTGTCGCTGACGAGATTCCCGACGGCGACATGGCATCCGACGACATCGAGTGGCGGCGCCTGCATCCCGTCACGGTGATTCGTGAGCTGATTGGACTCGCCTGGAACTTCATCGGAGCCATTGCACTTTCAGGGTTCGCGCCAGACGTTGGTGGCGGTCCAATCGCCAACATCGAAACCCTGCTGCCGGCGGCGGTCGTGGCCCTCGGGTTCGTGCGCTATCTCTTCACGACGTATGCGGTGACCGACGATGCTGTCCTGTATCGGCGCGGTGTCGTGGTGCGGCAACGCACCGTGCTTCCCCGGCCACGGATCCAAAACGTTGCCATCGGCGCCGATCTTGTGGCCCGCGTGTTCTCCATGCAGACCCTCACGATTTCGTCCGCCGGATCTGAAGGCGAGATCGAGCTTGCCGTCGTGTCGAAGGAGACGGCGCGAACGCTGCTGGGCGAGCTCACGGCGCAACCCG
This sequence comes from uncultured Acidimicrobiales bacterium, assembly GCA_938009905.1. Lineage (GTDB taxonomy): Bacteria > Actinomycetota > Acidimicrobiia > Acidimicrobiales > SZUA-35 > CALEWY01. The sequence continues at coordinate 43,018 of CALLGK010000027.1, read as the reverse complement.
CGGCCGGTGCCGCAGTGCCGCTCGGTTCGACGCCCGGTGACGATGCCGTCTTGGCGCCAACGGTTCCCGGTTCGGTGCCAGTTGGACCACCCCTCGTCGGGCCCGTGCCATCAGCACAACCCGAGGCGAGGGTTGTGCGCTACCAACTCTCGCCGCGGAACCATCTGCTCTATGCGTTCTCGTCGAGCACCGTGGCGGTCGGGCTCGTGTCCGTCGTCGTCGCAGCTGTGATGATGGTGTTCTTCGAGAGCGCCTTCCCTCTGTTCTGGATGTTTGGCCTGATCGTTCCCATCGTTGCCGTGCTCGATCTCTTCGGCTTTGTCTTTGAGGTTGAGCCCCGACGAGTGCGCGTCTCGCACGGACTGTTCTCGACCCAGGAGAAGTGGGCCCAGAAGCGACGCATTCAGCTCATCGAAGTGCGCCGTCCTTGGATCCGGCATCGTCTCGGACGAGAGACCTTGGCCGTGGCAACTGCCGATGTGACGGAGTCGAGAGGTGGTCGATTCGAACTCTGCGCGCCGATCATCGATGACAACACATGGAGCGAGTTCTTGCCGGACCTGATCGACCCGGACGCCGCGGATCCGATCGCAGATGCCGCGGCCGAGCTTGTTGTTGATCCGATCGACGAAGCGAGCCTGCAGCGCGTGAGCCGGGTGTCGATACGACGGCGGGCGATTCGCTCGGCCGTTGCCGGGTTGATTCCCGTAGCGGTCCTCACGTTCAGCGCGTTCGGTATCCAGGAGTCATCGCCGGACTTTCCGGTCGATGTGGCGTGGTGGTGGCCGCTCGTTCTTGTTCCATTTGTCCTTGGTATTTCGCTCTGGTTTGCGTGGCGGTCGTGGCGTGTCGATGGTTGGCTGCTGCGGGGCCCATGTCTCGCCGTGCGGCGAGGACGGTTCGACGAGACGTTGCGCATCGTGTGGGTTTCGAAGGTGCAGGGAGTGTTCCTGCGAAGCTCCTTCTTTCAGCGTCGTCTCGGGCTGGCGTCGCTGGCGATCGACACCGCCAACCTCGGGTCGGCCACCGTGATCCCTGACCTGCCGATTGATGTGGCCCAGTCCCTTGCGGCCGACCTTGCGGCGACGGCTGATCGAGTCTGGCTGCCGGACGGCGTTTGAGGATTTCAAGCCACGACAAAGCGGGGCTGACGGCCTCTTTCCCCCCTGGGTCGGGCACACTTTCGGAGTGACGATCAACGAGGATCTGTTTGCCCGCGCCAAAGCTGTCTTGCCCGGTGGTGTGAACTCACCGGTTCGAGCGTTCCTGTCGGTTGGGGGCACGCCCTACTTCGTGTCTCGGGCTGAGGGATCTCGCGTCTGGGACGAAGATGGCAAGGAGTACATCGACTTCGTCCAGAGCTACGGGGCATCGATCCTGGGCCACGCAAATCCGACCGTGCTTGCGGCCGTTGGCGATGCTGCATCGCGGGGTACCACGTTCGGAGCGCCGACGCGTAGCGAGGTCGAGCTGGCCGAGAAGGTGTGCTCGTGGGTACCTGGGCTTGAGAAGGTCCGGATGACGTCGTCAGGCACCGAAGCGGCAATGTCGGCGATCCGGCTGGCCCGAGGGGCCACGGGTCGAAACAAGGTGGTGAAGTTCGCCGGTTGCTACCACGGACACACCGACTCGCTGCTCGCAGCTGGTGGCTCCGGCGTTGCCAACCAGGGACTCGTCGGATCGGCTGGCGTTCCAGAGGCTGCGGTGGCTGACACCGTGGTTGCGCCGTACAACATCGTGCCAACCCTCGACGAAGACACGGCCGTGCTCGCGATCGAGCCGGTGGCCGCCAACATGGGACTTGTCGCTCCCGCACCAGGATTCCTTGAGGCCTGCCGGGCTGAGTGCGACCGCGTCGGAGCGCTGCTGTTGTTCGACGAAGTCATCACCGGCTTCCGCCTCGGCCAGGGCGGAGCGACAACCTGGAGTGGTGTGCAACCAGACGTCTGGGCGTTTGGCAAGGTCATCGGCGGCGGCTTGCCCGTCGGTATGTTTGGTGGCAGCCACGAGGTGATGGATCACGTGGCTCCACTCGGCCCCGTCTATCAAGGCGGCACCCTGTCGGGGAACCCGCTGGCCACGGCCGCTGGTCTGGCCGTGCTTAGTCAACTCGACGACGATCGCTACACCGCCTTGACGGCAACAGCAGCAGCCCTTGCGTCTGGTCTCGCTGAGGCCATGGCATCAGCCGGAGTGGCCGTACAGGTCCCCCAGATCGGACCGCTCGTCGGGATCTTCTTTGGCGACGAGCCGGTGACGAACTACGACGAAGCAAAAGCGTCGGCTGATCGCGGGATGTATCCCACGTTCTTCCACGGGATGCTCGAACGAGGCATTGCCCTCGCCCCTGGACCATACGAAGCGATCTTCCCCAGCCTCAGCCACACCGAGGCCGACATCGCCCAAACCATCGAGGCCGCCGCTGAGGTTGCCTCAACTCTGTAGTGCCCTGTCGCTGCCCTTCGGGCGGACCGTTCATGCTTGCCTGGCGGTCACTTCGCAACAGTGGTGCCCCGGACTGGTGCCGCGGAGCGAGGGACGAGCGAAGCGAGAGGGCTGTGACCCGATCGCGAGTAGCGGGAGGCGATAGCCGACCCAGTGCAATCGCCCGCCAGGAAGCGAAGGGACGAGCTTTCTAAGGCAGCGTGCCGGTCTTGAGGATGAACTCTGGCGAGTTGGCGAAGGCCAGCATCACGTCGCCCCGCTCGCGGCCGTTCTCGAGTTGGGTCAGCCAGTAGTTGAAGCCGCCGTCGTCTGCCCGCCGGCCGAGCACGTTGTCATACACGAGGTCGAGGAACTCCTGATTGCTCAGCGTGCCGTAGGTGGCGGCGAACTCAGGCGAGTTGGTGAAGGCGTTCGACACGGCGCTCAGCGGTGCTCGTCCGTTGTCGATCTCGTCGGTCCAGAAGGCGACGCCTTCGGGGTCTGGTGGTCGTTGGAAGAAGGCCCAATAGAGCCTGGTGACGGCGCCCGTTGATCCGACGGTTGGAGCCGCCGTGTTCGTGATGAGCACAAACTCGGGTGCTTCCGAAAAGGCCACCACGAGGTCGCCTCGAGGCAGGCCGTTGTCGAGTCGGTCAATCCAGAACGAACGACCCTCTGCATCGGGTGCACGACCAAGCACGTTGCGGTACACGTCGTCGACGAAGGCGCCGTTGTCTGGCTCTCCGGCGAGAGCTCGGAACTCGTCAGAGTCTGCGAACGCGGTCGCGATCGATTCGATGTCTGCACCACCGGCTCGCTGTTCGAGCCAGAACGCCAGACCGGCGGTGTCTGGCGAGCGGCCGAAGAACGCTTGGTACAGACGCGTCACCTGGCCGTCGAGACTCATCGATCGCACGATCCCTTCGGTGACGCCTTCGATAGGGGTCACTACTGATGTGCCGGCTACGCCGTCGACGATTGCTGTCACTCGGTACTGATAGTTGCCGGTGCCTAGAGCGGTATCGCTTGCGAACTCGTTCCGTGTTTGGGCCACCAACTGCCACGGGCCGCCAATGAGGCGACGGTCGATTCGATACGTGATGTCGCCGGGAATCGGCGCGGTCGGGGGTTGCCAGCTGATCGAGCGGGATGTACCAGTGCCGGTTACCGACACCTGGGTTGGACGATCGCTGAGGGTCACCGAGGCCGACGGGCCAGGTCCGTCGATCCCGATGGGCAGCACCGTGATCACGACACCTCGGCCGTCAGCGAGTCCTTCGATCAGGACTTCTTGGGCTTCCCACGAAGGTTGTCGTTGCGCCAGCAGCGTGCCGTCTGCTGCGGTGGCGGTGACGCGGTGGGCGAACGGCGGTTGCCCGCTGCGACCGATGCCGTTCGTGAAGCGCACGACAAGGCCATCGCCTCGCGGTTCGACAGAAGTGATCCGTGGCGTGACGACCGGCTTGGCGATCTCCCAGCCGAGTCCGGACATCACACCAAGCGTTGCGGCATCGATCGTGCGATTCACTTCGCCTCTCGAGAACACGGGGGTCATCAAGCCTCCGGGCTCACGGGCATCAGCTCGTTCGTCGAAGTGGTTGTAGCTCACCCGGTTGATGAATCGGGGAGGGGCGAACAGCTCCGCAGTGCGTCCACCACCGATGTCGATGAAGAGGTCTTCGGAAACGAGCGCCGCCTCAACGTTGGTCTGGCTGAGCGGAACGCCGTTGGCTCTGGCCAGCACGTCGTATACGACAAGCTCGGAGTGGAGCTGTCCGTTCCGAGCCGAACCGGTGAAGCCGAGACCGTGTCCGATCTCGTGGATGACCACGGTGAACAGATCGAGCTGCTGGCCCGGTACTGGAGACGATGGCGGTGCCATCGGATCAGACGACACGGTCGGATCAACATGCCAGCCGTTGCTGACGCCGTAGAGGTTGGAGGCCAACGTGATGTTGATCTCGGCCCGGCCCGGTGCTCGATCAGTCTCGAGCAGGGTGTTGGCCAACGCCACGGGGTACAGCACGTCTTGGGGCAGATCGGGCGAGCGCTCAAATGACGTTGGTGCGGCGAGACCAAGGATGTTCGCAGGAAGGATGCGCCAGTCGAACTCGATCTCGACCGGGCCCGCATTGCTCGTGACTAACACCGACTCCCAGGCCACCGCTGCCGCTTCGACCACCAAACGAACGTCGTCAGGAGGCGTCGTGAGGTAGGTGACGGTAAGGCCGCCAGGTGGTACCGCTTGCTCGCGTAACGTCTCGCGAACTATCTCGCGTTCGATCTGTTGCTGGCGCTGCACCGCCGCAAGTGCGTCTGCGATGAGAGGGTCGTCGTCGACGGCGTTGCCGTCGCGTGTGTCGATCACCAGGGGAGCGGGGATCGACTCGTCTTCGACCTCAGCTTGGGCTCCGGCCGGCGTTGCGTGAGGCGCGGCGGCGATGCTGCTCAGACACAAGGCAAGCAGGGCAACGCAGAAGCACCGCCGAGGAGAGACCACGGCCCACAGCGTGCTTCATCGGCACGCGCTTCGCACCGCGACGGGAAGGTTGCCTCACATTCATTCCTGGATTGGTGGGTTGAGGTGGCCAGTTACGACCGTCTCAGGACACCAATCCCAGATGGCGGCGGATTAGCCGGCGGCGACTTCGTCTTCACCCTCGGCCTGAGGGCCGGGGCAAGGATGATCTTCGTCGTCACTGCCTTCACCGGTAGCACCAGGGGTGTACTCGGGGTTGGCGCACTTGAGGAGGAACTCGAGGTCGATGGGGTCGGTGTTGCCCGCCTCGTATTCCTCACGCATGTGGTTCATCCACTCCTGGTATTCCGGCGAGGAGGTGTCTTCGCCAGACAGGATTGCCCGCTCGTGGAACACGACGAGCTCGAGGTGAACCTGGTCGAGGTTGTTCTCGAAGGCTGGCATGGAACCGAGGGCTCCAGCTTCGCGCGTGCCGTCGGCCCGCTCGGCGCCGTAGTCCTCACCTTGGATGGCGCCAGAGCCACGAGCGATGTGCACCATTTGGTCGACGGGATCCGGGAACGTTTCGAGCACGGAGCCGTCTGAGAGCTTGTAGCCGACGCCACCGCCACCGGCGCCGCCGTGGCAACCAGCGCAGCCGCCGTCGACGAGGTAGGTCTCTTCTGCTGCGATGAACAGTGGATCTTCGACCTCTGGCTGCTGCATCGTGCCAGCAAACGAGATCGCCCAGAGCGGGACGGCGGCAACGAGGGGGAGGGCCCAGCCAGGAATCTTCTTCCGCTTCTTCGCGGCAGTGATGTAGTGCGGCTCTGGAGGAGCCTCGGGGGCTGGCTTGTCAGCGGGGATTGCTGCCGCGGCTGCGGCGATGGCCGGCGGGCCAGTCTCGGCTGGGGCGGCCGCAGCGTCAGCCGTCGGCGTGACAGCCGTCGACTCGCTAGGAGCGGCGTCGCCATCACCCTTGCCCTTGGCGGCACGGCTGCGCTTCAGAAGATGTTCGGGGATTTCAGTCACGGAGATCCTCGGTCAACAAACGCTCGGCGATCGAACATTTGGGTTGGACTGTCGGAGTGCAAAGTAGCTGTCCGACACGCAACTTCTCGTGTCGGCCAGACGGCGCCTTACTGTAGGCCCTTCGGGGGGTGTGAACCATGCTCCGGCGGGCAGAAACTTGAGGTTCGTCCGCGTGCCCTTGTTTGAGTGCTGATGTCCGTTGTGGCCTGAGGGTGCTTTTCGGTTCAATCGCGTGGTACAAACACCCCGCTCGTTCTGGTTCTCTGCAGAACCGATTCGTGGGTTTCCCCCAGCCGTCCGACCTTGCTCGGAGACACCGTCCTGTTGCCGGTGCCTCGTCGTTGCATGTGCCGGATGACCTTGTGGAGATTCCGTGTCTTGGTTTGCGTCGGAGGGCTGGAGTCCGAGTAGATTGTGCAAACGTTCACAAAGTCGCCCGTCACCCGCGGCGACTGGCCGTACGCCTACGCTGAAGACACACAGCACCCGCTGTGTTTCCGAAGCTTGGTCTCGGCTCGCAACAGGAGTCCCACGTGGTCGCTCTCGTCGTATCGATTCTTTTCTCGATCGTGATGTCGCTCGGTATCTTGTGGTACCGAAATCGACTCGATGACGGCTACAAGATGACGTGGGGCGAAGCGACGCTTTTCTCGTCGTACATCTTCTTCCTTCTGTTCATCGTGTTCGGCATCGTGCCTCACCAGTGGCTGACGCTGGCCGAGAACGAGTGGAGCTTCCGAGCCGACCGTCTGTTCGACTTCGGCGGCATTGCCACCGCCCAGAGCCAGGGTGGCTGGTTCCCCTTCGACATCACGCTCCGAGCCGTGTCTGACTCGATCGCCGCGATCATCTACATCGTCTATCTCGGCGGACTGTCGAAGCTCTGGGGTTTCTGGCAAGCGCCGAAGAGCAGTGGCTCTACCGAGGTCGAAACCTCAACGTATGGCCGCCCGCTGGTGAGAAGGGGTTGATGGCATGACAACGACCGATGCCAATCCGCCACTCCCGGAATTTCGCGACGACTACGTCCTCGTCGAGGTCGATGCTGACTACCTCGCGAAGGCCGTCAAGCCAAAGCAGTTCATTCACATCGACCAGTCTGAGTGCATTGCCTGCGAAGGCTGTGTCGACATCTGCCCGTGGAAGTGCATTCACATGCAGCCCACCGAGGCGATTTCTGAGTCATTTGGTGTTGCTCGCCCTGGCGATGACCCAACAGACGCTTTCATCTTCACGATCGACGACGACGTGTGCACCCGCTGTGCCCTCTGCGTCGATCGCTGCCCCACCGGCGTGATCATCCTCGGCAAGGTCGGCGACCCGGCCGCCACCGGCGATGCCCACCAACGAACCCCGTCCCATGGCTACGGCTACGGCATGCGTCTCGCCTGACGTCGCTGCACCGGATCCACCTCTCTTCTTCGAATCCCGAACAGGAATCGCATGGCAAAGTCAATTCAAGACAAGCCAACACTGGCAGAAAAGCTCCAAGCCCAGGCCTCCGCACTGACCGACAACGTGCAGGGTGGTCAGGTTTGGAACTCGATTTTCCGCCCCGGCTCGGTCTTCCGTAAGGGCTACACCGACAGCCCTCGAAACCGTTCCTACGTGATCATGAACTCGGTGCTCTACCACCTGCACCCAGTGAAGGTGAAGCGTCACGCCGTGAAGGTCAGCTACACGCTGTGCCTCGGTGGACTCAGCTTCTTCTTGTTCATCTTGCTCACCATTACCGGCATCTTCTTGATGTTCTTCTATCGACCAACCGCTGCTGCGGCATGGGACGACATCTACACGCTTCAGACGTCGGTGACCTTCGGCTTGCTGGTCCGCAATATGCACAGATGGGGCGCCCACCTCATGGTGCTGTCTGTGTTCCTCCACATGGCCCGAGTCTTCTATCACGGCGCCTACAAGGCCCCTCGAGAGTTCAACTGGGTGATCGGAACGTTCCTGCTTCAGTTCACCCTGCTGCTGTCCTTCACCGGCTACCTGCTTCCGTGGGATCAGCTCGCACTCTGGGCGGTCACCGTGGGTACCAACATGATGGGCTACACGCCGGTGTTTGGTGACCAGGTCAGATTCGTTCTCCTCGGCGGCAAAGTCATCGGTACAGACACCTTGCTCCGCTGGTACGTCCTGCACGTTCTGCTGTTGCCCTTCGTTACCGTCATCTTTATGGCCATCCACTTCTGGCGGGTGCGTAAAGACGGCGGCATTTCCGGACCCCTCTAGGAGATCCTTCTCTTTAGGAGAACATCGTCATGACAGAGATCCCAGAACACCTCCGCAAGCGAGCGGCCGAAGCTCGCAAGAAGGCTGAATCCTCCGACGCTGCTGAGGCGGCGCCGGCGGGTGGCGATGACGCGGCCGCGAGCGACTCCGGTTCGAAGATTCCCGCGCACCTTCTCGAGCGCTCGAAGTCTGCAAAGCAGAAGGAAGCAGCTGGTACCGCTGTGGCCCCCGCTGCTGCTGGTGTTGGCACCGCTGTTGCGGCCGCCACTGCTGTTGCCGATGCCCCGGTCATGACGGGCCCTGCTGGCCACACCCAGCGTCTGCTCACGGTCGTGAAGTCTGGCTCGATCCAAGACATCAAGATGAAGCCGCTCGACAAGGTGCACACGTGGCCGCACCTCATCGTCGTCGAGTTTGGTGCTGCCTTGTTCTGCACCGCATTCACGCTCATCTTCTCGATCTTCGTGAACGCCCCGCTGCTCGAGCTGGCCAACGTGAACGAAACCCCGAACCCCTCCAAGGCCCCGTGGTACTTCCTCGGCCTTCAGGAACTGCTCACCATGTTCCACCCCATGGTCGCTGGTGTGACCATCCCGGGTATCGGCCTGATCATCCTCACGATGGCCCCCTACATCGACAAGAACCCCAGCAACAAGCCGGAAGATCGCAAGATCGCCATCACCTTGTTCACGGTCTTCATGATGTTCTGGGCGGTTCTCACGCTGATCGGTTCCTTCTTCCGAGGACCGGGCTTCAACTTCGTGTTCCCATGGGCCGACGGCCTCTTCTTCGAGCTCTGAGACAGGAGCAATCATGACAACCACACTCATCATCATCGGTGTCGTCGTACTGGCACTGCTGAGCCTTGGCGTCATCAGCGCCTCGCTGCGTCGCCGTGATACCGACGGTGCGTTCGGTCAGTTGGCCGGCGAGACGGTGAAGCGCGATCGCGGCACCGTTGACATCGACGAAGAAGACGCGCCCGCATCGAAGGAACTCGTGTCGGTTGGTGCCGACGAAGAGTCCAAGACCGTTGCTGGCAGTACCGGTTCAGAGGTCGAGGCTGTCGCCCGGGCCGAGCGTTCCGGCGCCCTCGTGAAGGCCGGACCAGCCACCCCTGTTGCGTATGTTCCGCCAGATCCTGAGACCCTCGGTGTTGCTCGCCGCCAGTTCCTCAACCGAGGAATCGTTGCCATGTTCGGTCTCGGTCTGTCCGGCTTTGGCGCCGCCTGTATTGCCTTCCTCTGGCCGCAGGGTTCCAGTGGTTTCGGCTCGCGCATCAACGTCGGTCGTATCCCCGACATCGAAGACGCCATCAAGGCCGGTAGCGGGTTCTTCTACGTGCCCGAGGGTCGTATGTGGGTCACCGAGTACCCACCGGCAGCGGTCGAAAAGGCTGTCGGCGCCTACGGTTTCTACGACCAGGTCGCTGGTGGACTCGAAGCCGGTGTGGTCGCGTTGTTCCAGACGTGCCCGCACCTTGGCTGCCGTGTTCCTGAGTGCACGACATCCCAATGGTTCGAGTGCCCGTGCCACGGATCGCAATACAACCGCGTCGGTGAAAAGAAGGGCGGCCCTGCCCCTCGCGGTATGGATCGATTCCCGATGGAGATCAGCCCATCCAACGAGCTGATCGTCGACACTGGTGTTGTGATCCAGGGACCCCCAATCGGTGTGAACACCACCGGTCAGGAAGCCGAAGGCCCCAACTGCATTGGAGCAGCAAGCCACTAATGCAAAGCTCGCTCGTCTTCGCCGCCGACTTTCGCGCCATCGGTCTTACCGTCGCGTCTGTCGTACTGCTGGGCTTCGTCGCCCTCTTCATCCGCAACATCTTCACGTCTCGTGACGAACTCGGTTCAGAAATCGAGCTCGCATCGAACAAGAAGGAATACCTCTCCGACGAGGAGCTCGAGGGCGTCAAGCTCGATCGTTCGCTGAGCTTCGCGTTGGTTGTCCTTGGCATCACCTCGGTCGCTCTTCCCTTCTACTGGCTGGCTGAACCTGGCCGTCAAGAGGGTGCTGTCGCCGCCTACCAGCTCAACTTCGAGTCGCGTGGTGGCGACCTCTACACCGAAGGCGCACAGTGCGTGAACTGTCACGCCGCCGGTGGTGTCGGTGGTGTCGCTCCGTACGTTCTCCAAGACGTCGATGGCCAGTTCATCGCCAATGCCAGCTGGACAGCACCAGCGCTCAACAACGTGTTCTTGCGCTACTCAGAAGATGAGGTTCGCTACATCCTCAACTTCGGGCGTCCCGGTTCGCCGATGGCTGCCTGGGGAACGCCGGGTGGTGGTCCGCTCACCGAGCAGCAGGTCCAGAACACGATGGAGTACATCCAGACCTTCGAGGTCCAATCGCTCGACACGATCGACATCAACTTCTCAGACGACCCAGCGGCCGCCCAGGCAGAGGCCGACGAACTCGCCATCGAGATTCGCGACGAGGTTCAGCGATCGCTCGACGACGGCGAGTTCTCGTCCATCGGTGAGGCCGTGTTCAACCTCGGCTACTTCTCCGGCTTCCAAGCTGGTTCGCTCAGCTGCGGTCGCTGCCACACCTCTGGCTGGTCACTCGGTCCAAACACCCCGTGGGCCCCCGGCGCCGACCCGCTCGCCGAAGGCGTAGCTGGTTGCGGCGGTGGTAACCCATCGGGTATTGGCTTCAGCCTCTGCGGCACGATTACCGAGCGCTTCCCTGACGATGCTTGGAAGCTTCCAGACGGCTCGTGGGCACCGAAGGGTGGCCTCGCAGACGACGACGGCTTCTTCTACGAAGCCATGGACGGCTCAAAGGTTCGCCTCAACGACAAGGGTGCGCCCATCACCGATTCCGGTGAGCTCTACGAAGTGCTCAGCGGTGGCGAGATGCACGGCGACCTCGCCGAGTGTGCATCGATCTCCAGCTTGTGGGAGCCAGAGGGAATCTCGTCAGAGGCGTACGCCTACGTCGAAGACGGATTGCCTGAAGTTGACGATTCAGCCGATGGGTTCGTGAACCCTGAGCCGATTGATCTCGACTCGCTTGGCGAATCTGACTTGATGTTCGCCGACGGCCGGATCGGCTTCTCGTGCGACGTCATCGACATGCCAGAGCGCACCAGCTACGCCCACTTCGACTTCATCTACAACGGTGCAGACGCCGGGTCGGGCTACGGCCGAGGCGGACAGAGCGCCGCCGGCATGATGCCGGGCTTCGGCAAGCTCTTGCCTGAACAGTTCATTCAGGCCGTTGTTGATTACGAGCGAGGTCTGTGATGCTCACCATGCTTGCTTCCATCGACATGCTTGCGTTCATCGACGGCATTGCCTTCGACCCGTTCTTCCGTGGCCTTCTTTCGGTGCTGGTTGGCGTCGTGGTGATGGTCGGCGGCACCTACCTGCTGGTGGCATCCAACTCGGGTGCCCGCACCGGTGGACTCATCTCGGCTGCTGCCTTCTTCGGCTGGATGGCCATGATGGGTGTCATCTGGACCGTCTACGCCATTGGCTGGCGGGGCGAAGCTGAAAGCTGGGCATTGGTCGAGATCAACGGCGACAACCCAGAGCTTCAGAACGATGGTCTTCCGTTCGCCGAGAACGAAGATGTTGCGACGCTCGGGTTGGTGCTTGAGGGCATCAACGTTGAAGAGGGTGTCAGTAGCGACGACCCAGATGCCGCCCAGGCCGAGGCTGTTGCCTTCAACAAGGTCAACATCGACGAGTTCGACGGCTGGCGCTACCTCGCCACCTCAAACCCACGCCGGGGCGAAGCCGTTGCCTCAGCCGACGTCTTCTTGGCTGAAGAGCACGTGTTCGACTCCACCGCTGAGTACGTCCCGCTTCGATTTGGTGCGTACAACATCGGTGGCAAGCCGCTGCTCAAAGACGATCCCAACATGTTCGATCGAGTGATCCACAAGCTCGACACCACCTTCGTCCACTTCTGGCACCCGCAAGAGCTGGTTGTCATCCAGGTTCAAGGTGCCCTCGATCAGCCAACACTCGCTGGTGAAGCTCCACCGGTCGCTGCAGCTGACCCCGGGAAGTCGGTTGTATCTGTCGTGATGGAACGAGATCGTGGTGGCCCGTTGCCGGCCCTGTTTGGCGGCACCCGGGTGACCCCGGCGCTGTTCTCGATCTTCAACGGAATTCTCTTCTTCATCTTGTGCTGGTCAATGCATGTGCGTGATCGTCGTGAGATGGAGATCCGTGCTGCTGTCGCCTGACGCAGCCCGTTTCAGTACTCGTAATCCGAAAGGCAACACCAGATGGCTCAGTACCTGCCGCTTGCGGCGCTGCTCGTGTTGGCCGCGCTGTTTGCGTTCGGGAGCTTTGTCGGCTCGGGCTTGCTCGCTCCTCGGCGCTCGACCGAACAGAAAAGCGCTCCCTATGAGTGTGGCATCATCCCCGGTCGCGAACCGCCCCAGCGTTTCCCGGTGCGCTTCTACCTGGTGGCGATGCTCTTCATCGTCTTCGACATCGAGATCGTGTTTCTCTACCCGTGGGCCATGGTGCACGGCGACGTCGGCCTGTTTGGGCTTGTTGCCGTCCTGTTGTTCTCGGCGATGGTCTTCGAGTCGTTCGTGTACTTGATTTCAAAGGGAGCCCTCGACTGGGGCCCGTTGCAGGTCAACCATCGCCAGTCAGACATGGTTGATGCGTCTCGCACGACCTCGTCGACCATCCGCAAGGTTGGCCTCGAGGGTCGTTTTGAGCACACCACGGCGCCGGCCACTGTCGATCCCGACGGCAATGATGATGACGAGACTGCGAGCGCCGCCTGATGCTGGACAATCTCAAAGAAGATGGCCTCGGCGCCATCGAGCACAACTTCGCAACCGGCAAACTCGAAGATCTCGTCAATTGGTCGCGAGCCCGGTCCAGTTGGCCAGCCACGTTCGGCCTGGCGTGCTGCGCCATCGAGATGATGGCCACGGGTGGTTCGCACTACGACCTCGCTCGTCTTGGCATGGAAGTGTTCCGAGCATCTCCTCGGCAAGCCGACGTCATGATCGTTGCGGGTCGAGTGAGCCAGAAGATGGCCCCGGTGTTGCGTCAGATCTACGACCAGATGATGGAACCCAAGTGGGTCATTTCCATGGGCGTCTGTGCATCAAGCGGTGGCATGTTCAACAACTACGCGATTGTGCAGGGCGTCGATCAGATCGTCCCCGTCGACATCTACGCCCCCGGCTGTCCTCCCGGACCAGAAACACTTCTTCACGCCATCCACACCCTGCACGAGAAGATCGAGTCCGGCGAGCTCATGAACCGCAAGGCCGGAACGGGCGCGGGCATCGTTGTCGAGCAGCGAGATGGACAGGGCGAATCACACCTCATCAGCCTTGGGCGGAAATGACTGACGAAGCAACTCCCGACCCCGAAGGCGCCGACGCGGCGTCTGGCGACGAGGTCATCGCAGCGGAATCCACCGGCCCGATGGCTTTTGGGTGCCCGCTTGTCGCGTCCGCCGATGGCCAACTGGTCATCCACCCCGGCCGCGATGAATGGCTTCTGGTCGCCTCGGCCATTTTGGCTGACGGCTTTCGCATGTGCATCGACGTCACTGCCGTCGACTTTCTTACCTTCCAGGGCCGACGCGAACTACCAGCCGGAATCAACGCTGAGCGCTACGAGCTAGTGGCAAGCTTCATCAACCACGAGCGACGTGAGCGCATCCGGGCCCGAGTGCAGATCTCGGCCGATGACGCCACCATCGGCTCACTTACCAACCTCTATCCGGGCGCCGACTATCTCGAGCGGGAAGTCTTCGACATGTTTGGCATCAACTTCGAAGGTCACCCCGACCTGTCGCGTATTCTGATGCCAGAGAATTGGGAAGGGCACCCACTCCGCAAAGACTTCGCAACCGGTGCTATCCCCGTGCAGTTCAAAGGAACGAACTGATGGCCGTTACTGACGCTGAACCACAGGCACCTGTCGACAACACGCCGGTGATCGAACACAACATGGCTACCGATGCAGCAACAGAGCTGCACCTCGGTCAGGTTGATCTGCTGCCCCGCAACCATGCCGTGATGCGGATGTCCGAAGTTCAGATGGCCGAGATGGCAGACGCGCCTCTCGACGACGAGAACGACCAGACCATGTTGATGAACATGGGCCCGTCGCATCCGAGCACGCATGGCGTGCTTCGACTCATGCTCGAAATGGACGGCGAAACCGTTGTTCGTTCCAAGCCAGTCGTTGGCTACCTCCACACCGGCATGGAAAAGACCGGCGAGGAACTCACCTACCTGCAGGGTCCAACCAACGTCACGCGGATGGACTACGCCGCACCCTTCTTCAACGAGCTGGCCTTCTCGCTGGCCGTTGAGAAGCTGATCGGTCTCGAGATTCCTGAGCGGGCCACGTGGATCCGCATGCTCATGTCCGAGATGAATCGCATCTCTTCGCACCTGTTGTTCATGGCCACCAACGGCATGGACCTCGGCGCGGTGTCAATGATGATCTACGGCTGGCGTGAACGCGAAGAAGTTCTGCGCTTCTTCGAGCTCGTCACCGGTCTGCGCATGAACCACAACTACATCCGGCCCGGTGGCGTTGCTGCCGACCTGCCCGATGGATGGCGTGATTCGGTCGGTCGGTTGCTCGACATCCTCCCGCCTCGCCTCGAGGAATACGACATCCTCATGACCGGTCAGCCGATCTGGCGTGAGCGACTCCAGGGTGTCGGCGTCATGGGCGCCGACGAGGCCATCGCGCTGTCAACAACCGGACCGGTGCTCCGCTCTGCTGGTGTTCCCTGGGACCTACGCCGCGACATGCCATACCTGGCCTACGACGACGTCGAGTTCGACGTGGTCGTCGGTACCTACGGCGATGCATTCGATCGCTATGCGATCCGACTCAACGAGATTCGCGAGTCGATGCGGATCGTTCATCAGATCCTCGACAAGATGCCAAAGGGCGATTACCGGGCTACCGACACCAAGGTCACCCCGCCGCCCCGAGCTCGTATCGACGAGTCGATGGAAGCGCTGATTCACCACTTCAAGATCTTCACCGAGGGCTTCAAGGTGCCCGAGGGCGAGGTCTATGCAGCGGTTGAGTCTCCACGTGGTGAGCTTGGTTGTTACATCGTGAGCGATGGCGGCCCAAAGCCCTACCGCATGCACATTCGCGGTCCGTCGTTCATCAACCTGCAAACACTGCCGCACATGATGTCGCAGGGTCTGATCGCCGACGCCGTCGCCGTGATTTCGAGCGTCGACCCAATCATGGGTGAGGTGGATCGCTAGATGACTCGCTTACACGCGGCCAACGAATTGCTGGCCAAGGAAGTGATTGCTCGCTACCCGGTGAAGAAGTCGGCACTGATTCCGCTTCTCCATCTGGTGCAGGAACAAAACGGCTATGTGACCAACGAGGGCATGAGCCATCTCGCTGAGCTGCTCGACATCACGTCGGCTGAGGTGCTCGGCACCTGCTCGTTCTACGAGATGTTCAAGCTCGAACCCGTTGGGCGCTACGTCATCAACGTGTGCGGCACGATGTCATGCCAGCTGCTTGGTGCTGACGAACTGATCCATCACGCAGAAGAGCGGCTCGGCATCAAGGTCGGCGCTACAACAGACGACGGCCTCTTCACGCTCGAACGAGCTGAGTGTCAGGCCGCTTGCACCGAGGCCCCCTGCTTGCAGGTCAACTACCGGCACGAGTTTCGGGTCACGCACGACAACTTCGATTCACTCGTTGATCGCCTCACCGCCGACTCGAAGAAGAATGGTTCGGCCGCCATTCCTCCCCACGGCACCCTGTCGCAAACCCGTCAACAGATTCCGGCTGGTCGAGCCGTCGGAGCCGTCGCACCAGATGAGGTCAACGGACCTCCCGTGTGGCTGCCGATCGACGAACCAGAGGAGACCTCATGACGCTGGGCGGGAAAGAGATCGAGCGCGCCGCGGGCTTTGTTGCCAACGACACGCCAAAGATCGTCACGTCGCGCTTCGACGTTGAAGACAGCCACACCCTCGTTGGCTACCTGGCAACCGGCGGCTACGAAGGTATTCGCGCCGCGTTGAAGAAGAAGCCAGAAGAGGTTCACGCCCAGATCACCGAAGCCACCGTGCTCGGCCGCGGCGGCGCTGGCTTTCCGGCCGGCGTCAAGTGGGGCTTCATGCCCAAAGATGTGTGGCCCCGCTACCTCGTCGTCAACGGTGACGAGTCCGAGCCGGGCACCTACAAAGACCGCCTGCTCATGGAGCTCGATCCGCATCAGCTGATCGAAGGTTGCCTGATCGCGTCTTACGCCGTTGGTCTCAGTCGTTGCTTCCTCTACGTGCGAGGCGAGATGGCCGTTGCCCAGGAGCGCATCGCGGCCGCCCTCAACGACGCCTACGAAGCTGGGTATGTCGGTCGCAACATTCTTGGCACCGATTTCAGCCTCGACATCGTGTTGCATTGGGGCGCCGGCGCCTACGTCGTTGGCGAAGAGACCGCCCTCATTGAGAGCCTCGAAGGCAACCGTGGCATGCCGCGGCTCAAGCCGCCGTACTTCCCGGCCGCCATCGGCCTCTATGGCAAGCCGACGATTGTCAACAACGTCGAGACGCTCGCCAACCTGCCGTGGATTGCCACCAACGGAGCCGAGGCCTACCGGGCCATTGGTACCGAGACGTCACCCGGCACCCGCATGGTTGCGGTGTCTGGTCATGTGAAGCGGCCCGGTGTCTACGAGATCATCAACGGCACAACGACCTTCAGAGACTTGATCTTCGGCGATGACTACTGCGGCGGTATGCGCGAAGGGCGCACGCTGAAGGCCTTCGTGCCAGGCGGTGGTTCTGCCCCGTGGTTCCTCCCCGATCAACTCGATCTTCCGTTCGAGGCCAGCCAGGTCGGCCCAGCCGGTTCGATGCTCGGGTCTGGCGCCATCATGGTGATGGACGACACCACCGACATTCCCAAAGCTGCCCACAGCCTCACCCGCTTCTATGCCCACGAGTCGTGCGGCAAGTGCGTGCCGTGTCGCGAAGGTGGCACCTGGCTTGAGCGCATCCTCGGTCGCATCGTCGATGGTCACGGCACCACCCGCGATCTCGAGATGCTGCTCGAAGTTGGCGAAACCATCTGTCCCGGCGAGTTCCCGCATGCCGCCTCTGAGCGCCTTGGCCTCGAAGCGAAGCCCTTCCCCTACGGCATGACCACGATCTGCTTCGTCGGACCATCAGCTTTTGCTCCCGTCCACTCCGCCCTCACGCTCTTCCCTGAAGAGTTCCGTGATCGGGTGCGTGAAGTGAGCGACGACGATCCTGTTGCGTCACCCGTTGGCGCCGTGCCCGTCGAACTCAAGGGAATTGGGGCATCGTGACCGATACCGCCAACGAACAAGCAGAGGCTCCTCCCGGAATCTCGTTCACGATCAACGGCGCAACCGTCGAAGCCAACCCTGGCGAGTTGCTGATTGACGCTGCTGAGCGTCACGGCGTCTACATCCCTCGGTTCTGCTACCACCCGCGGATGAAGTCCGTCGGCATGTGCCGGATGTGCCTCGTCGACGTCGACCGTGGCCGCGGTGCTCGTCTTGAGCCGGCATGCATGATCACCGCTGCTCCCGACATGATCGTCGACACCGAGAGCGACCAGACCCAGCGAGCACAAGAGGGCATCCTCGACCTGTTGCTGGTGAACCACCCGCTCGATTGTCCGGTCTGTGACAAGGGTGGCGAGTGTCCGTTGCAAGACCAAACGGTTGCCTACGGGCCTGGCGAGAGTCGCTTCGTTGAAGAGAAGCGTCACTACGAAAAGCCAATCCCGATCAGCGATCTGGTCTACCTCGACCGTGAGCGTTGCATCTTGTGCGATCGCTGCACCCGCTTTGCTTCCGATGTGGCAGGCGACCCGCTGATTCACTTCATCGACCGAGGCAACGAGACGCAGGTCAACACCTTTCCCGACGAGCCGTTCTCGTCATACTTCAGCGGCAACACCGTGCAGATCTGCCCGGTTGGTGCCCTTACGGCCGAGCCGTACCGGTTCAAGGCCCGCCCCTGGGACTTGGCCGAAAACGAATCGACCGCCGTTGTCGACTCCACCGGCGCCCGAGTGGTTCTTCAGTCATCACGCGACGAACTCGTCCGCGTGCTTGGCGTCGACTCCGATGCCGTCAACTGGAGCTGGCTGTCCGACAAGGAACGCTTCACCTACGAGGCCAACGGTTCAGAAGAACGCCTCACCGATCCGCTGGTTCGTTCAGAGTCAGGCGAGTTCGCAACGGCCCGGTGGGCCGATGCAGCAGCTTTTGCTGCGGAGGCTCTGCAGGCTGACCCCTCGCTCATTGGTGTCATCGGAGGCGCTCGCCTGCCGGTGGAAGGCCAGTTCATGTGGTCGACGCTGCTCGACGCGCTTGGCGTGCGTGATGCCGATCCTCAGATTGGCGATGGTCTCGAGACCGAGCTGATTCAGAGCCTTCCTCGCGCCACCATCGCCGAAGCTGCCGCACCCGGTGGTGTTGTCGTACTGCTCAGCGGCGACCTCAAAGAAGAACTGCCGACGCTGTATCTGCGGCTCCGTCACGCAGCGGTCGAAGACGGCGCGTCGCTCATCGAGATGACGGCGAGGGCCACGGGCCTGAGCCGCTTCGCCAAGGCCAAGCTGCACGCGCTGCCGGGAACCATCGACGATGTCGCCGAAGCTGTCGCCGCCGGTACCACCAGCGAAACCGTCGGCGGTGTTGATGCCGCCGAGCTGGCGATGGCAGCCAAGCTGCTTGGGTCAGGGCGTCCTGTCACCGTTGTGATTGGTCGGACCAACCTGGCGGAAGATCCTGGTCTGATCACCAAGGCTGCGGCCGCCATTCATCGCCTCGTTCCCGAGGCCAAGTTTTTGCCGGCCCTGCGTCGCGGCAACATCCACGGTGCGATCGAGACGGGCCTGGCTCGCGGTCGCACCACCACAGAGATTCTGGAAGACGCCGCTGCTGGCGAGGTCGAAACACTCGTCTTGCTTGGCGCCGATCCACTCGCCGACTTTCCCGATCGCGCGCTCGTTAGCTCGGCGTTCGACATGGTCGAAAACCTTGTTGCCGTCGACACCTTTGCGACCGCGTCGTCAGCCCGGGCCGATGTCATTCTTCCCGCCGCATCCTTTGGTGAGGTCGACGGCAGCTTCGTCAACCTTGAACGCCGCATCAGCCCGTTGCGGGCGAAGGTCACGGCTCCCGGCCAAGGCCGAGCCGACTGGATGATTGCCGCCGAGCTTGCCGCGGCGCTCGACCACGACCTCAACGTCACAAGCCTCGACGAGGTGCGGACGCTGCTGTCGAGCACCATGCCGGCCTTCGCCGACATCGACTGGTCAAACATCGATGCCGGTGGTGACGGCCCGCTGCTCGGGGCAACAAATGCGGTTACACCCAGCCTGGCCGACATTGCCGCTGCGACCTCTGTCGCTGTCCCGGCGGTAGACGGCTACGGTCTCCGACTGGTAGTCGACCGCAAGCTCTGGGATCTCGGCACGATGGTGCAGCAATCACAATCGTTGGCACACCTTGCCGCCGACACAACGCTGGCTCTTTCTCCTGCCGACTTTGACGC
Source organism: uncultured Acidimicrobiales bacterium (assembly GCA_938009905.1). GTDB lineage: Bacteria > Actinomycetota > Acidimicrobiia > Acidimicrobiales > SZUA-35 > CALEWY01. The sequence continues at coordinate 23,330 of CALLGK010000027.1, read as the reverse complement.
CCTCGGCGTGCAAGATGGCTCGACGATCACGGTGACTGGCCCCGGTGGCGCAACTGCCGAGCTCGAGGTTTCGGCCTCGGCCGGTGTGCCACGAGGTGTTGCGCACGTCCCGTATCGCATGAACGGCTTCGACGTTGGAACCTTCCTGTCGGCCTCGACGGCCGTCATTGACGTAAGGGTGAACGCCGGCTGATGGGTGGACATCCATTCCTCCGCGACGGCGTCGACTTCGGCGACGTACTGCTCGTGCTCGGCATCGTGCTGATCTCGTTCGTGCTGTGCCTCATCGCGACGATGCTCATGGTGTGGTTCGAGCGCAAAGTCGTCAGCCGCTTGCAGAACCGCATCGGCCCGAACATTGCTGGTCCGTTTGGTCTCTTCCAGACGCTGGCTGACGGCATCAAGCTCTTCTTCAAGGAAGATCTGATTCCCGAGCGAGCCGACCGCAAGGTATTTCAGCTCGCCCCCTATCTCTCCCTGATTCCGGCGTTCCTCACCTTCACGCTTGTCCCCATCGCTGGCGACTTCTCCAACGTGTCGGAAAGCGGTACGGCTGGCTCGTCCACCATCTTCGGTCGTGAGTTTCTGTGGCAGGGGGCCGACATCCCCAGCGGCATCCTGTTCTTCTTGGCCATGAGCTCGCTCGGTATCTACGGCATCATGCTGGCCGGTTGGTCCTCGGGCTCGAAGTACCCACTGCTGGGCTCCGTGCGAGCCTCGGCCCAAGCCATCTCCTACGAAGCTGCTCTCGGTCTGTCGATTGCAGCCGTCATTCTCGTGTCTGGCGCCTTGAGCACGAACGAGATCGTCCAGGCCCAGTCCGGGTCACTTCGCCAGCTCAACATCGTCGCCACCGGGTTTGTGCCGTTCATCGTGTTCTTGCTTGCAGGCACCGCCGAGCTGAACCGTCCTCCCTTCGACCTCGTTGAGGCCGAACAGGAGATCGTCGGCGGCTATCACACCGAGTACAGCTCGATCCGATTCGCTCTGTTCTTCCTTGCCGAGTTCATGAACACGGTCACCATGGGCGGACTCATCGTCACCCTGTTCCTCGGTGGCCCGGCGCCTCTGTTCGACTTCCCGTTCATCGACATCATGCCGACGCTCGGTTGGTTCGGTGGCTTCGTGCTCTTCTTCGGCAAGCTGCTGATCTTCCTCTTCATCTTCGTGTGGTTCCGAGCCACGCTGCCTCGTCTTCGCTACGACCAGCTGATGGACCTTGGCTGGAAGGCACTCATTCCCGTGTCGCTGCTTTGGCTCATCGTGCTCGGTGGCATCCGCATCGCCCAGAACGGCGACCTCAACATCTTCGACAGCACCAACGCAAATGTTGCGCTCGTGCTTGTCGCGTCGCTTGTTCTCGGTGCCGTCGGCTGGGCCCTGCTCCGAGCCGCAATGGACACCGCTCGAGACGAGCGACTCAAAGAAGCTGGCTTGCACCTCACACCAGTTCCCGCACCGGCGGCTCAGAACGCCCACGCGGTTTCCTCTACCGAAGGGGCGGGTCACTGATGGGCTATCTCGAAGGTTTCGGCGTCACACTCCGCAAGTGGGGCGAAGGCGTCACCACCAAGGAATACCGCGCCGGCAAGGCCAAGAAGGGCGAAGCGCCAGCCGAGACCGACCAGAAGCGGCCAAAGCCGCCTCGGGCTCACGGCCGCCACGTGCTCAACAAGTACGAAGACGGCATGGAGAAATGCATCGGCTGTGAGCTGTGCGCTGGTGTGTGCCCGGCCAAGTGCATCTACGTCCGCGGGGCCGAGAATCCGCCCGAAGAGCCCAAGTCTCCTGGTGAGCGCTTCGGCTTCGTCTACGAAATCAACTATCTGCGGTGCATCCACTGCGACCTTTGCGTCGAGGCATGCCCGACCGAAGCGATTACCGAAACGAAGCTGTTCGAGTTCAGCTTCACCAATCGCGACGACGCCATCTACACCAAAGACGAACTGCTCGTCGGCGAAGATGGCAAGCCACAGAACCTTCCGTGGGAAGACTGGCGCCCGGGTGAAGATCAGTTCACCTCGGGTTGGATGCGAGCCACCGCACCCGCTGGTCGGGCCGACTACGAAAACCGCGTCGCCTGGTCGGGCGAGCTCGGATACGGCGTTCGTGCCCCCGAAGCGGGCCAAGAGCACGAAGACCCAGCTCCCGTCGAAGCTGCTGACGATCACGATGATCACGGAGGTCACCACTGATGGCGGGCGTCGTTGTTTTCGTCATCTCAACAGTGATCGTCTTGGCCGGAGCGCTCGGCGTCATTCTCTATCGCAACCCAGTGCACGCTGCGCTCTCGCTCATCGCTTCGTTCTTTGGCGTGGCGATCATGTTCATCAGCCAGGGTGCCCACTTCTTGGCCCTGGTGCAGATCGTTGTTTACGGCGGCGCCATCGTGGTGCTGTTCTTGTTCGTGATCATGCTGCTGGGTGTCGATCGCGAAGAAGACATCTCTGAAGAACCGTTCGAAGGTCAGCGCGTCTCCGCACTGCTTTCAGGCGTCATGATTTTCGCCATGCTCATGGGCGGCATCTTCCTTTCCGGACGCACCGGAGACGAAGCAGGCGACTACGGCCAGGCTGCTATCACCGGCTCAACCGGCCAGGTGGTACCGCTCACCGAAGAAGAAGACGTCGTCCAGTTGGGCCACGACTTGTTCACGCGTAACATCCTGGCGTTCGAAGCCACCGGCCTCCTGCTCACCATCGCCACCGTTGGCGCTGTTGTGCTGGTCCGCAACCGTGGCGCCGAGGATCTCGTCGTCGACGAACCAGGAACTGCTAGCCGATGATCGTTACCGAAACCTGGTACCTCGTGGTGAGCGCATTGCTCTTCTCGATCGGTGCGACCGGCCTGCTTGTGCGCCGCAATCCGCTCATCATGTTTATGTGCGTCGAGCTCATGCTCAACGCGGTCAACATCAGCTTTGTTGCGTTCTCCACCGCCCTGCGCGATCTCGCCGGTCAAACGGCCGTGTTCTTCGTCTTGGTGGTTGCAGCTGCTGAGGTTGTTGTCGGTCTATCCATTGTCGTTGCCGTGATGCGACGCCGTCCGTCGGCCACCGTCGACGATCTCGCCGAGTTGAAGGGCTAGGGAATGCTCGAAGCCGCATGGCTCATCCCGGCGCTACCGCTCGCCGGGTTTATGTTGCTGGTCCTGTTGGGCCGACGGTTAGGCGAACCTCTCGCCGGCTGGTTGGCCACCGGCATGATGGCTCTCAGCTTTCTGGCGACGCTCGTCGTTTTCGCTGGTCTGCTTGCCGAAGACGAAGCCCACCGCTTCTTCATCCAGACGATCTTCACCTGGGTGCCGTCCGGTTCGTTCTCGGTTGATGTCGGCTTCCTTGTCGACCCGCTCTCGATCACGATGTGCCTCTTCATTACTGGCGTCGGCACGCTGATTCATCTGTATTCCGTCGGCTACATGCACGGCGATCCGAACTTCTCGAAGTTCTTCCTCTACCTCAACCTGTTCGCTGCCTCAATGCTCGTTCTGGTGCTGGGCGACAACCTGCTCATGACGTTCCTGGGCTGGGAGGGCGTGGGTGCGTGTTCGTACTTCTTGATCTCGTTCTGGTTCAAGGAAGACGCCAACGCGTCGGCCGGCAAGAAGGCGTTCGTCACCAACCGCATCGGCGACTTTGGCTACATGCTCGGCATGTTCTTGCTCTTCAACGCGATCGGTTCCATCCGCTACGCCGACATCATCACCGAGACTCAGGCTGGCGAGCTCAGCACCGGCGTGGCGACCGCCGCCGTCATGCTCTTCATGTTGGCTGCCGCCGGTAAGTCGGCACAGATTCCGCTCTTCGTCTGGCTGCCAGACGCCATGGCCGGTCCAACACCTGTTTCCGCTCTCATTCACGCCGCCACCATGGTGACCTCGGGCGTGTTCCTTCTCACTCGCCTCAATCCGGTGTTGGCTGCCGCCGACTCGTGGGCTCCCACCACTATTGCGTGGATCGGTGCGATCACCGCGTTGGTCGCGGCCCTTGCTGCGGTGTCACAAAATGACATCAAGAAGGTGTTGGCGTACTCGACGGTCTCGCAGCTTGGCTATCTCTTCTTGGCCGTTGGTGTCGGGGGCTATGTGCCCGCGATGTTCCACATGATCACCCATGCCTTCTTCAAGGCGCTGCTGTTCCTCGGATCCGGCTCGGTCATTCACGGTCTCCACGATGAGCAAGACATGCGACGCATGGGCGGTGTCGCTCGATTCATGCCCATCACGGCCATGACCTTCATCGTTGGCTGGCTTGCCATCGCCGGTGTCCCACCGTTCAGCGGGTTCTGGAGCAAGGACGAAATCCTTGTCTATGCCTACGACGCCAACATCGGTCTGTGGATCATCGGCCTCGTGACGGCGTTGCTCACCGCCTTCTATATGACCCGCCAAGTTATCCTGACCTTCTTCGGTCGCACACGCTTCTTTGATCCGACCCCAGAAGAGATCAACGGCGCGTTCGTGCAGGCTGTGCTCGATGCCGAGGCTGGCGCGACAGAGGCTGAGGCTGCTGTTGGCCCGGCCAACGAGGCAGTCGAAAAGGCGCTTGCCGATGTGACAAAGCGCGAAGAAGCCCTCGCTGCGGCGAGCGTGTCATTCGACGAAGCCACCGCTGCGGTTGGCGCATCAAGTGAAGGCGAAGACGGCTACGACAAGCTGGTCAAAGCTCTCACCAAGGCCGAAAAGGGCATCCCCAAGGCCGAGAAAGCGCTCACCAAGGCGCGTGAGAAGCACACCGAAGCTCTCGCTGGACTCACCGAAGCAGAAGTCGGCATCGACGCGGCCCGAAGCAAGATTGCCGAGGCCGAGAGCGATCGCTCACGAGCCCCACGCCCGGCTGAATACGTGACTGCAGCTTCTGCAGCGCCAGACGTCGAGGAGTTTGCCGACCGTCTGCCCGAGTCGTACCAGCACCGCCAGGAGTACCACCCTCACGAGTCGCCATGGACGATGACCATGCCGCTCGTCGTGCTGGCTGGCCTCGCAGCTGTTGCCGGTGGCCTCAACCTGCCGTTCACCAAAGACTTGCACTTCCTTGGGCACTGGCTTGAGCCGTCGCTGTTCGGCAACGAGCACCATCTCTCAACGTCTGGACAGACGAAGTGGGTGCTGGCAGCCATTGCCATCGCCGTTGGCCTGATCGCCATCGTCACGGCCTTTGGCGTGTACCTCCGAGGACGCGGCAATCCGGCGCAGATCGAAAACAAGAACTTCGCACTGGCCGTCACCTGGGACACCGCACTCGCCGCCTTTATGGGCGGACCGGGCCGGAAACTCTTCGACGTCCTGAGCTTCCTCGACAAGAAGGTCGTCGATGGAGCGGTTGAGGGCGTGGGAACCGGTGTCCAGAGCATCGGAACCAATGCTCGAAAGCTGCAACCCGGCTTCGTTCGTCAGTACTCGCTTCTGATCGTGATGGCCTCCGCAGTTGTTGGCCTGTTCATGCTCGCCGTTCTTTGGCTGGGAGCATCATGATCATTGCCGCCGCTGCCTTCCCGATCCTCCCTGCGCTGATCATTGCGCCACTGCTCACCGTGTTGGCCCTGATGCTGATTCCGGCGAACCGCGACAGCGAACTCAAGCTCGCTGCTCTCGTGGGCACCACCATCACCGGCGCGATGTCGGTCTGGATGCTGAACGCATTCGACAAGACCGATGCCGGCTTCCAGTTCGCTGTTAACCGAGTGTGGCTTGAGGACCTTGGTCTCAGCTGGAACCTCGGTGTCGACGGCATTTCGCTGTTCCTCATCGTGATGACGGGCGTGTTGTTCCCCATCGCGATTCTGGCCACCGAACCCCACCACGACCCGAAGCAGTACTACATCTGGCTCACCTTGCTGATGGCAGGGTCCATGGGCGTCTTCATGGCGCTCGACCTGCTGCTCTTCTTCTTGTTCTTCGAAGTCGTGCTCGTGCCGATGTACTTCCTCATCGGTGGCTGGGGCCACGGACGCCGTATCTACGCCGCTCTCAAGTTCTTCCTCTACACGATGGCCGGCTCTGCCCTGATGCTGGTTGGCATCGTGTCGGTGGCCTTCCTCTCGATGGACTCGATCGGCGAGCTCACCTTCGACGTCGTTCGCCTCGCCGATGCACAAGCTCTATCGACCACGGCCCAACGGCTGGTGTTCTTGTCGTTCGCCCTCGCCTTTGCGGTGAAGGTTCCGCTCTTCCCACTTCACACGTGGTTGCCCGACGCCCACACCGAGGCGCCAACGGCTGGCTCGGTCATTCTGGCCGGCGTCATGCTCAAGCTCGGCACCTACGGCTACCTCCGCTTCGGCATCTACCTCTTCCCGAATGCCGCCCACGATCTGGCTTGGATCTTCCTCACCCTTGGCGTGATCGGCATCGTCTATGGCGCCGCAGTGGCCACCATGCAGCGCGACCTCAAGCGCCTTGTTGCCTACAGCTCGGTCGCCCACCTCGGCTTCATCGTGCTTGGCATGTTTGTTCTCAACACCCAGGGCATCCAGGGCGCCGTGCTCCAGATGGTCAACCACGGCATCTCAACCGGTGCACTGTTCATCCTCGTTGGCTGGATCTACGAGCGTCGCCACACCCGGGAGATCTCAGAACTCGGCGGGCTGCAGAAGTCGGCACCGATCTTTGCCGCAGCGTTCACGCTCGTCATGCTCTCGAGCGTTGGCCTTCCGGGGCTCAACGGATTTGTCGGTGAGTTCCTCATTCTGCTTGGCGGCTTCCAAGGCGCTCGCTGGTGGACCGTCATTGCGGTCACCGGCGTGATTCTGGCCGCCCTCTATCTGCTGTGGGCCTACCAGCGGGTGTTCCACGGAACGCCAACCGGTGACAACGCCACCATGCCAGACCTTCGCCTCAGCGAAGGACTTGCGATTCTGCCGCTCTTGTTCCTCATCGTGTTCCTGGGCGTGTATCCCAAGCCGATGCTCGAGCGGATCGAACCGTCGGTCGAGCGTCTCGTGGCTCACGTCGAAGCGCATGTCGACGGGTTTGAATCACCAGGACCAGAACAGGTCCCCGCCGAGCCCGCGACGGCAGATGACCTCACCGAAACTCTCGAAGAAGCCGAGGCTGAAGCCAAGGGCGACGATCACGAGGGTGACGACCATGAGGAGGGCGAGGGCTGATGATGCTTGCCCAGGAAACTGAAGTCGTGACGCCAAACATTGAGTGGTCGCTCATCTGGCCACTGATCATTCTGTCAATCGGCGCCGTGCTGCTGGTGACGATCACCTCGTTGGCGCCCAAGACTCGCACCAACGCCTTCCCGGCATGGTTCACCGCAGCCTGTGGTATCGGTGCTGCGTCGTTCCTGCCGTTCATGTATCGCCGAGTGCTCGACGAAGGCCCATCGAAGGTCATCGCCGACGCGCTGGTGATCGATGCATTCACGATCTTCATCACTGGTGTCATCTGCGCCGTCGTGGTGCTTGTGGCGCTGCTGTTCGACAGCTATGTCAGCCGAGAAGGTCTGGCTGGTCCCGAGTGGTACGTGTTGATGCTGCTCTCTGCGGCCGGTGGTGTGCTTCTGGCGGCAGCCGATGACCTCATCGTGACCTTCCTTGGTCTCGAGATTCTGTCGATCGCGGTCTACGTGCTTGCGGCCTTGCACCTGCGGCGTGAGGCATCACAGGAAGCTGGTTTCAAGTACTTCATTCTCGGCGCCTTGTCGTCTGCCATCTTCCTGTACGGCATTGCGCTGATCTACGGCAGCACCGGCACTACCCGCATCTCCGACATCGGTCGCCTCCTCGACCGATCGAATCCGGCCGGACTTGTGCCGGCCCAAGACGCCTCGATGCTGTTGCTCGGCGTAGCCCTCTTGCTGATCGGCTTTGGTTTCAAGGTGTCGGCCGCTCCGTTCCACGTGTGGACGCCGGATGTCTACGAAGGCTCACCTTCACCTGTGGTGGCGTTCATGGCTTCGGCCGTGAAGGTTGCTGGCTTTGCTGGTCTTTTGCGGGTGCTCGTGATTGGCCTTGGCGATCTCGCCAACGACTGGCGTCCGCTGCTCTTGGCGATGACAATCCTGACGCTGCTGCTCGGCTCGTTCCTCGCCGTTGTGCAGACCAACGTCAAGCGCATGATGGCCTACTCGTCGATCGCTCACGCTGGGTTCATGCTTGTTGGCACCTATGTGGCTGGCGACTTCGACATCGAGGAAGCAATCAACGGTGGCACGTCTGTGCTGTTCTACCTCTTCGCCTACTCGATCCTCGTTGTCGGCACCTTCGCCACTATCACGGTCATGGGTCGCCGAGGCGACGATGCCCACGACATCGACGACTACCGAGGCCTGTCTCGCCAACAACCCGTGTTGGCCGCCTGCCTCGCCGTGCTCCTCTTCGCCCAGGCCGGCGTGCCGTTCACATCTGGCTTCTTCGCCAAGTTCCGAGTGATCGCCGCTGCTGCTGGCAGCGAGGCATACCTACTTGCTGCCGTTGCCATGTTGAGCGCTGCAGTGAGTGCGTTCCTCTACCTGCGCCTCGTGGTGTCGGTTTACATGGCTGATGGCGACGACGAAGAAGAGGCACCGTTGCCCGCTGATGTCGACGTGCCGCCCGTGGCCATGCTCGTCATCGGTATTGCCACAGTGACCACTCTGGTGTTTGGCATCTTGCCTGATCTCGGCGGCAACTTCTTGCGCGAAGCTGCTTCCTCGCTGCTGATCGGTTGATCAAACCGTTCGTGAAGTCTTGCTCACGGTCTGAGCAAAACCTGCCGATGTGTCGTGTATGACGCTTTCTGGTGAAGACGCCCTCGTCATGTCCACTGAGACGTACTCGGTCGTGCTCGGACTCTCGCAACCGCCCCAGGCTCGTTCGTTTGTCACAGAGCTTGAGCGACGGCAACGGCTGAAGCTGCTGCAGACGGTCGAGAACGCGGTGCTAACGGTTGAGATGGCCATTCGGTTTCAGCCGAACATCATCATCCTGTCTGATCTGAGTCAGGGCACGCCTGGGCGCTACGTGCTGCCCGACCTTGCGCGGCTCGTGCCGGACACCCTGGTGATTCTGACGGTCCCACACATTGATGCGGCCTCGATTGACCCAGACCTTGTGCTGCGGGTGATCCAAGATCGAGATGTTGATGCGCTGCACAACGCGCTCGACGTCGCGGTGTCAACGCTCGACAACCCAGACGCTCCCGTGGAAGCGCGAGCTCGAGTCGATCGGCGAGTGAAGCAAGACTGGACGAAGGTGTTCGCCGAGCGTCGCCAGGAGCCCCGCCGCCTCGAAGAGGGCGCTGAATCGCCCGAGTAGCTGGACCACCTCGCTAGAGCCGCAGTCGTGGGATGAAGATCTGCGAGAGCGGCCCGATTGCGACGGCAAACACGAACGTGCCGACGCCGATCGTTCCACCCAAGATCGCGCCCGCAATCAATACCATGACTTCGATGGCCGTTCGGACCAGCCGAATGGATGGCCCTCGCTTGGCGATGCCCGTCATCAATCCGTCTCTCGGACCCGGGCCGAGTCCGGCCCCGATGTAGAGACCAGTCGTCACACCGTTGATCACGATGCCGCCGATCAACAATCCGATCCGAGCGGCAAGCGACTCGACGTTCTCCGGCAACACGGCGAGCGTTGCATCAAGGACGAGGCCAACAACGATGGCGTTGGCGATCGTGCCGATGCCTGGACGTTCCCGGATTGGCAGCCACAGCAGCAGCACGAATCCGCTCACGATGATGACGGACCGGCCGAGCGACCAACCGGTTTGCTTCGACAAACCCTGATGGAACACATCCCAAGGTGGGAGCCCGAGATTGGCGACCACGATCATGGCCAAGCTGATGCCGAAACCAACCAGGCCGGCCATAAGCCACACAATGCGCTGTAGTGGCCGATCGTCGAGCCCAAGAGATGACCGCGTCACGAGATCACGCCGGCCGAGTTTCCGAGGAGTGCGAAGTTGCGGTCGACATGAGCGGCTGACGTTAGCCTCGCCTCCAGATTTTCGATGGTGCGTTTCGGCTCTTGTGTGCCGGCACCAGACAGGAAGGCTTGAGATGAATGCAGATATGGATCGCCTGGTCACGTGGCACAACGGTGAGAAAACGCTCGGTCCGTTCTCGGTCGCCGAGATGGAAGGGCGACAGGCAAAGCTGCGGGCCCACATGGGTGAGAACGACATCGATGCGTGCGTGCTAACGAGCTACCACAACATCTGCTACTTCTCGGGCTTCATGTACTGCGCCTTTGGTCGCAAGTACGGGTTCGTGGTGACCGCGGACAATGCCACAACCGTGAGTGCCGGCATTGACGGTGGGCAACCGTGGCGGCTGACCCATGGCGACAACATCACCTACACCGACTGGCGCAAGGACAACTTCTTCCACGCGGTCCAAACGCTGACTCCTGGAGCCAAGCGAGTTGGCATCGAATTTGATGAAGTCAGCCTCGATCTTCTCGACAAGCTCAAGGCCGCACTTCCAGGCGTTGAGTTCGTTGACGTCGGCACCCCCACGATGTGGATGCGCACAATCAAATCGGCTGAAGAGATCGCCCACATCAAGAAGCTCACGGCGATCGCCGACATCGGTGGCGAAGCCTGCCGCGAAGCGATTGGCGTTGGTGTGCCAGAACACGAGGTTGCGCTGGCGTCGACGCAGGCCATGGTTCGCGAGATCGCCAAGACCTACGAGTACGCCGAACTGATGGACACCTGGACGTGGTTTCAATCGGGCGTGAACACAGACGGCGCCCACAATCCCGTCACCAACCGCGTCATCGAGGCAGCTGACATCCTGTCGATCAACTGCTTCCCAATGCTGTTTGGCTACTACGTCGCGCTCGAACGCACGCTGTTTGCCGAGTCAGTATCTGATGAGCATCTGCGGCTGTGGAACGTCAACGTTGAGGTGCACGAGGCCGGCCTCGAACTCATCAAGCCGGGGGCGAAGTGCTCCGACATCGCGAGCGCATTGAACGACATCTATCGCAACTACGACCTGCTCCAGTGCCGGTCATTTGGCTACGGCCACAGCTTTGGCGTGCTCTGTCACTACTACGGCCGCGAGGCTGGTGTTGAGTTGCGCGAAGACATCGACACCGTCCTCGAACCAGGCATGGTGGTTTCGATGGAACCGATGATCATGATTCCCGAGGGCCAGCCCGGCGCCGGTGGCTATCGAGAGCATGACGTGCTCGTGATCAACGACGATGGCTCGGTCGACAACATCACTGGCTTCCCATACGGGCCGGATCACAACATCGTTTCGAGCTAGCGCTATCGGCTTCGGATCAGTTCCAGGAACAGGGGCATGAACGTGGCGAGCCTTCGTACCGTTGGGTCGGCTCCGGTCGCCATGTGAAGGGCGTAGCGGTCGTGCTTCTTTGAGAGTCGCTGACGCACGCTGTCTTCTGCCAGTCGGCCCTTCGCAACGGTCCCGACGAGATTGCCGCTCGCATCGTTGATGTTGAGGTTCGTTTCATCGGCCCAGCTCTTGCCTTCGACATGCCCAATCACGTGATCGTGGTGTCGGATGTCGAACCGCAATCGCTGCATTGTCAGCACGTTGGTCTGCTGAATCTGCCCCATGGGGCCGTGCAGCCCGTCGATGATCAGAAACATGGGCCGAGTTGTCACGAGCGCAAGGTGGCTGCCGGCTGCGTCTGTGACGATGAACTTCGGCAACCGCTTCTTGCTCAAGGGGTCGCGCACCATGTGGCCGAGCACGTTGTCGTCGAAGTCTTCAAAGACGAACTCGTCCTTCACGCCACGCTGCACCATCAGCAGAGCCTCGGTGGTGAACAGCGGCGACGCGCTGACGTTTTGCGGCGGCGGTGGACTGGCCTGGGGTGGTGGCGGGCTGGCTTGCTGGGGCGGCGGCGGACTGGCCTGTGGGGGAGGTGGGCTCTGACGAACGGGTTGTTGCACGGCTGGAACAGGATCCCGGTACTGCTGACCGCCGGTCGCGACGGCCTCGGTCCATGCCGTGCCATCCCAATAGCGGTACTCGAACTGACCAGAAGGATCGGGGTTCCAACCAGCTGCAGTCATGTGTTCTCCGTCTCAGATGGGCCGGCGTGAACTAGCGACCGACACCTACTGTGACGGTCCCGGGTGCCGTGAGGTTCGACGAATTCACCGTGGGGGCCTGCTACAGGATGGTGACCTGGCCGGTGGCACCGTTGACCTCGATCTCTGCACCGTCTGGGATGCGAGAGGTGGCGTCGGTGGCCGACACGACGCATGGGATGCCGAGCTCGCGGCTCACGATGATGGCATGGCTGAGCGCGGCGCCGACATCAACGACAACGGCACCCGCGGTGACGAACAGCGGGGTCCACGCCGGGTCTGTCATTGGTGCGACGAGAATGTCGCCTGGTTCGAGAGCTGTCGGGTCCGAAGGCTCGAGCACGATCCGCGCCCGACCTCGGTAGGTGCCAGGACACCCTGGATTGCCCACGAGAACGTCTCCGGCAACCGCCGCCTCGATCTGACGCTGACCCTTGCGAGGCCACTCGGTGTTGGCCGGGACATCACCATTGATGATGAATGGCGGCTCGAGCGTCATCAGCCAATCGTGATACGCCTGACGTTCGGTCACCGTGGCTCGTGTGTCGGCGAGCTCGCCTGACGCGAGCTGATCAATTTCGTCGACGAAGAGCATGCAGATGTCGCGGGCTTCGTCGATGTCGCCTCGATCGGCCGCCCGACGACCGAGCTCCCACAGGGCCATCCGAACCTCGTGGATGACACGGATGATGTTGGTCTTCGAGCGCTCTCGTCCGGGCACAAAGACCTTGGCCGAAGCCAGTGCGGCCTGGAACTGACCCTGGGCTTCTGGATCTGCGGCAAGCGCTTCGACCAGTTGCGCTGAGAGCGCCTCGCGTTCAGCCTCGCGGGAGGCATTTTCGGTGAGCGGCGAGCGCTCATCGTCGGCCAAACGCATGCGATCGACAGCAGCCAGCACGAGGTCGGGATCGGTTTCCCAGGTGTGGGCGTGGATGTCCCACTCGTTTGGTCCACGTGAGCCGAACTCGACGAGGAACGCATCGAGCTCGGTGATCAAGGCGCTGGCATCCGGGTCGTTGGAGGATCGAAGACGGTCGGTGAGGCCAGCCGTCCCTTCCTCGAATGCCGCGGTCAAACCAGACGAGGCCCGAACCTGACGCGACAGCTCCCACATGGCATAGGAGGGCGCAGCGGAGTCAACACCTCCGAGACCGGCGAATAAGGTGAGGGCTGATGTCGGCTGACCGAGGGCCGCGCACACTGCACCAATGGCACCAGGGCCGATCGAGGCTGCGCCGCTCTGGTTGATGTGCTGGTTGAACATGCGCCGAATGAGTGGCGTGAAGGAGCGAGCGCGAGCGACGAGCTCAGCGTCGCTCATGGCTCCGAGGTCTGGTCGGCCGTCTCGGGCGGCCCGACCGTCGAGCCGATCGGCCTCGAGCTCGTCTTGTTCCATGGTGCCCATCACCCAGCCGAGCCAGGCGCCGAGTGTGGCGCTTCCAGACTCGGAGTGATGCCACGGCTCTTCAACATATCGCGGCACATCTGGGTGATCGCCGAAGTAGGCCATGTCGATGTCTGCCGCGGTCATGCCAGGAGTGCGCACGCCGAACAGGCGGATGCCAGTGGCGCAGAGGTAGGCGTAGCCGCCGAACATGCCGGACACCTCTGGACGATCGGGATCGAGGCCCGCGTCGTCATAGCCCAAGCGGTTGATCGCGCAGTCGTACCAGCCCGAGAGCACACCGTTCTCCCAAACCATGTCCCAGCCGAGCGGCGACGGTGGTTCTGGCAACACTTCGCCCACGTTGGCCCGTGTCCAGAACGGGTAGCGCTCACCGAGTTCGTTGTCGGCGATCCAGCGTGAAACTGATGGTCCGGTCATGTCGCTCCCACGTTGTCGAGTCGACCAGACGTTAAACGGGTGCGTTGGTTCGGTCGAGTCGGTCAGCCCTACGCTGCCGCGATGGCAGAGCAACATCTTGAAGACCGCCTTCACAACGGCCGACAACTACGTCCTTCAGGTGCATACCCAAGACATGGCTGAGCCGCCTCGCAAGCTTGCGTATGCGTCGGCGCTCACGATCGACGTGGCGCTGAAGGAGGACTCACGAGGTGCAAGCCCGCTTGACATTGTCGGCGGCTGAGCCGGTCGGTCAGCCTGATCGCTCGTTGAAGCGGGCGATGATCCATTGGTAGTGATCGACTGAGCTAGCAGGCTTCCAAGTTGTCAGCTCGATGACCGACGCGTGGGCGGCGACGAGTGATCGCCACGTTTTGTCCGTGCGCAGCGAGAAGAATCGCGGCGGGTCGTAGTGGTCGTCGGCGAGGATCTTGTCGGTGTCCGCTCCACCCCAGGTGCCGAAAGCAGCAAGGCCATTGGGCTTCAGAACCCGGCCACACTCAGCCAACGCCAGCGCAACGTCGTCGCTCGAGATGTGCATCAACGTGCTGAAGGAAAGGACCGCATCGAAGCTGCGGTCCGCAAACGGGAGCTCGACTGCCGACGCCTGAGCAACAGCTGTTGTTGGCGCAAGCTTGCGAGTCGCTGCGAGATTCGCCTTCGCCAAGTCGATCCCCGTCACGGAAAATCCCCGCTGTGCCACTGCGTGCGCATCTCGGCCAGTTCCGGTGCCGAGCTCAAGAACCGCACCGAACGCAACATTGTCGATGACAGTCTCAAGTCGGTCGAGGAAAATGTCTCGATGGCGGTCACGATCGGTCGGCGTCGGGAAGTTGGCTCTATCGGGCGCTTGTTGCTCGTAGAAGATGGCGAGGTCGTGCTCGCGTCGTTGCCGATTGCGCCGGTAGTCGGCGGCGGTTGGTTCTTCAGCCACCAGAGACGGCAGAGTCGCCGTCGGGCGATGCGATCGCATCGTCGTGCGCGTCGTTGAGCCAGCCGTCTGGCAGCGCAACAACTTGTGGGCCACGGGTGTGACCTCTCGCGACCCGGCGATTCTCAGGCGGTAGGGGAGCGTCCTCAATCGACCAGAGCAGTTCTTGCAGCTCTTCGAGGCTCTCGATTCGTCCCAGCTTGCCCCGCATCTCGCCACCGACGGGGTAGCCCTTGAGATACCAGGCGGTGTGCTTGCGAAACTCGCGGATGCCTTTGTGATCGCCGAACCAGTCGATCAAGCCTTCGACGTGCTCGATCATGATCGGACGGACTTCGGCGATGGTCTTGGCGTCGGGAATCGGACGACCCTCGAGCGCAGCCTGCAGTTCGCCGAAGAGCCACGGTCGGCCAAGGCAGCCTCGGCCAATCACAACCCCGTCGCAGCCGGTCTGGTCAATCATGTCGAGCGCATCTTGGGCTTCCCAGATGTCGCCGTTGCCGAGCACGGGGATGTCTGACGGGACGACCTCGCGCAGTTTGGCGATAGTCGACCAGTCGGCCTTGCCCGAGTAGAGCTGCTCGACGGTTCGTCCGTGAAGGGCGATGGCAGCGACGCCGAGGTCAGCTCCGATGCGGCCGGCGTCGAGGTAGGTGATGTGGTCGTCGTCGATCCCGACCCGCATCTTGATGGTGATGGGCACTGTGCCTGCGGCTTCAACCGCGGCGCGAACCACGGCGGTGAAGAGAGGCCGCTTGAACGGAAGGGCCCCGCCGCCGCCGTTCTTCGTGACCTTCTTGACCGGGCAGCCGAAGTTGATGTCGATGTGATCGACGCGTCCCTCGTCGATGAGCCGGGTGACGGCCTCGCCCATGTAGTGCGGGTCGACACCGGCAAGCTGCAACGAACGTGGCGATTCATCAGCGTCGAAGCTGGCGAGCTTCAGTGTTTTCTCGTTGCCCTCAACGAGGGCCCGGGCCGACACCATCTCGTTCACATAGAGTCCGCCGCCGAACTGGCGGCACAGGCGGCGGAACGGCGCGTTTGTCACCCCAGCCATCGGGGCGAGAATCACGGGTGACTCAATGTCGATCGGGCCGATCTTCATCCCACCATTGTGCCCGCTTCTCACAGGGGTCAGGTCTCAAACGTCAAGGCTGGCCCGGGTGATGTATCCCGGCCCGGCGAAAACGCGAGATCGGCGACAACTATCGTTTGGCCATGACGGTCTCACTCGGCGCCATGATCTTGCGAACCGTTCCGCCCGAGCACATCGTTGGACAGGCCACGGCCTTAGCCCCGTTTGTCGACGAGCTCTGGGTGGTCGAAGACCTGCCGTTTGCCGGCGGAATCAGTCAGGCCACCGCCATTTTGGAGGCCACCTCAGATCTCGCCGCGCCACCGGTCGTCGGTCATGGCATTGCCCCAGCGCCATTCCGCAATCCCGCAGCCTTGGCCATGGAGTGGGCGACCCTCGCCCGTGTCTATCCCGATCGTTTCCACGGTGGCATTGGTCATGGTGTGCCCGATTGGATGACGCAGATCGGGCCAAAGTTGGCGTCGCCTCTCACGTTGCTCTCCGAGACGTTGCTTGGGACGAGACGCCTGCTTGCCGGCCAAACCCTGAACGAAGCCGGCCGGTACGTCAGCCTCGAAGATGTGACGCTCGAGTTCCCTCCAGCGTCTGTGCCTCTGGTGTCTGCGGGAGTGATTGGCCCGAAGTCGCTCGAGGTGGCGGGCCGATGTGCGGACGGCACGATCCTGCCAGAAGGCAAAGGCCCAGAAGACGTGGCCGCGGCAAAGGAACACATCGAACGGGGACGAGCCGAAGCCGAACAACTTGATCTACCTCACGTGGGCAATCACAGGCTGACCGTGTTCGTTGGTTACTACTGCGGTGATCCGACGCTGTTGCCGCCACCACCAGAACACATCCCACAAGGTTGGGATGCCGTTGGGGCCGACCCAGATCAGGTGCGAGGCCGACTCCAGTCGCTCGTCGACGCCGGTGTCGACTCGATCGTGCTGGTTCCCTTCGGCGACGACGTCGTCTCGCAAATCGAACTCGCCGCCAACGACATCGCCCCACACCTGGTCAGCTAGCCCTTCGGTCCGCCCAGCCATGTATGCCCCGCCGAACATGCGTGCATGGCACCTTCTATGGATGTTCCCGTGCACGCAGGTTCGAGTTTCTCTTGAACGTGCGTGCAGCCGGCCAGCTCCAGCCGGTTTCGTGCACGCAGCTTCGTCTTGCTCAACGTGCGTGCATCGCACCTGCCCGGGATGGTCTCGTGCACGCAGCTTCGTGTCTGTCTTGAACCTGCGTGCAGTAGGCCAGCGTCAGGCGGTTTGATACACGCAAGTTGCTAGGCAGCCTGAGGGAGTCGCGCCGCCAGCGTGTTCGCAACACTCATCGGATCGTCCATGACTTGGCGATAGCTGAATCGAAGAGGGATCAATCCGGTGGCATTTAGCACGGCGTTCTGGCGTCGCAGATCGGCATCGAGTTGGCGTGCTGTGGCGTGGGCAAGCACCGAGTCGCACTCGACCCAGGTGCCGTGCTCGGGCCAAGCCCGGTCGAGGTAGAAGGTTCGCTCGTCGGCTACCACTCGATACTGCTTCACCGGAGTTGGAAAGCCGTATCTCCCGACTATTCGGTCGAACGCCTTTTCGAAGAATGTCGAGTCGGGGCCAATCTCGTCGCTTCGATGTTCAAGGCAAGATCGCATCGCAACCGTGCCGGGTCGGCCGCGACGGCCCAGCTCGAGGAAGCGAGCAGTGAGTGATTCGATCGAGACGAGACCCTTCCGAATGCCGTCGTCAACAAGGTCGCCAAGCGCCTCGCCGGTGACCCGGCGGGCAACGTCGATGAGGCTGCGTTCTGGAGTTGTGGCGACGAGGCCGTTGACCATCGTGATGTCGCGTGGAACGAGGTCGACCGATTCGTGCACGGCGAATGGGTGTGCTGTTTGGCGTGCTCCGCGGACGGTGACGACGTGGACCCTGCCACGTCGAACATCATCAAAGCCGTGTGCGAGCAGCGCGGATTGGAGTCCGAGTGCTCCCTGTGGACCGCACAGACGACTGGCGATGTGCAGTTGCGTCTCATAGGTGCGCGGAAAGTTGGCGGGGCGATACAGAGATCGGCCGAGGACCGTGAGGGTTGTGAGGTTGCGTGCACGAAACCGGGTGTGGCTGGTGTGGTGCACGCACGTTCGACAGAGACATGAAGTTGCGTGCATGAGAACGTCCCAGGCGGGTTTGGTGCACGCATGTTCGCGGGCGAGGGTCGAGTGGGAGACGGCGGTTCGAGGGGAGCGGGGCGGGTGCCAGAACAATGGGCGGGGTAAGTTGCGGGCATGTCTGAACTTGTCGCTGTTGTTACTGGAAGCAATTCAGGAATCGGTCGTTCGGCGGCCGTTGATCTCGCGGTCAAGGGCTGGAAGGTCTACGGCACGATGCGCAGCCTCGACAAGGGCGAGAAGCTGGCCGCCATGGCTGCCGAGGCTGGCGTCGAGGTCACCCCGGTCGTGTGTGACGTCACCGATACCGAGTCGGTCAACCGAGCCATGGCCGAGGTGCTGGAGGCTGAGGGTCGGATCGACGTGTTGGTCAACAACGCAGGCATCGGCGGCAACGGCGTCGCAGAGGAGACTCCGATCGAACGCTACGCAGAGGTGATGGACGTCAACCTCCACGGCATCGTGCGTTGTGTGCAGGCCGTTGCGCCTTCGATGCGTGAGCGAGGCTCGGGCTGCATCGTCAACGTGTCGTCGATCGCTGGCAAGATCGCGGCCATCGCCCAGTCGCCCTACGTGGCTTCGAAGTGGGCGGTGGAAGGAATGAGCGAGGGCCTGGCGCAAGAGCTCGCTCCCTTCGGTATTCGCGTGGTCATCATCGAACCCGGCATCGTGCGCACGGCAATCATGGCCAAGAACACCGACATGCCGTCGTCTCAAGACGCATATGGCATGGCCTACCGGCGTCTGTTCAACTTCTACGCCAAGGGTCTCGAAAACCCCGGTGTCCCGTCAGATGTCGCAGACGTGATCCACGAGTCGGTCACGACCGACAACTACAAACTTCGGTGGACCTGCGGCTGGGGTGGACCAGAGCTCTCGAGCAACCGCAAGAACTTCTCGGACGAAGAGTGGGTCGCGATGGGCGCCATCGAAGACGATGCTGAATACGAAGCACGCTTCTCTGAGCTCTTTGGACTCGACATTTCTTCATGACAGCCGATGAACAGGAGGTGACCTCTTCTGTTTCACCCACCGAGAGCGTGTCAACTGCGCAGCTGATCTCCGATCACGATCGGTGGCTCTTCAGCGAAGGGGCTCACAGTCGGCTTTTTGAGCTTTTGGGTGCTCAGCCGCTCACCTCATGGAGTGCCCCAGGGCGCCGCTTTGCCGTCTGGGCCCCGTCGGCCACCAGAGTCTGGGTGGTTGGCGACTTCAACGGCTGGAACGTCAACGACGCGTACGCCCTCACCCCGCAGGGCGACACGGGCATCTGGGCCGGCGTTGCCGCTGACGCCCAGATTGGCGATCGCTACAAGTTCCGCATCACGACACCGCACGGCTACGACGTTGAGCGAGCTGATCCGGTGGCCTTTGCATCCGAACTGGCGCCAGCAACCGCGTCGGTCGTCACCGACCTGACCTACGAATGGTCGGACGATTCGTGGCTCGCTGGCCGCCCGAATCGGCAACGCCACGATCAGCCCATCTCGGTCTATGAGATGCACGTCGGTTCATGGCGGCATCCCGAGGCCTACCAAAGCTTCGACTGGAACACGCTGGCCGAGCCGCTCGCTGAGCATCTCCACGCCAACGGGTTCACCCACGTTGAGCTCATGCCCATCACCGAGCACCCGTTCTACGGATCGTGGGGCTACCAGACCACGTCGTACTTCGCGCCAACCCCTCGCTATGGCTTGCCGACCGAGCTCATGGGCTTCATCGACAAGCTCCACAACAACGACCTCGGTGTGATCCTCGACTGGGTGCCGTCGCACTTTCCGAGCGACGAGTTTGCCCTCGGCCGCTTCGATGGGTCGCCGCTCTACGAGCACGCCGATCCGAAAGAGGGCTGGCATCCCGACTGGAACAGCTACATCTTTAACTACGGCCGCCACGAAGTGCGGGCCTTTCTTATCTCGAGCGCTCTCTCGTGGATCGAGCGCTATCACCTCGATGGCATCAGGGTCGACGCCGTTGCCTCGATGCTCTACCGCGATTACTCGCGAGAAGCGGGGGAGTGGATTCCCAACAAGTTCGGCGGCCGCGAGAACCTCGAGGCAATCGACTTCCTTCGGCAGCTCAACCAAACGATCGGTGAATCACATCCCGACGTGTTGACCATCGCCGAGGAGTCCACATCGTTTCCCGGCGTCACCCGCCCCGTGTCTGACGGTGGCCTTGGCTTTCACTACAAGTGGGACATGGGCTGGATGCACGACACGCTCGAGTACTTCGAGTTCGATCCCGTGCATCGTCGCTTCCATCACGATGACGTCACCCGGCGCGGCATGTGGGCGTTCTCAGAAAACTATGTGCTCCCGCTCTCGCACGACGAGGTCGTGCATGGCAAGGGTTCGTTGCTGTCGAAGATGCCAGGCGATGAGTGGCAGCAGTTCGCCAACCTTCGCCTGCTGTATGCCAACCAGTGGTGCAGCCCCGGTAAGAAGCTGTTGTTCATGGGGCAGGAGCTCGGCCAAGCACCCGAATGGCACCACGATCACCCCATCGCGTGGGCGCAACTCGACGCGCCATTGCACCGAGGTGTCATGACATGGGTCGCGGAACTCAATCGGCTGTACCGAGCAGAACCGGCCCTTCATCAACTCGACAACCATCCAGACGGGTTTGAGTGGGTCGTTCTCGACGACGGTGAAAACTCTGTCGTTGCGTGGCTTCGCTATCCGGCGCAAGCGGGTGCTGACGTCGGCGACTCGCTGGCTCGACCGGTGTTGTGTGTCATGAATCACACGCCACTCGTTCGCTCTGACTACCGAATCGGCGTGCCGGACGGGTCTCAGTGGGAGGTCCTCGTCAACAGTGATGAGGCTCGTTTTGGTGGTACTGGAGCGGGAAGCAGCGGCGTGATCGACGCCTCATCTCCGGGTGCTCACGGGCGCGAACATGCCCTCTCACTAGAGCTCCCACCACTCGGCGCGGTTATCCTCGCGCCCACTCGCTGACCCTTGTCGTAGGCGCTCTCGGTCGTCGCCGCGGGCACGCCCGGACCGAGGTGTGACAAAAGGTCCGCTCAAATCCCCAGAGATCTTGGTTCGGGGCTGTCCACAGCGGTAGCATTCGCCCCCGTGTCGGACTTCCTCCGTGAGTACATCATCGTTGGGCTTTTTGGTGCCCTGGCATTCGGTCTGGTGGCCACCTTCATTGGCCTCGCCAGCATCTTCCGACCCGACCGTCCAACCGTCGACAAAGTTGAGAACTACGAAAGTGGTGTCGACCCGGTTGGCAGCGGCTGGTCACAGAGCCAGATCCGCTACTACATCTTCGCCTTGCTCTTCGTCATGTTCGACGTCGAAGCAGTCTTCATCTTTCCTTGGGCCGCACGGCTCGAGGATCTCGGCATCTTCGGACTTGTCGAGATGGTCATCTTCATCTTCATTCTCGCCCTCGGTCTCGCCTATGCGTGGCGTAAGGGCGTTCTTCGCTGGGTCTGACCCAGCACTGCACCACCTGCTGATTCGTCAGCGTCGTTGAGATCGAGCCGAAAACGAGAGGCACCCCTCGGATGGGATTGGTTGAATCAGGCAAGCTTCCGAAGCCCCTGACCACACTGCTGAACATGAGTCGCAAGTACTCGCTCTGGGTTTACCAGTGGGGTCTTGCATGCTGCGCCATCGAGATGGGCGCTGCTTTCGGTTCGCCTCGCTATGACGTGATGCGCCTCGGCGTGATTCCTCTTCCGGCCAGCCCTCGTCAGGCTGACTTTGTGTGTGTGTCTGGCACCGTGACCGACAAGATGGCTCCTGCCGTCCGCCGGTTGTACGAGCAGATGCCCGAGCCGAAATACGTGATTTCGATGGGTAGCTGCGCCAACTGTGGCGGCCCCTATTGGGACAGTTACTCAGTAACCAAGGGCATCGATCAGATTATTCCTGTCGATGTCTACGTGCCTGGCTGCCCACCTCGCCCCGAGGCTCTTCTTGAGGGCATCGTGCTGCTGCAGGAAATCATCCAGAACGAAGACATGGCCGTGAAGTGGACCAAAGATCCGCTCGCTCTTGGAGTGCTCGACTGATGACCGACACCTCAACAGACGCCCCAGAAGAAGAAGCCGTCGAAACCGACGAGGCTCGCGAGGCACTGCTCGAAGCAGTGAGTGGCGAACTCGGCGACGCGATCGTCGAAACGCACCTGATTCCCGGACGCGATCTGTGGATTCGCATCACGCCAGATGCCTGGGCCGACACAGCCAGCTACCTGCGCAATCGCCAGCGATTCCGCTTCTTCAATTGGCTATCCGCTATCGACTGGATGCCATCGCCTTATGGGCGCTCCATGGACTCCGAGGTCGACAAGCTCGTCGGCGCGGCCGACGACGAGTCGGGCGACGAGGAAGAGGCTGGCAGTGGCTACGCCGGAGGCGACACTCGTTTTCAGGTATTGGCCCGCGTGCACAACCTCGCAACCCACCAAGGCCTCACGGTGAAAGCCGATGTTGGCGACGACATGTCTGTCGGCACCTGGACCCACGAATTCCCCGGTGCAAATTGGCACGAGCGTGAAGCCTTCGAGATGTACGGCATTCGCTTTGAGGGTCATCCCGGTCTGCGCAAGCTCTACTTGCCGGGCGATTTTGAGGGCTACCCGCTACGCAAAGACTTCCCGCTGCTCGCTCGCATCGTGAAGCCATGGCCCGGCATCGTCGACGTCGAGCCCATGCCGCCGCTCCCTTCGGTCGCTAACGAAGTTTCGCCTGACGGCGAAACTTCCGGCGCTGAGGCGCCTGCAGAGGCTGTTGAAGCTGCAGCCGACGGCCCAAGCACAGAAAACCCGGAGGCCTAATGACAGCCGTGAGTGATCGCAGACAACTTGCGTACATCGCCGCTCAGGCCGCTGATGCTCGCGTCAACGTCGAGCTTGAAGCCGAGGGCATGACCCTCAACATCGGACCACAGCACCCCGCCACCCATGGCACCCTTCGCATCGTGGCGCGCCTCGACGGCGAACAGGTGGTCGAAGCCGATCCGATCATGGGCTACATGCATCGCGGCTACGAAAAGCTGGCCGAGGTTCGCACGTATCCGCAGGTCACCACGCTGATCAACCGCATCGACTGGCTTGGCAGCTTTGCCAATGAGGTGCCGTTCATCCTTGCCGCCGAGCAGCTCATGGACATCGAGGCACCGCCTCGGGCCCAGCACATTCGCACGATCCTGTTCGAGATGGCTCGTATCGCCAACCTCACGCTGTTCCTCGGCGATATGGGCGTGCAGCTTGGCGCCGTCACCCCGGTGTTCTACGCCTTCCGCGACCGCGAGCACATCCTCAATCAGATCGAGGCCGCAACGGGTGGCCG
>CALLGK010000026.1 GCA_938009905.1 uncultured Acidimicrobiales bacterium | reverse complement strand
GATGTACTCCATGGCACCCCGCGTCAGTTCTTTCATGAGCGGCACGCCAAACCCACCCTCGATCAACAATCGATCGGGGTGCGTGATCTCGGGAATCTCGGGCGCATCGTCGATGCCGTTGCCACCATCGACCACCGTGAGGGCCACAAAGTCCGACCCAGGAGCGCACTGCATGTGCACCCGAGGAGTCGCCGGCATCTCTTCGTCGTCTGCCCGGCGCTGGTTGGCCTGAATGGCATTGGTCGTTGCTTCGGAGGTAACCCAGCGAAGGTCGTCGAGACGATCGCCGTCGAGCGAGCCGCGAGCCGTTGCGACGGCAGCAACCACCATGCGCACCACGGTCACCATGTCGACGCTCGACGGGATGTCGATCTCGATGAGCGGCTCACCGCTGCCATCAACCATTCCGCCGCCCGCCTCGCTCAAACTCGAACCGAGCGCCGCCAGGCGCTGTAGGAAGCGATCGATCCCGAGGTGGGACGAACGAGCCAGGGCCACGGATGCACGTCGACGGGTTGGACCAACGCTGCCCTTGTTGCAAAGCCAGGGACTGGGGCAAACGTCGTGGACACCGAACGGCCAGCGAGTGCAGCCGTTGGCTCACCCAGCATGATCTCGACCGGTCGAGTTGCGGCGAGACCGGCAAGGCATTCGGTGAGGAACACCAACCGCTTGGACGACAACATCAGCCGCTGCAGCAACGGCTCGTCGAAGACGAACACGGCGGGCAGTTCGGGGTTGGCCTTCAGCGCCGGGTCGTTGTCACCAAGTGACTCGGCCGTGATCCAGACCGCTTCGGGTGTCGCCGCCCGACGAGGGGCAGCAGGCCCGGCCGTCGCTTCGACGTTGGGATCAGACTTCAGCAGCGCAAGGGCATCGAGGCGATCCATCGAGGGGTCGCTCGGCCAATCCTCGACCGGACAGGCGTGCACGAGATCGCACGAGGCACACAGCCCGGGCGCCCGCTTTTCAACCTGCCACCGAC
The DNA here is from genome assembly GCA_938009905.1 of uncultured Acidimicrobiales bacterium. Taxonomy (GTDB): domain Bacteria; phylum Actinomycetota; class Acidimicrobiia; order Acidimicrobiales; family SZUA-35; genus CALEWY01. Next base: position 4,577 of record CALLGK010000026.1, on the reverse strand, counting down.
TGAACCCGTAGGCCTTTGATGAGCCGACGCCGGTCGTCCACTGCCAACCAAGCCGGTTGGCAGCCCGAGAACCGTCGAGCAGGTGACGAAAGAAGAGATCTTCGCCCTCTTGCCACGGACGTTTCTGTCGAACCGTCCAGTGACTGGCCAACCACATGCGAGTTTGGTTGACGAGCCAACCCTCTTCTTCGAGCTCGTCGACCGTGAGCTCGAGGCAGGCCAACTCGCGGTTCCATCCCTCGAGGCCAACCGGCGTGTTGCCGTCGCCTCCAACGACGGCGGCGATCTCGTTGCGGACCCCGTGCCGAGTGCGGTGGCCGAGCCGGGCGTACCAGTGGCGGGCGAATTCCTGCCACATGAGCTCGTCGCGAAACTTGTCGACGTCGCGTCCCGGGCCCTCGCTGACCGCGTCCCACACCTCGTCGAGATGCAAGAGGCCGTGTCGGATGTAGGGAGACAGAAGTGAAGCGCCACGCTTGGGCACAGGAAACACTTCATTGCGGCGCTGGGCATACCCCTTCACATCGAACGAGGCGAGAGCTTTGTCAGCTGCCTCTTGCCCACCAATGAAACTGTCGGAACCAACGACCTCGTCACACACGAGATGCGCGAGGTGCGTCGAGACGTAGGCCTCCGCAGCGCGCCGGCCGCGCTCGGGTGTTGGCAGCGCGGTCAACGCTGCTGCTTCCGGCGAATGCGAATTGGTCCCTTGGCGGTTGAGGGGTCCACCACGTGGCCTTTCTGAGTGATGTCCACCGAGTCAGAGGCAACCAGCCGTCGGGCCGCAGCCCGAGTTGGCTCCATCAAATCTCGCCACCCATCATCGCCCGGTTTTCCCAGCTGGCCGTGGACCTGCCGCGCAACTTCTGACGGGCAGATCGTGGCGCCCGCCTTTCGCTGGTCGAGCAGTTGCAGAATCGCACCTTCGAGCTGCTCATCAACCGACGTGATCTTGCGCTTCCGACACCGATCCGAGCAGTCGCGAATCTCGTCCCAGTTGCGCTCCCACTTCTTGCGCCACTCGATCGTGCGGCCGCACGACACGCAGATCTTCGACTGATCGGCGTCGACGTTGGGAGAGGGTGACCGGCGAGACATTCGCGCTCATTCTGCCTCCTCAGGCCGAGTCGTGGGTAGAGCCCATGTCGCGGATGTCAGACTGGCGGCGTGGCCTCACTCGAACTTCACGCCTATGCGCTCGAACCGCCGACTTGGCTCGTGATCTCAGGCAGCCTTGTTCCGTGGGACGCGGCGGCCAACGTTGCCGAACTGATCACGCCAGTGCTGCCTGCGCTGCCCGATTCGTTTCGGCGGGATGGCGAGCGTGCCGTGCACGAAACGGCGACGGTGCATCCGTCTGCGGTGATCAGCGGACCGGTGATCATTGGCGCCGGAGCCGTGATTGGTCCCCACGTGTCGCTCCGAGGAGGCGTGTATCTCGGAGCTGGTTGCACGATTGGCCCGTCGAGCGAGGTGAAGTCGAGCTGGGTGTTCGAGGATGCTGCGCTCGCCCACCTCAACTACGTCGGCAACAGCGTGATCGGCCACGGCACCAACATCGAAGCAGGGGCGGTCTTGGCCAATCACTTCAACGAACGGGGTGACAAGACGATCTCTGTCGTGGTCGATGGCGTGGTCGAGCGCATCGCACCGCGCAAGTTCGGTGCCGCTGTCGGGCCTGGTGCACGTATCGGAGCCAATGCCGTGACAACTCCAGGCACGATCTTGCCGCCCGGTGCCGTTGTTGGTCGGCTCGAGCTCGTTGATCAGCTTGGTGATCAGTGACACCAACGGGCTCAGCGAACGAAATCAAGACTGTGAGATCGCCGCAGCTCAGCGAGGGCGACCTCGTGGCCATCGTGTCACCGGCGAGCTATCCAACCGCCGACCACGTCACACACATGGTCGACGAGCTCGAGGAGTGGGGTCTGCGGGTCGTCGTGGGCGACCACGTGCTCACCGGACATGGTCCGCTGGCCGGTGATGACAGTCAACGACTCGACGACCTCAACCGGGCGATCCGCAATCCCGAGGTGCGCGCGATCCTCGCATCGCGCGGCGGGATGGGTTCGTACCGCATCACTGATCACATCGACACCGACGCGTTGCGGGCCGACCCGAAGCCCATGGTCGGGTTCAGCGACATCACGAATCTGTCGATCGCCTGGTGGGCGAAAGCCGGCGTGCCGTCCATTCATGGCTGCATCGGCCACCACATCGGAGCGGACGACGTTCGCCACATGCTCATGGACAGCGCAGCGATCACCGTGACTGCCGACCCGACGGGGCTCACCGCCCCGATCAGGGTAAAAGGGTTGGCAACCGGTCCGCTCGTTGGCGGCAATCTGCGCGAGCTGGCTGGGACGATCGGCGCCGGTCTGCCCCAACTCAACGGCGCCATCTTGTTTCTCGAAGACCTCCGACACATCGGCATCGGCCAAATCGACCGCAACCTCACCCAGTTGATTCGGTCGAGAACCCTCGACAACGTGGCTGGTATCGCCCTCGGCCTGTTCGATGGATTCGAGGACTACATCGACCGCAACTGGCACCTGCTCGACGTGTTAGACGATCGGTTGACAACCCTCGGCGTGCCGGTGCTGGGCGGCATCAAGGCCGGCCACGGCGGCACAGATGCCAACGGCAACCCAGAACAACGCTCGCTCTGCATCGGCGCCCCCGCAACCCTCAACACCGAGACCGCCACACTCGCCATGAGCCCCTGCACCACCCTTTGACGTTGAACTAGAGGGTGCCGGCGTCGAGCGCGGCAAGCACGTCAGTGGCTCTGGCCCGCACGTCGTCGATGTCTTTCAGGCGACGGAGTCCGCCGAGCTGGCGCGCCATTCGATGGTTGCCCGCGAACTGCTCGGCGTTGCGGTCAAGAAAGTCCCAGTAGAGGGTCGTGAAGGGGCACGCCGTGTCGCCCGTGCGCTTCTTCGGGTCGTACGCGCACCCTTTGCACGAGTCGCTCATTTTGTTGATGTAGGCGCCGCCAGACGCGTAGGGCTTCGTTGCCATTCGGCCACCGTCGGCGTGCAGTGCCATGCCGATCACGTTCGGCAGCATCACCCACTCGGCACCATCAACAAAGCTCGCCCACATCCATTCGGTCATGGCCCACGGGTTGACGCCAGCAGTCAGGGCCAGATTGCCGAGCACCATCAATCGCTCGATGTGGTGGGCATATCCGTGATCGTGCACGTGGCCAAGCGCGTTCGACACACAGGCCATCGACGTGTCGGCTTCTCCCATAAACGCAGGCGGTACTGGACGTTGAGCGTCAAGCCCATTGCCGTTGCGATAGTCGGGCATCCAGAGCCAGTAGAGACCCCACACATACTCCCGCCAACCGATCACCTGCCTCACAAAACCCTCAACCGAGTTGATCGGCGCCGCGCCTTCTCGATACGCCCGCTCGGCCCCCTCGGCAATCTCGAGCGGTGTGAGCAGCCCGAGGTTCATCGACGACGAAAGCGTCGAGTGCGCCATCTTCCATTCGTCGGCCAACATTGCATCTTCGTGCGGGCCGAACGGATCGAGCCCAGACGCAATGAACTCATCGAGCCGCTTCTTCGCCTGCGTTCGAGTGACCGGCCATGTCCCGTCTGGATCGGCACCCCAAACGTCAAGATCACGAATTCGGTCGAGCACATCGCGGTCGATCGCATCGAGTTCAAAGATGGTGATCTCGGGCCACGCACGACCGTCTTTCGGCGGCGGTTCGCGATTGTCGTGATCGAAGTTCCACGCCCCGCCCGCAGGTTGATCGCCGTCCATGAGCAGATCGAGTCGCTGCCGTTGCCAGCGGTAGAAGTCCTCCATCTTGAACGATTTGCGCGGCTCGACCCAGGCTGCGAAATCGTCGTAGTGACAGAGGAACTGATCGTTGGCGATCGTGTCGACGCCGAGTCGTTCGAGCATGTCTCGCCCGTCCCAGCTCATCGGCTCCATCGCCACGACCCGTTCAACGTCAAACTCGTCGACGTGGGCCCCTAGCCCGGCCGCGAGAGTCCGCTCTTGTCGATGGTCGACATCGAAGCCTTCCCCGCGGAGCTCAGCGGCGAAGTGGGCCATCGCCGACAGCACGAGGTGAAGACGTTGGCGGTGCCAGCGCTTCGACGTGATCTTGGCCGTGCTCTCAACCAGAAGCACTCGACAGTCCGCGGGTGTCTGGCCCGCCAACGCGCCGACGTGCCGATTGAGTTGATCGCCCAGAACCCAAACCGTGTGCTTGGTCACGAACTCTGCGTTGCCTCTGCGTCTGGCATGACATAACTGCAGGAGGCGTGGGCAACCAGTCGGTCTGGAGCGTGCTCTTCGAAGAGATCAACCGTGCCGAAGGCGACCCGACGGCCGAGCTTGACGAGCCGACCCCTAGCCAAGACATCACGGCCGATCGCCGGGCGCAGGAAGTTCATCTTGAGCTCGTTCGTGACGGCCAACGGCACGATGCCCGTCCTCGTGAAGATGGCGGTGTACACGGCGAAGTCGGCCATCGCCATCAGCACGGGCCCACTCACGATCTCTCCACCGGGACGGATCCACGCGTCGTTGTACACGAACCGGACAAGCGA
>CALLGK010000025.1 GCA_938009905.1 uncultured Acidimicrobiales bacterium | reverse complement strand
CGAGGGTTTGATTCGGCCCAGCATCGAGGAATCGATCGCGGCCACAAGGCGATGCTTGCGCAACGCTGGCATCGAAGCGTCCGAGATCAGTCACCTCCTCCTTGTTGGCGGCTCATCTCGAGTGCCAATGATTCGGCAGATGCTCGAACAGAACTTCGTGCTCAACGTCGCAGAAGACACCGACCCGAAGTACTCGGTGGCTGAGGGCGCCGCCCTCTACTCCCCTGCCAGTTTCGTGAGCGCAACCGATCAGACGGCTGCGACGCCAACGTCACCGCTTGCTCCCGCTGCGCCACCAACGGCGCCGATGGCACCTCCAGCTCACACACAGTCAGCCGCCGCCGCTTCGGCACCAGGAGCACCCACGGCTCCGGTGGCTCCAACGCCCGCACCCGCTGCGACACCTGGGCCATCTGGCGCTCCAGCTCCAACCGGAAACAATTCGTCGGGTCTCGATCTGCGAATCCTCGCTGGCGTTGGTGCGTTGCTGTTGCTCCTCGCCGGTGGCGCATTCTTTGCCCTTCGAGGGGGCGGTGACGACGACAACATCGAAGCAGCAACCGAAAACGGCGACATCGAAGTTGCTGGCGACACACAAACGGCAGAAGAAGACCCCGAGGCTGGTATCGAAGAAACCGCAGACGACGGCCCACTCGCGGTGAGCGGAGCAAGCGGGCTCGTCGCACCCGAGATTCCCTCAGCTGAGAACATGGTTGAGATCGGTGGCGGCAACTACGAAGTGGGCCTTGATGGTGGCGATGACGATCACGCTTCAGCCCGCAGCGTTGAGGTCACCAGCTTCTACATCGACGGCTTCGAGGTGACGAACGCGGCCTACGCCGCCCTGGTCGAGCGAGGCGAGGTGCAAGCCCCGGCGAGCTGGACAAACGGCGAGGCTCCGGAAGGCTTCGAGACCCACCCGGTACGTGGCGTCACGATCGACGACGCACGCCTCTTCTGTTCATCCCTCGGCAAGCGTTTGCCGGGTGAAGCCGAGTGGGAGATTGCTGCCCGTGGCGGCGCTGGTCGTCTCTTCCCGTGGGGCAACGATGCGGCGTCTGTCGATCTCGGCACCGGTGAGCTCCACCAAGTGGGATCACGAGCCGACACCTTCTCACCCGAAGGCGTCGCCGATCTCGTCGGCAACGTGTGGGAGTGGGTTGATGAGCCATACGAGGCGGTTCCAGAAGGCTCAGCGGTGCTGCGAGGCGGCGCCAACGGGCTCGTCAGAGACGGTGCGTACCGACTCGTTGGCGGCGCCGACAACGCAACGATGACCGCCGAGGCAGGCTTCCGCTGCGCGGCAGACGAAGTCGACAATCGAGAAGATGAGCTGGCGGCAGACGAAGTTGATACTGCAGCGGCCGAGGAGCTGGCAGCGACCGGTCTTCTGGTCGACGAGTTTCTCGACCCAGACAGCGGCTGGCCAATTGAAGAAGGCGACAACTACATCCGCGGCTACCACCCGCCCGACTTCTACCACGTCGAGGCTCGGGGCCAAGGCGCACGAGTGCTTGCCCCTCGCGGTGTGAACTTCGCTGACGTCGAGGTGACCACCAACGTGGAGGTCGACCACACAGACACCGTGTCCGAGAGCTTCCGTTACGGACTGCTCTTCCGGGCTGAGGGCATCGACTATTACTCGTTCACGATCAACCCCCGCGAGGGAACCTGGGAGGTCGTCCATGACGACTCCCTGGGTTTCCGAGCTATCGCGGAAGGCGAGGCCACCAACCTGGCTGAGTTCGGCGAACAGGACGAGCTCAAGGTGCGGCTTGAAGGCTCAACGATGACGTTCTTCCTCAACGGTGTTGAACTCACCCGGCTCGATACAGGCGGCCACCACTTGCGGGGCGACATTGGCTTCTTCGTTGAGAACTACGAAGAGTCACTGGCGCACGTGCACTACGAGAACATCTTCATCGAAGCGATCGAGAGCGACAGCTAGGAGGTGCGCCGCTAGGCGTGCCGACCAATGTGACCGTTCGTTTTTCTCGCCGACGCAGGAGGCGAATCGCCGACCTCGTCAAACCACTCGCACAACTCCCTGGAGTTGCTGCCTCAATAGGGCTGAGTCGTTTGCGGAAGCGGCTCAGCTCTTCGAGGCTGCCGACTTGACGATCTGCTTTGCGATGGCGGAGTTGATCTGCCACACGGCTTTCGCACCCTGCTCTGCCACGTTCTTCACGACGGAGCCCCCGGTTGCGGTTTCGATGGCGTCGAGGCCCGACAGGGTTGCTGACTTCGTGCTCTCGGTTGCCTTGTAACCCATGGTGGTAAGGGCTTTGACCAGCTCGGTTTCTTGCATCGGACCAGACGCCCGAGCGAGCACTTGCAGCGCATCCTTGGTGAGCTCAGCCGACTGATTCACGACGTCTGCCATGCCGAGCGGCCCGGCGATTTCGCCATCGACCGAGGCCAGATAGCGGCGAACCTTCTGAACGATTTCGTCGTGCGTTTCGCCATCAAACGAGAGTGTCGGCATGCATTCGACACTACCCCAGCCCGCCCCAATCTCGTTCTCGGCGCGTTTCTGGTTGTGACACGACCACGATCGCGCCGAGAACCGGGTTGCTAGCCGACTGCTTCGGCTACGGCGCCGGCGAGATCGCCCTTCTTGCCGACCTCAACGCCGTCGAGCCCGAGCCACTCGGCCATCGTGTGCAGGTTGGCGGCCATGGCCGGTGCCACGGTGTCTGGATCGGCGTGGGCTTCGCCAAAGACACCTTTAGCCAGGAGCATCCCGGCCTTGCGGTCGGCCTTGATGTCGGCCCGGCCGACAAGCTGGTCGCCATGAAGAAACGGCAACACGTAGTAGCCGTAGACCCGCTTGGGCTCAGGAACATAGATCTCGATGCGGTAGTGAAAGTCGAACAAGCGCTCGGCTCGGGGACGGAACCAACACACAGGATCAAAAGGTGTGAGGAAGGTTGATGCGTTGATCGCTCGTGGGATCTTGGCGTCCGGATGCAGATAGGCCGGGTCGGCCCACCCCTCGACCTGCACCATCTCGAGCTCACCGTCGGCCACGAGCTCCTTCAGCAGCGGGCGAACGCTTGGCATCTTCAGTCGGAAGTAGTCAGCGAGGTCGGTGGCCGTGCCGATGCCATGGCTCTTGGCGCCCAACATGAGGAGTGCTTTGAACGCCTCGGCGTCTGTCGGCGTGGGGCGAGCCGCGACGTCGGCCGGGAGCACCCGTTCTGGAAGGTCGAAGTAGACCGTGAAGTTCTTGTCGCGGTTCTCGACCATCGTGTCGCCCGTGAGATACAGGTACTCGAGAGCCGTCTTGCCCTTTGAGTAACCCCACCACGGTCCGGTCCGGCCACCGGGGTCATCGAGTTCTTTGATCGAGCGCGAGCCGTGCTCATCGAGCTCGGCCATGACTGCCTCGAGGTAGCCGGGCTGTTCGGTGTCGAACTTGGCCTTGCCTTTCACCCAGTTGGGATGCTGCATGCGAAAGCGCACGTTCGGCTGGTGCTCGACGTTGGTGAGCGACGCAACGTGGCTGAAGTACTCGAAGTTCTCACGTGACTGCCACAGCCAGGCATCGAGCTTGTCGCGATCGTAGGGGCCCAACCTTGCGAACACCGGCAAGAAGTGAGAACGACAGATCACGTTGACAGAGTCGACCTGCAGAATCGTCATCCGGTCCATCACTCGCCGGAAATGCCGCACGGTTGGTGCTCCGGTGGGCTTCTGGTCGCTGAAGCCTTGGGCCCCAAGCGCAAGACGGCGGGCTCGCTCAACCGGAATCGTTCGGAGCTTCTCTCCCCCGGTCGTCTTCTGGTTTGGCTTCTTCTGTGCTGATTTCTTCTGTGCTGGCTTCTTCGCCATCAGCTCCCCTGTTCAGCTGTCGCCGCAGCCGTAACCCGCTCGAGCAGGTCACGAACCATGCGGGCCGTTGCTCCCCACAGCGTGTCGCCAACGAGTTCGAAAAACGTGATCTCGATCGGCTGGCCGTCGCGAGTCCAGATCTCTTGTCGGTAGATCGCGGGGTCGAGCAGCTCGGCGACCGGTACATGCAAGATGCCATCGACCTCATCAGGATTGATCGTGGTCTCGGGACGCTCCGCGAGATGTCCAACGAACGGAACGATGTAGGCCGGAGACGACACCGTGGTGAGGCGAGTGATCTCGCCAACCACCGTGACGAGGCTTGGGTCGATGCCGACTTCTTCCTCAGTTTCGCGAAGTGCGGTGGTCTCCAAACTGAGGTCGGCGGGTTCGAGACGTCCGCCGGGGAAGCTCACCTCGCCAGTGTGATTCCTCATGTGCCAGGCCCGCCGAGTGAAGAGAAGCTCGGGACCATCGGGGCCGGGCGAGATCGGGATCAGCACGGCCGATGGCGGCTTGCCATCGACGAAAACCGCAGGAGGAGCGTCGGCCGGTGGAGGCCCGGCGACGGCGATCAGCTCTTGAAGCGTTGGCTGGCGCTGCTCAGCAGGCAGCGCAGCCCACGGTGCTGGTTCACCAACGAGCGCCGTTGGCGGGCGAGGAATGTGTTGGGGACCGCCCCGACCTGGGGGCGGTTCGAAGCTCAGGACGAGGCTCCGTCTGCCTCGTCAGCAACGCCAGCGCTCGCCTCGAGAATGTCTCGCATGCCGCCGTTCTTGAGGTTCTTGAGCACGGTTCCCGGCGTCGCCTCACCACGCTCCCACTCCATCCAAAAGGCAAGGAGCTTCGCGGGGTCTGCAGGGGGTCGATCCATTCCCGCAGGCTATCCAGGCGCGCCCGTTCAGCGTGGCGTTAGAGCCCTAGCTCCCAGGTTTGCCCGACGAGATCGCGCCCGAAGCTGTGGTGCGGCTCTTCATCAACGAGCACGAAACCGTGACGCTCGTAGATGCGCCGAGCGTCGACCAGGACCGAGTTCGTCCACAGTCGAAGCGTGCGAAACCCCTTGGCTCGGGCGAACTCGATCACTTCCGTGACAAGCCGGTTGCCCAGTCCACGACCTCGAGCCGCCTCAGCCACCAGAAGCAAGCGAAGCTGTGCCGTCTCATCATCGATCGCCCGGCAGAAGATTGACCCAACCCGTTCGTTGTCGAGCGTGGCGATCCAGGCTCGCTCACGTTCCGGATCGAAATCGTTCACGAAGTCGCTGACGATTCGAGCAACGAGCGCCTCGTAGCCGATCGTCCATCCGTATTCAGCGGCGTAGGTCTCGCCATTGATGTGCACGACCCAGCCCAGATCGCCAGGGATCGGCTCTCGCAAGACAATCTCGGCCCCGCTGTTGTCGCTTGACTGCGAGGTGGAAGGTTGCTCGCTCACGGACCGAGATTAGGGCAGTCTTTGAGGGTGGAAGACATGACCGACTCCATGCGTGAAGCCATGGCCCTCAACGGCGAGAGCGACAAGCTGGCCTCCTACTACAACAAGTGGGCTACCAAGTACGACGACGACGTGGGCAGCCACGGCTACGGATTGCCTCAGATGATGGTGGCCACGTTGGCCGAGGCCGCGGGCCGGCATGCGTCTGTGGCGTGGGCTCGCGATCCCAACTCAATCATCCTCGATGCCGGTTGCGGCACAGGCCTCGTGGGCGTTGCCCTTGCCGAGGCCGGGTACCGGACCATCGACGGCGTCGACATCGCAGCCGACATGGTGGACGTTGCCCGTGAGCGAGGCGTCTATCGGAATCTCGAAGGCGACATCGACCTGACGTGTCCACCGCCGAAGATGGCGGGCTCGGCCGACATCGTGACGGTTGGAGGAGTGTTCACGCTCGGTCACGTACCACCAGAGACGCTGGCCAATGTGGCGGGTCTGGTGCGGGCCGGTGGGCTTCTCATCACCAGCGTCCGCCGGGCGTATTTGCAGCAGACGAGCTACCACGATGTGAGCGAGTTCTTGATCGAGCGGGGTGCCATCGAAGAGCTCGTGCACCTCGTCGACCAGCCCTACACGATGGACTCCACAGCCGACTACTGGGCCTACCGCGTCCTGTAATTCCGGTTCTGGAGGCCGTACGCCACGTTTTGGTGCTCTACAGCCTCCAGAACAGGCAACAGTTTCCGATTTGGAGGCCGTACGCCACCTTTTCGTGCTCTACAGCCTCCAGAACAGGCAACAGAACGGGCGTTGGCGGTGGCAAGCTTTGGTGTGTCGCGATTCGGAACGTTCATATCGAGCCTGCTCGGGTCTGGTTCGGCAGCCGATCCAGCACAGCGTCGGGGGCTGCGCGTCGCCGGAGCACCTCCGTCGGCCAATGGCGCATCGTCGATGCACCTGTTCTGGGACCTGCCATCGAACGACCTAGTCGAAGTGCGAGCCACCATCGAAGTGCTCACCCCTCCGCCGCCGAACCGACTCGTGTTCTGGGCGCTGCAGGCCAGCTTCAACGATCGGCGAGGCCAACTTGGCGCGGGCCACTTCGGACTCCAGCACCACCCCGAGTACCCAGAGCGCTGCGCCATCAACTGGGGCGGCTACTTCTCGCAAGCCAGCGGACGATCGGGCGAGCTTCCTGGCTCGCCCCTCGCCGCACCATCAGCCCTCTCAAACCCCAACACGTGCAACTTCCATTGGGACATCGGCGCGCCATACACCTACCGCATCGCCCGCTCTCCAGAGCAGGGTTGGCGAGGTTCGGTGATCGGCCCGAACGGCGGCGAGACAGTGATCCGCGATCTGCATAGCGAAGGCGACCGGCTCACAAGCCCGATGGTGTGGACCGAGTCGTTCGCCCATTGCGACGACCCGGCCTCGAGCGTGCGGTGGAGCAACTTCGTCGGCATCGAATCAGACGGCACACCCGTGTCGCCTCGCACCGTTCGCATCAACTTCCAGAAGGAACACGACGGCGGCTGTTCAAACACTTCGATCGAGCCGCTCGGCGACGGGTTCGTGCAGCGGACCAACACCGCACGTGTGCACGCGTCTGGCACACGATTGGCGATCGGGCCATGACAGCCAAACTCAATCAGTTGAAGTTCGTCGGCGGTGCGTTGGCGATGTCGTTCTGCGGCATGGCGCTTGCCGGCTCGAACCGCACACTGGGCGGCCTGCTCTTCCTGGCGGCCGTGCTCCTGTGCGTGCTGGGCGCTCGGGACACCCTGCCACCCCGCACGGGCGCTGGCAGCAAGGGCCCTGATCGCTTTGCCGGACTCGGCGCCCTGATCGCCATCGGGTCTGTCTCACTCTTTGGTCACAAAGTCACAGCCAATAGCACGGAGACACTCGATGCCCTCAGCTTGATCGTTGCCCCAACTGCTGGCCTCGCCACCGTGTGGTGGGCCGGCCACACGTTCTATCGAGATCGGCTGCGTTGGGTGCCAACGATGATCGGCATGGGCTGGGTGCTCATCATCGGCATCGCGCTGTTGATCGCCGGCTGGGGTTCAAACCGAGGTTTGGCTCGTATGGAGACGGTCGCCGCTGGCGTGGGCTGTGTCTTGGCGTTCACGCTCTGTGCGAGCGGATTGATTGGCGCGGTCAGCCG
>CALLGK010000024.1 GCA_938009905.1 uncultured Acidimicrobiales bacterium | reverse complement strand
CAGTCCTCTAACGTTGTACAGGCATGAAGAACGGTGTGAAGACTGCGGTTTTGCTGGCTGGAATGGCCGGAATAGTGATGTTGGCCGGGCAGGTGTTGGGTGGCTCATCTGGCCTCACCATCGCCTTCCTCATTGCCCTCGTGATGGTCGGCGGCTCGTACTGGTTCAGCGCCACGCTGGCGATTCGGTCTGCCCGAGCAGTGGAAGCGACGCCTCAACAGCTGCCCGAGTACTTCCAGATCATGACCGAGTTGACCCAGCTGGCCGGCACGCCGATGCCCAAGCTCTACGTGTCGCCAGAGCAACAGCCAAATGCGTTCGCCACCGGTCGGAACCCTTCGAACGCGGCGATCTGCGTTACTGAAGGCCTGCTTCGCACGCTGTCGTGGGCTGAGATTCGCGGCGTGTTGGCCCACGAGCTCGCCCATGTGAAGAACCGCGACATCCTGACGGGTTCGGTCGCAGCGGCCATTGCGACGGCGATCAGTTATGCGGCCAACATGATCATGTGGAGCGGCGCGCTTGGCGGACAGCGTCGCGACAACAACGACGGCAACCCGATCATCGCCATCGCGTTTGCCATGCTTGCCCCGATGGCTGCCGGCGTCTTGCAGATGGCAATCAGCCGTAGTCGTGAGTTTGAGGCCGACCGGACGGCAGCTCAAATGATCGGTGATGGTGAGCCGTTGGCCAGCGCGTTGGCCAAGCTCCACGGCTTCTCGTTGCAGGTTCAGTCGAACGTGGCCCCTCCCCAGGCCAGCCACTACATCGTGAACCCGCTGAACAATCGCCAGGTTGCGTTCTCGAACATGTTCGCAACCCACCCAAACGTCGACGAGCGCATTCGGCGACTTCAGTCTGGCGAATGGCGACAGGCCATGTAGTCCGACGCTCTAGCGCTCGTAGTGGCGCTCAAGCCCGGGCAGCGGCGTGAACACATCCGGGTCGATCTGAGGCCCGGGCGGAGGAACGACGCCGCCATTGGCTGCGATCTGAGCAGGTGACACGAAGATGTCTTCTCCCCGTAGCGCCGCTTCGATGATCCTGGCCTGCTTCGCGGTCTTCTTCTTCGACACCGATCGCAACGTGGTGAGATGAACCTCGTCGCTCGTTGTCGTGATCAAGACCGGGTACCACCACTTTGTGCTCTTGGATCGCGTGTAGTCGAGCTCGATGCGAAGAACGTCTTCGCCTCGTGTGGTGGTCTTTCTGCCGATCTTCTCTTGGCTCACGACGCCAGGTTCGATATCAACCCAGCCAAACGAGAACGCCGCCCAGCCGGCCATGACCAGGCCGATGAGCGCAGGCAGGAACTCGCCATCCAGCAACGCAAGCAGTCCGAGGATGAGGCCGAACACAAACAGCGCTCCTTGCAACAGCAGGAACGATGTTGGTGACCAGAAACGGTGCGTCAGCTGTTCGTCTGGAGCGTTTGTGATGGTCGCGGCCTGATTGGACCCAGGCGCATCGTTCGGCGGCATCTCACCAAACACACTGGCATCCGCCTCCCATGGTTCAGTCATGTGCGTGTTCCTTCCGCTGACCCGTCGTTGGCGACGTGTTCTTGTCGTGCGTTGTGGTGATGGCCGCATCTTCCAACGGCGGTAGATCGAAACTCTGTGGTCGCCCGAAGAGGAAGCCCTGAAGCGAGTCGACTCCAAGCTCATGCAGCTGGTCCCGTTGCTTGGTTGTCTCGACGCCTTCCACTGTGATCTCCATGCCAAGGAGGTGGCCGATCTCGGTAACGAGGCGCACGAGCGACAGCTCATCGAGGCGGTCGAGGTTGCGAACGAAGCTCCTGTCGATCTTGAGGATGTCGGCGGGCAAGTAACGCAGGTGGGTCAGCGACGTATAGCCAGTGCCGAAGTCGTCGATTGCGACTTGGACGCCGAGCTGACGAAGGGCCTGGAGGGTGGCGGCCGCCGCTTTGAGATCTTCAAGCAGCGCGCTTTCGGTGACTTCAAGCGTCAAACGGCGAGCGTCAACCTCCCACCGGCTGAGCACAGATGTGACGTGATCGACGAGGTCGCCGTGGCCGAGGTGGCGTCCTGACACGTTGACGGCGATCGAAATGTCTTCCAACCCTGGTCGAGAAGCGAACTCGGCCAGGTGGCGAACACCCTCGTTGATCACCCAGCGGTCAACCTCAAGGATCAGATCAGAACGCTCGGCGAACGGCACGAACTCGTCTGGAGCGATGTCGCCGACGCCGGGCCGATGCCAGCGCAGCAGTGCCTCGAACTTCGAGACCGAGTTGTCTGACGAACGAAGAATCGGCTGGAAGTAGAGCTGGAACTCGCCTGCCTTGAGGCCGGTGGCGATGGCTGACTCAAGGTCGGCCTCGTGGCGGAGCCTGGCTCTGAGTGCGTCGTCGAAACAGTGGGTCTGGTTGCGCCCAGACTTCTTGGCTTCGTAGACCGCGTAGTCGGCTTCGCGGATGACCTCGTCTGCCTCGGCGTTTCCGTCCGTGACGGCGACGCCAATGGACAGGCTGGGGTGCAGCGTGATGCCTCGATACTGCACCGCTGCGCTTGCGGCTTTCCGAATGCGTTCGGCAACTTGACGGGCTGCCTCAATCGACTCGACGGGTTCAGCCACGACGAGGAACTCATCGCCGCCAAGTCGACCAACTCGGTCGGTTGGTCGGCAGCTGGCGAGCAGGCGCTGAGCGACCCTGATCAGCAAATGATCGCCAGCTTCGTGCCCGTGCACGTCGTTGATTCGCTTGAAGCCGTCAAGGTCGATGAAGAGCACGGCGAGCTTCTGGCCGGAGATCTCTGCTCGTCTGAGGGCATTCTCGAGAGCGATGATCGATGCACTGCGGTTTGGGATGCCGGTGAGCCCGTCGTGGGCGGCCTCGTGCGAGAGGCGCTGACGGAACTGTTCACGCTCGGTCATTGAGTCTTTGAGGCGGCGGACTGCTGCATCGAGCGACAGCCCGAGCGGGCCGGACGCGGCATCGGTAAACGACGCATCTTCGAGCCGACCGTCTGCGAGGGCGTGGGCTTGCGCCTCGGCTCGCTGAAGGTTTGCTGCCACATCGTTCAGGGTGAGCGTTGCGGCCTGAATCTCGATTGGACCCGAGAGCTCGAGAGGGCCCTCGAAGGCACCGTTGCCGAGGGACTCAGCTGCTCCTCCCAGTCGTCGGATAGGCGACACGATGGCCCGGGTCGAGGCGGCGACGGCGATGAGAGTTGAGATCACGGCGGCCGCGGTGATCGCCCCGATTGTGCGAGCTTGCCGCTGCTCTCGCTGTTGCGTGCTCGCAAGCTCGGCGTCAAACGAGTCGGCGGTCATTTCGACCAGTTCAAGGTGACGATCAGCGGCCGAGGTGGCAGCGCTGAACGCTGAGGCCAAGTCGAGCAAGGTCTCAGGATCGGAGAACGACAGCGGCTCGCCCCCCATCGCACCGAAGTCTTGTGTGGCCGACTCCGCCTGGCTCAGAATCACCCGCACGTCTGGGTCAGCGCCAACGGCTTCCAGTGCAGCGAGGGTTGGTTCGTCGCCTGTCAACAACGCAGAAAGCTCTGCGTCGATGCGGTTGTAGTTCGCCAGTGCTCCCGCAGTATCGGCAAAGGCGAAGCTCAGGTCGGTGTCACCGCTCACTTTGAGGAACAGGACACTGGCGAGGGATCTGCTGAAGGCGGATCGCAGTTGGTTGGCGTCTGACAGCACTTCGGCCCGGTAGGCGAGATCTTCGCCGTCTGGGAGGCCAGCGGACTTGGTCTGCAGGGCAACGCTGGCGTTTCTGATGCGGTCGGGAATTTCTTCTTGCGATGCGAGCGAGAGCGCCGAGGTGAAGTCAGTTCGCCGATTGGGGTTTGAGCGAGCGTTCTCGATGGCCCTTGTGAGCTCAGGATCGTCGTACGCAGCGAGGAGCTCATCGACTCGTTCTTGGGCTTTCGGGAGCTCCTCTGCAATCGAGATTCCGATGAGGGGCTCGATCATTGATGACGGAATTCCGAACTCTTCCGTCGTCGCGCTCGCCTCTGTCCAGTAGATCTCGGTATCGATCGCAGTTTCGATCTCAATGAGGGCGATCAGGTTCTGGGACGCGGTCTCAATCTCGACCAATTCCTGTTGGCCATCTGCGATGTCGAAGAACTGCTGCCCGGCGAGGATGGCAAGGCCGATGAGTGGCAGCGCGGCAAGCAGCGCCAACATGGCGCCAACGCGAATTCGGGGCTTGCCAGGCAGAAACGAGGCCACCTCGTCTGAACGGCCAGAGAAGCGGCCTACTTGAACAAATGAAGACGATCGGACCATGTTCGTAACGAGGCTCGCCAGGGGTGCTCGTTGCGGCCGCGTTCGGTAGCTTGACGGGATGGCCCCGTCCGGAAGAGAAGTGACGAGTACCTCACCTGCAGTTGGGAAGCGAGCTCCGGCGTTCAATCTGGCCAACCAGGCCGACGAGAAGCTGCGGTTGTCGTCGCTGAAGGGTCGGAAGGTGCTGATCTTCTTCTACCCGAAAGCAGACACGCCGGGTTGCACAACCCAGGCGTGTGGGCTGCGTGACATCGCCAATGAAATCGGCGACACCATTGTGGTTGGCATCAGCCCTGATGCACCAGCAAAGCTCGCCAAGTTCGACGCCAAGCACCGTCTCGGCTTCACCTTGTTGAGCGACCCAGAGCACAAGATCGCCGAGAAGTACGGCGTGTGGGTCGAGAAGAACATGTACGGCAAGAAATACATGGGTGTGCAGCGATCAGCCTTTCTCGTCAACGAGAAGGGCACCGTGATGGCCTCGTGGCCAAAGATCAGCCCCAAAGACACCCCGACAAAGTTGCTTGCTGCCCTTGAGTCAGACTGATCCCCCCGTCATGACCTCGCGGTTCGCCACCGCGATGGTCTTCGTCACCTCTGCGCTCGTTCTCGTGATCGAGATTCTGGCCGGCCGGTTGGTGGCTCCATACGTCGGCGTGTCGCTCGAGGCGTTCACGGCGATCATCGGCACCGTCTTGGCCGGCATCGCGCTCGGTGCAGCCGTTGGCGGCAACCTTGCCGATAGCCGCGACCCGCACACGCTTCTTGGCCCGATTCTGATCCTCGGCGGCGTTCTCACTTGGCTGTCGGTTCCCATCGTGGCCATGATGGGTCCGCTCATCGGATCGTCGGCTCCTGAGATCGTGCTGCTCACGTTCATGGCGTTCTTTGCCCCTGCCGCGGTGCTCAGCGCCGTGAGTCCGATGGTGGCCAAGCTCCGACTCGGCTCGCTCGAAGAAACCGGATCAGTCGTCGGTGGACTGTCGGCCGCTGGCACCTTTGGCGCGTTGGTCGGTTCGTTCCTGACCGGCTTTGTTCTGGTGTCGTTGGTGCCTGTTCGCACCCTCATCTTCGTCATAGGCGGCTTGCTCGTTCTGGCCGGGCTGCTGTTGTGGCGCAAGATGGCGGGCCGAACCGCTTCTGCTGGTGGAGCGGCCGGTATCGCTCTGAGCGCCGTTGCCATGTTTGGCTTTCCGTCGGCGTGTGACTACGAAACCGACTACTTCTGCGCCCGAGTCGAGGTCGATCCCGACCGACCCTCTGGCCGCAGTCTGTACCTCGACCACCTCCGGCACGCCTACGTCGACCTCGATGACCCCACATATCTCGACTTTCGCTACATGCGAATGCTGGCCGACGTGGCCGAAGCACAGCCGGACGGGCCCCTCGATGTGCTCTACATCGGTGGCGGAGGCTTCTCGCTACCCCGTTGGATGAGCGAGGTGCGGCCGGGGTCGACCAACGAGGTGCTCGAGATCGACGACTCGCTGGTGCGCATCGCAGAAGAAGAGCTTGGTCTCACAGATGCAGACGGCATCAACGTGACGGTTGGCGACGCTCGACTCGTGCTTGCCGATCTGCCAACCGACGGATTCGATCTCATCATCGGCGACGCCTTTGCCAGTGACTCCGTGCCGTGGCACCTCACCACCGTCGAGGTGGTGCGAGAGCTCGATCGTTTGCTGCGGCCCGGCGGTACCTACGCCATGAACGTGATCGATGGCGGCTCAAACGGGTACGCCCGAGCGCAGTTGGCAACACTCGGTGAAGAGTTTGACCATCTGGGCGTGATCGTGCCCGGTGACGAGGTCGAGCCCCGTCGTCGGTTCAATCTGATTCTCATCGCTTCTGACGTTCCGCTGCCAGAGATCGTGGTTGATCCGGGTGATGGCGAGTTCGTGGGCGAACCGGCCGTGATTGACTTCATCGGCGACGCTCAGGTGCTCACAGACGACTTCGCTCCGGTCGACCAGCTGTCGGAATGAGCAACGAGCCGACAGACGTTGGGGATGCGTCATCGGCTCACACGAACGCCCAACTGTTTGGTCGTGGCGAGGCTGCGACGCTGGCCTTCACTTACTTCACCGCCGGGCTCGCGGTGTCTGTCCTTCACGTCACCCAGGGCACCGACCCTGTCGTGATGGTTGCGGCTGCGCTGATCGTGAACTCAGCAACCTCGACCCTGGCGTACGCCGCGGTCACGGCGTCGGGCGGATCGACGCTCGCCGGAGTATTCAGCGGGTGGCTTGTTGCGACACGATTCGGGCTCTTTGCCGCCGTGCTTGGCCCGCGGCTCTGGCCTCAGGCCTGGCGCAAAGCGCTCGCGGCACATCTGGCCTTTGATCCGAGCGTTGCGCTGGCGAATCGCGAAGCCACGGACGACAACGCCCGCAGTGTCTTTGTGCAGGCGGGGCTGTGGCTGTGCGTGCCGTGGTGGACGGCCTCGGTGATCGGTGCATTCTTGGCTGATGGTTTGGGCGACACGCAGGCGCTTGGCCTCGACGCGGTGCTCCCCGCCATGCTCGTCGCGATCATTTGGTCGCAGCTGAACTCTCGCCGGGGTGTTGCGATTGCTGCGCTGGCAGCTCTGATCGCGCTCGTGCTCGTCGAGTTCGCTCCAGGAGGGGTCCCGGTACTGGCCGCCGCAGCCGCCAGCCTGCTCGTGTTGCGATCAACCGAAGCAACCGGGGTGGAGGCGCGCTGATGCTGACGTGGTTCGTTGTCGGCGCCCTGGCAGTTGGCGTATACGGACAACGCGCGCTTGGCGCTCTTGTCATCGATACAGGCCGAGTGAACGAACGATGGCGGGCCGTGTTGCAGCACGTGCCGCTTGCCATCATCGCGGCGGTTGTGGTGCTGCAGACCTTCACGTCGTCTCGTGAGATCGAGCTCGACGCCAGGGCGGTTGGTGTGGGAGCAGCTGCGTTGTGCGCCTGGCGCAAACTCCCGATGTTGATCACGGTGCTTGTGGCTGCCATTGTCACGGCTGGGATGAGGCGATTGCTGTGAAGGATCGGACGACTTCGCTTTTCGGGTCGCGATGGGGCTCATCAAGAGTTGGTGGGTGCGTGGTGAGCGCTGTCGTACTTGTGGCCACCGTCTCGTGTTCAGATGTCAGCCCGAGCGGCTGCCCCATCACCGACGTCGCTGATTCGCCGTTTACGCCTGGCCCGAACCATCCGGCAACCCCGCCGGGGGACGACGTCGCCTGGTTTGGCACAGCAGATCTCTGGACGATTCTGCCAACGGACGGTTCCTACGAACTTCGGAAGAGCATTTGGTGGAGTGAGAACTTCGAGGGTGCCGAGGCAGAGCCGATGCCAGAGCTCTCGGTCACCTACGAACGGCTGAACTCCCACGCAGCGCCCGTGGTGTTCGCGGCTCCTGGGACGCACGGCGAATCTGCGGACTCTGGCTCGTTCATCGTCAACGGACGAGATCCCGAGACCCCTGGCTGCTGGAAGGTGACAGCGGAGTACCGCAGCGCCACGCTCAGCTACACCTACGAAACCGGCACCAACTAGCGGGCAACTACCCTCCCAACCCTGTTCTCGGCGCGAAACCGGTTGTCAGGCAACCGAAAACGATCCGAGAACGCTCGGTTCAGCCGACCCAGAGTTCGGTGTCTGGCTGGAACTGTGACCAGGCGAACCAGAACGCTTGGTGGGCGCCGACGTCATTGCCGTCGGCATCGACCGCTCGCACGCCGCCGCCGTCGAGCTCAAGGATGATGCCGTCGACCTCGACCGAGCCGCCGGCCTCGAGCACCTCGATGGCCTTGGTCACCTGGAAGGCGATGGGGGTTCCTGATTCGCCCGTGACGCCGATGACGTCTTCCTGCACGGGGAGGCGATCGTCGACTTCGCCGATCGGGAAGATCGGGCCGTTGGCGTCACGAGTGTTGCGAAGGTCGGAGTCTGGGCGTCCGTTGGCCACGCTCTCGGCGAGCACGGTGGTGTCTGGGTGGTCGTCCTTCCACTGTCCCCATGTGGTGGTGATGACGCCGGCTTGGGGCAACACGATGCCTTGTTCGGCCAGCGGGCCGCTGACGGCCGTGCCCAGGAACGTGTCGAACACCGAGAACGTATTGACGTCGAACATCACCTTGTTCGAGCGAATGAGCAGACCAGACGTGCGAAGCACGGGACGCTCGACTCCCTCGGGAACTTCATCGGTGAAGTAGACCTGAGCTGATCCGCAGAGTGTGCAGTAGGGCATTCCGATGTCGCGACCGCCGAGCGTGTCGTTGACCATCTCGCGTACTTCCATCGTTGAGCGGGGATAGGCCCGGGCCTCGCCATTGATCACTACGCCAAACACCACGGCGTCGTCGGTGAGATAGTCGGCACCATCGGCGTCGGTCACGGGTGGGTTGTCTGCTGCGGGGATGCAGTTGCAGGGCAGGTCAGTCTGATCAAACGGTCGGTCGTCGATGCCAACGCCGCCCCACGAGAGGAACCGCCAATCGATGTCGGCATCGTCGTCAAAGAACGGGTCCCACGCCGGGACGATGAACTCGTAGATGTTCTGCTTGTACGTGAGGTACTCGGGCGGTGGCGGCACGTCCCACGCCATGAGGTGGCTCGTCACGTAGTCCCACGGCTGGAACGGCACGGGCTCAATGCCCATGACGTTGGTTGCGGCCATCATGAGTTCGTTCGAGACCTGAGGGTCTTGCGCAATACGGAGAAGGTCACTCAGCCACCAGGCCACTCGAGGGTCTTCTGTGGTGCCGAGATGTTGGATGGCCAGCACAGAACCCTCGTCGAACACGCCGTTGATGAAGCGCTCGCCAAGCAGCGTGTCGACCGCGTCCATCGTCAGTTCGTCGAGTGGACCATCGGGGATGGGTGGTGGTTCGCCAAAGTCGACGGTCTGGGTGACGTCCGACTGGTTCGATGCCCCGTCGTCATCACCAGAGTCGTCGTCACCAGATTCATCGGACTCCGGGGTGCTGTCTGTGTCACCGCTGTCGTTTGACTCTTCGTCAGAATCAGTCGACTCGGCGTCTTCTTGCGCGCTTGCGTCGTTGTCGACGTCGATCTCTTCGTTGGATCGTGATTCCGCGGTGCAGGCACTAGCCACGAGGGCACTGGCCAAGCCAAGTGAGATAAGTCGAGCGCGCATGACTCAGTCAACCGGCAACGGACACCGGCTATTCGTTTCTGATCTAAACAACCGGAAAACTCCGCTCCCAGACTCGCTGGAAAGAACAGACCTGAGAGAACGGTTGTGAGAGCACCAGGCCTAGGAGAACGAGGCGCCGGTGGCAGCGTTGAACTCGCCGATCATGCCGTCCCACTGATCGATGAGGGGGCGAAGGCCGTCCCAGAAATCTTGGCTTCGACGCCGCTCGAAATCGGGAATGTCGATGCCCTGCTGCTCGACCCAGGTGAAGTAACCGAGGTTGAACACGCGGTTGCGCTCAACCTCGCCCATCTCCATCGCGTGGGTGATGTCGACGTCGGCAAGGTGCTCGTCGAACACGGCACTTGCCGCGCTCTCGTCGAATCCGCCAGCAAAGTGGGTGGACATGATTCGCTCGCGGTCTGAGTTGTAGAGATCAGAACCGTCGGTGGCGACCGACATCACGACGTCGTCAGAACCGAGGCCCCACACCTTTGCGGCGTTGATGGCGGCAAGCGTGTTGCAGATCGATGAGTAGCCAAAGTCGACCAGCATCGACGTGAGTACAGGGTCGACACCGCGCTCGGCCAGCACGCGAGAGCCGGCCGGGGTGTTGAAGAGGATGTCGAGCTTGTTCGTTGCGTCGTCGCTGATGGCAACCGCAAGGTCGGTGTTGGTGACGTTGTGAATCAGCGGGATGTGCTTGTCGCCGATGCCCTGGATGTTGTGATCGCCAAAACCGTTGTAGAGCATCGTTGGGCACTCGAGAGCCTCGACGGCGACGATCTTTGATCCGTGCTGGTCTTTGAGGTAGTCGCCTGCTCCGAGGGTGCCGGCTGAACCAGAGGCCGACACGTACGCGGCGAGGTTGCCTGGTTTGTCGGCGGTGACGTGCTCGAAGACCTTCTCGATCGACGGGCCGGTCACGGCGTAGTGGCCGAGGTGGTTCGAGAACTCACTGAACTGATTGAGGATGACGTTGGACGGATCAAGCGACAGCTCGTTGCAGGCGTCGTAGATCTCTTTGACGTTGCTCTCGGTGCCGAACGTCTTGATGACGTCTTCTTCCGGGTTGATGGTCCAGCGCTCGAGCCATTCAAAGCGCTCGCGGCTCATCCCCTCGGGAAGGATGGCCACACCGCGACAGCCCATGATCTTCGAGATGGCGATGCCGCCGCGGGCGTAGTTGCCAGTCGATGGCCAGATGGCGCGGTTCAGCGTCGGATCGAAGCGACCCGTCACCAGCCGAGCGACAAGACAGGAGTAGGCGGCGAGCACCTTGTGGGCCCGAATCATCGGGAAACGGTTGCCAAAGGCCAGCACGATGCGAGCGTCGACACCGGTGAGTTCGCTAGGAAGCTCGATGTGCGTCGGCACGTCGACAAGGCCAGGGAAGTTGTCGCCAGGGGCGTCTGCGTGCTCGTTGTACCAGTGCACCCGAAACAGGTTCCGAGGATCGGCTGCGTCTTTCTCGACCGAGCCAAGCTGTTCCTGGATCTCGGCTGGGATCGTCGACGGATCGCGCAGCTGGGCGAAGGTCGGCAACACGATGTTGCTTTCGCGGAATCGGGTGACGGCGTTGTCGTATGACTGTCGGCCGTCGGGAGCAAACTCGCCAAAGATGGCAAGAGCGTTTGACTCCTGTGTTGACTGGGCCGAATCGGATGCTGGCATACGTGCAGTTCTATCGCGACTCGAACCGCCGCCCATCGTTCATGCCGGCATGCGGCTCTGTTCGTACACTTCGCTTCATGAGGCATCAGGGCGATCTAGTAAGGCTCACGAGCATCCGATGAGCGACCTTTCGGGAACCGGACGTCACCTCAGCCCGGTTGAACTTCGGTTGTGGACAAGCTTTCTCGACGCCGGGCGCATGATTGAGCAGGCGCTGGCCGCTGATCTCGTGGCCAATCAGGGGATGTCGCACCGCGAGTACGAGGTGCTCGTGCGTCTGGACGGTGCCTCTGGTCGCATGCGGATGTCAGAGCTTGCTCGCCAGATTGCGGCCTCAGGGCCACTGGTCACCCAGACGGTTGAGCGTCTCGAGAAGCGAGGGTGGGTGACCCGTGAGCGGTCGTCGAGCGACAATCGTGGGATCGACGCAACCTTGACCGCTGATGGTCAGGCGGCGCTGGCGTCAGCGTCGGAACCGCACGCGGAGCTGGTTCGGAAGCTGCTTCTCGATCGCGTCGGAACCGACCGTCGGGACGTCGTGGCCGCGGCCCTTGGCGAGGTTGCTGATCACCTTCGCCTGCACAGAGGAAGCGACGCCTGTGCCATCGAGTCGTGTCCTCTCGGCCCAGATGGCTTGCCTCGATAGCGCCCCGTTGCTAACGTGTTTAAAAATTTAAGCAACGCATGGGCAGGTAGGTAGCAGCACGACCGACGAGAACGGTTCGTTCGATGAGCACGGTGCGTTCAACGTCACCTCGGGGGAAACAAGATGCAACGTACGATGCGAGTTCTTTGGCCAGCAGTCGTCGCCGTCATGGTGATGACCTTTGCGATCTTCGGGGCTGGTACCGCCGGTGCTCAGGAAGACGCAGACGATCCAGCTCAGGTGGAAGCTGGCATGGCGGTGTACGAATCGTCGTGCGCCGGTTGTCACGGCGCAGACGGTGAAGGCTCTGAGCGCGGTCGGCCGTTGCTTGATGTTGCCGCTGAAGCCTCCCGGTCCGTCCACGTTGACAGTGTCACGAACGGAAAGGGCGGCATGCCGGCCTTCGGCGAAGGGCTGAGCGAGGAAGAGATCGGTCAGGCCATCAGCTACGTGCGTCTCACCTTCGTCAGCGAAGAGACGGAGGCCCTTCAAGAACTGCCGAGAACAGGCGCCACCTTGTGGATCACCACCGTCGGCGTGTCACTCGTGGCCGCAGGACTGGCGGTTCTTCTTGTTTCTCGCCGTCGGTTCGAGACGGCCGACACCACCGGCTGACCGAACGGCCAGCTATTGCCAGGCTGAGGCCCGTTCCCGGTTCTTTTCGTTAACGAGTGGAAGTTCGGTACGCCACTCGCCGTCGCGTGCCTGCATCGCTGCGGCCACGGCCCCGGCGGTTGGCACAAGGCCGATTTCGCCGACGCCTTTGATGCCGTATGGCGAGTTGGGCTCTGGTGACTCCACGAGAATCACATCAACGTCTGGCATGTCTTTCGGACGGATGATGTCGAGGCTTCTGAGGGTGTCGTTGAGCGGCTTGCCGTCTGGATCACACGGGAAACCCTCGGTCATGGCGTAGCCCAGGCCCATGTGGACAGCACCTTCAACCTGGCCCTCGCACAGCAACGGATTGACGGCCTTGCCAACGTCGTGAGCTGCCACGACCTTGTCGATCTCGCCAGACTCCGGATCCATCACGATCATCTGTGCGGCGTAACCAAAGGTCGAGTGGATGATGGGGTTCTCGAGACCTTCGTTGAGCGAGTTGGTCCAGTCGACTCGGTATTCACCCTCGTAGTCGACACCCACCTTGCAACCATCTGCGACGGCCTTGCGGCAGGCATCGGCAACCGAGCCTGCTCCCATCAGCGTGCCTCGGCTGCCGGTGGTCTGACCGGCGCCGAGCTCGCGGGTTGAGTCGACGATGACCTCGATCTGCTCGGCGTGGACTCCGAGCTCTTCGACGGCCACCTGCAAGGCGACCGTGTGGATGCCCTGGCCCATCTCGGTCCAGCAGTGGCGAACCTCGACCTTGCCGTCTTGGCGGAAGTGCACGACAGCCTTGGCGATCTCTTTGAAGCCATTGCCCAAACCCGAGTTCTTGAGCCCGAGGCCGAGACCAACGGCTTTGCCGGCGGCAACGGCTTCGTCGTAGGCCGGCTTCACGGCATCAAGACAAGCCTGAGCGCCAAGACATCCGTCGTCCATGAGCTGGCCTGGGCCCCAGACGACACCGGGTGAGATCACATTTCGGTTCCGCATCTCCCAGCCGCTGATGCCCACGGCGGCGGCGAGCCGATCCATGACGCCTTCCATGGCGAACTGGGCTTGGTTGGCGCCGAACCCGCGAAAGGCGCCACACACCGAGTTGTTGGTGCGGGCGGCGATGGCTTCAACGTCGATGTTGGGGCACACGTAGGGGCCAGAGGCGTGACCGGCTGCTCGTTCGAGCACCTTCATGCCTACGGAGGCGTACGGGCCAGAGTCGCCAAGCATCCGAACTCGGAGGGCCACGAGCTTGCCGTCTGTGTCACAGCCTGCTTCGTAGGTCATGCGGATGGGGTGGCGCTTGGTGTGCACGAGGAATGACTCTTCGCGGGAGAAGGTCGTCTTCACCGGCCGGCCAAGCAGCCACGATGCGAGCGCCGTCTGGCCCTGGTTCGACATGTCTTCTTTGCCACCGAAGGCACCGCCGTTGCTCACCAGCTCGGTGACGACGGTCTGTGGTTCGATGTCGAGTATGCGGGCGATGTCATTTCGGTCGTCCCAGATGCCTTGGCCGCCCGAGTACACCATGAGCCGATCGAAGTCGACCGCGTCTCCCGCCGTGTCGCCGTTGGTCAGCGGCAGGGGAGCACCAGCGGGAACGGGCACGGCAAGCGTCGACTCTGGTTCAACAAAGGCGTGATCGATGCGTTGGGTCTGGAACGTCTCGGTGACGACGTGCGCTGCGTTGGCGAGACCGGCTTCGATGTCGCCACGGCTGTAAGTGCTGGTCGAGAGCACGTTGCCATCAAGGGTCCACACTGCGTCTTCGCTGCTCGCAACGGCCTCGGCTGGGTTCGTCATCGGCGTGAGCACGTCGTAGGTGATCTCGACAAGTTGCGCGGCCTTGCGAGCGGTCGGACGATCTTCGGCCACCACCATCGCAAGCACATCGCCCAGGTAGCTGGTGCGGCCACCAACGGGAATGAAGATCGGCCAGTCTTTGTGAATGAGCCCAGAGCGAAGCTCACCCGGCACGTCTGCCGCAGTAAAGACAGCAACGACGCCCGGGACGGCAACAGCTGCCGAGGTATCGATGGCGGTGATGTTGGCCCGGGCGTGATCGCTGAGCTTGAAGGCGCCGTGGGCCAGGTTGGCGGGAACCATGTCGTCGATAAACGGGCGGTCGCCGAGGGTGAGCTCGCGGCCTTCGTACTTGATGCCTCGCGTGCCGACGCCCTTCGGGTTGATGGCAACCGGTACCTCGTTGGCCGCCAAGGCCTCAACGGCGTCGAGGATCTTCGTGTAGCCGGTGCAGCGACACAGGTTGCCGCCGAGCAGACGGGCCGCAGACTCACGCGTGAGCTTGTTTGAGCCATCGGGTTGCGCGTTCTTGTCGAGCATGGCCTTGGTGCGCATCACGATGCCGGGAGTGCAGAATCCACATTGCAGGGCGCCGAAGGCGGCGAAGGCCGTAGCCATGCGATCGCGCTCGTCGTCGGCGAGACCTTCGAGGGTGACAACCTCGGCTCCCTCGGTCTTTTCCATCGAGGTTTGGCAGGCCACCCGAGCTTTGCCGTCCACCAGCACGGTGCAACACCCGCATTGGCCGGTGGGGGAGCAGCCGTCTTTGGGCGAGAACACGCCGAGCTCGTCGCGTAGCGCAGCGAGCAGGTGCTCGTGGCTGGCCGAGGCGCTTGTGGCTTCGCCGTTGAGACTGAAGCTGGTCATGACTGGTCTCCCAAGGCGGGAGCCGCGGGAGGCTCGATCACGCCCTTCTGATTGGTGATGCGCTGATAAACCTCTGGCCGCCGATAGCGAGCGAAGTCAAACAAGGTCTCTTTGTAGTGCCGGCACCAGTCGAGATCGCAGGTGGCCGAGATGAGCTCGTCGCCCGTGGTCACGGCCTGAGCCACGATCTGGCCGGACGGAGCGATGATGGCCGACTGGGCCAACGACTCGACACCTTCTTCTGTGCCGCCCTTTGCGACGCCGATCACCCACGTGCCGTTTTGATAGGCGCCGGCCTGCATGCAGAGGTGATTGTGGAACCCTTGCAGCGCGTTCTGGCCCGGGTCTGGCGCGTAGTGGATCGGCGTGTTGTAGCCGATCAGGATCATCTCAACGCCCTGGAGGCCCATCTCGCGATAGGTCTCGGGCCAGCGTCGATCGTTGCAGGTGGCCATGCCGACGATGCCGTCGAAGCTGCGCCACACCGGGAAGCCCTCATCTGACTCGGCGAAGTAGCGCCGTTCGAGATGCTGGAACGGGCGCCATGGTTCGTCGTCTTCGTGGCCGGGAATGTGGACCTTGCGAAACGTGCCAACCGTTGAGCCGTCGCGTTCAACCAGAATCGTCGTGTTGAACCGCTCACCCTTGTCGGTGAGTTCGGCGTAGCCAAGGGCAAACCCGATGCCGAGCTTCTTCGCTTCGTCGAAGAGCGGCTGCGTTTCTGGCCCCGGCATCGATGTTTCGTAGTAGTGGTCGTGACCCGAAATGTCTTCGGTGAACCAGCGGGGAAAGAACGTGGTGAGCGCCAACTCGGGAAACACGACAAGCTCGCAGCTGGCGGCGGCTCCCTGCTGCAGCAGATCGATCAAGCGCCCAACAACGCTGGCCCTCGATTCGTCTTTACCAATGGGCCCAAGCTGGGCCGCACCGACGGTGAGCAATCGGGTCATTCGTGCGCTCTTTTCGTGTTGGACTGACCGAGCGGAAGGCTTCCATCATCGGCCAGCAAGCTCTGGAGCAGACCGATGCTGGCCTCGTCGAGACGATGATCAGATACCGAGCCGTCTGCGGCCAACAACACACCGTGACCGCTGCGACCGGCATACACCTCGGGCGTGGTGTAGAGCCGAGGCTTGATCATCGCCGGGTCGCCCTCTTCTGGACAGAACGTCATGCAGTTGCCGCACTCGTTGCACAGCTCGCTCAGCACCAGGTACTGCTGACGGCCAGCGCCGTCGCCGACGGCATCCACAATCGGCTCGCTCGTCGGGATCGAGAAGAACGCATCGTTGGGGCACACCGTGATGCAGAAGTTGCAGGCCACACAGCCAAACATCTCGAGGTCGTGATCGACGGCTCGCGGCAGTTTCTCGTTGCCTCGCAGGTGATACAGATCGATGGCGTCGCCTCGGATGTTGGCAACGTGCTGGCTGACCGTCGATGGATGACCGGCCGACCGGGCCGCCTGATGTCGTTCGTTCTTCCACGCCGCCAGATCGCTTGCGTTGCCATCGGCCACCGCCGTGGTGAGTGCTTTCAGCATTGGTGCTAATCGGCCGTAGCCGCCGGGCTTGAGCAGGTCGGAGCACACGGTTGCCGGTTGTACGCCCATGGCGATTGAGTCGGCGAGATTGGCCTTGGTAATCCCGGCCGAGAAGCTCACCATGATGTCGGCTGCCCCGTCGTTGTTCGCAGCATTACCCGGCAGATCAAGCTGCCCGGGAAGGGCTTGATCGAGCGCGTCGAGCAACGTTGAGGCCAGCACGTGCAGCGGGGGCCCAGACAGATACATCGTGTCTTCCGGCATCCACTGTTTGGCGTTGTCGACCACCAACGTGTTGGTGAGCTTGATGCCAAAGCGATGGTCCCGCTCCTTGGCGTAGTCATTGAGTTCGCCGATGAGCTCGATGCCGCGGTCGAACTGCAGATCTTCCTCGAACGCGGATTCCTTGACCGAGACATCCTCGTAGCCGAGTTCGTCGTTGACGATGCGGGCAACCCGCTCGTAGCCAAGCAGCGTGGGGTTGAGTTTCACGATCACGTCGAGGTCGTGCTCATCGATGAGGTGTTTTGTGATGGCCTCGATCTCGTCCGGTGGGCACCCGTGGAAGGTCGAGAGCGTCAGGGTGTCTGAGATCGTCGGATCAAAGTAAGCGTCCGCATATCGAGACCACGTACCGGTGAGCTCGGCGCGGAGCTGGTCGATCTCTACGGTGGCATCTCGCATGCCGTTGATGAACGTGCTGACCTTGTCGCCCGAGATGCCGGCGAGGTCGTAGCCGACGGACATGTCGAACACATGCGGGCCGGGGTCTGGCCCAACGAACGGTGCCAGTGGCTCCCAGTCGCGAAGGATGGCCAGCAGCATCCAGGCCTTTGCGTATTCGGTGAGGCTCTGGCTGGTGGTGAGTTCTTGGCTCCACTCGATGTTGTAGCCAATGGTCTGCATGTCAATGCACGGTCGAGCGATCTCGAGATCGTCGAGCACCTGCACGGTCTTCAGCTCGAACAGGCGTGAGCCGCCAAGCCACGACAACACGATGTTCTGGGCGAGCTGGCTGTGGGGCCCTGCTGCCGGGCCGATGGGTGTTGCGCACCGGCGCCCCAGAAAGTCGAAGCCGAGGTCGATCTCGTCGTGCGGTTGCCAGATGCGGGCATTCGGAAGATCGAAGATCTTCTTGCGGGTGGTCCATTCGTGCTCGATACGGGCGAGGAGGTCGCCAAGCGGCATCGGCGTCAGTGGTGGGGTCGCTTCTGCCATGAGTTTCAGCCTTCAGTTGGCGTGAGGTCGTCTGCTGCCGCGAGAGCAAGCATGGTGTGGAGCAGTACGTTGCTGCCCGCCTCGAGATCTTCGGGTGATGTGTACTCGGCCGGGTTGTGGCTGATGCCGTCGACGCTCGGCGTAAACACCATGGCAGTCGGACAGATGCGAGCAAGCATCTGCGCATCGTGCCCTGCGCCCGATGGCATGCGTTTCACGGAGTGGCCCAGCTCGGTGGCGGTGGCTTCGACAAGATCGACCACTCGCGGATCGAAGATCACGGGCTCGAATCGGGCGAGTGTTGTCGTTTCGACGGTGCAGCCTTCTGCCTCGGCTGTCGCCGTGAGAAAGTCGGCGAAGCGAGCTTCGGCATCCTGCAAGACGGCTTCGTCTGTATTGCGCAGGTCGACGGTGAAGGTTGCCTTTGCCGGCACCACGTTGACCAGATTGGGGAAGAGCTCAAGGCGGCCAACGGTGGCAACCTGCGGTGCGCCGAGATCGAGGGCCAGTTCGCGAGCGAAGTTCGCGGCAGCCGCAGCAACAAAGCCAGGGTCGCGGCGCATCGACATCGGCGTGGTGCCAGCGTGGTTCGACTGACCGGTCACGGAGACCTCGGTCCAACTGATGCCCTGCACGGATGTGACGGCGCCGATTGTGGTGCCTTCAGCTTCGAGCACCGGGCCCTGCTCGACATGGATTTCGACAAATGCGTGAGGTGCGGCCGCCGGTAGCGGAGCTGGCCCGTCATACCCGATGCGAACAAGCTCCGGCCCAACCTGGGCACCGTCGATGCCGGTGATGTCGAGCGCTTCTTCGAGCGGCATGCCGCCCACGTAGACAAGGCTGCCCAACATGTCTGGGGCAAACCGGGCTCCTTCTTCGTCGGTGAAGAACGCAACGGCAAGCGGGCGTGGCGGTGTGATGCCAGCGGCCAGCAGGGTCTCGACGACCTCGAGGCCGGCGAGCACACCGAGGTTTCCGTCATATCGACCGCCGGTGCGAACGGTGTCGATGTGTGAGCCACACATCACGGGTGGGCCGTCTGTTTCGCCAGCCATGACCCCGACCACGTTGCCGATGCCGTCGACGGTCACCTCGAGCCCGAGATCGTGCATCCAGGTGACCACCAAGTCGCGGCCGGCCTTGTCTTCATCGGTGAGGGCCAAACGAGCGCAACCCTCGGTGCCCTCGATGGCGCCAATGGCCGCGAGATCAGCGAGTCGCCGGTTGAGTCGTCCAATGTCGATGCGCAGGTCGGCATGCTTTTGGTTCGTCGTGACCGTCACAGCAGAGCAGACTACCGCATCTTTACAATTCGTAAATTCTCTCGTTGTCTGTTCGCTGGCGAACAGAAGCAGTCCGCTTGCTCGATGTAGGTTCAGCGACATGGTTTTCGTGATCGCGCAAGTGTCCGATGTCCACATTGGCGGCCCGGCGGTGGGGAGTGGGGAACGCTTCTCCGAAGCGGTTGCTGAGATCAACGCCATGTCGAGACAGCCCGACCTTGTGCTGGCGACGGGCGACCTGACGCACAACGGAACCGAGGAAGAGTGGGTTGAGTTCCAGGAACGCATCGCTCCGCTTGCGGCGCCGTGGGAGGCCATCACCGGCAACCACGACAGAAAGATCGATGAGCTGCGTGGTCACCGAACGATGGACGCCGGACCGCTTCGGCTGGTTCTGCTTGATACCTCGACGGACGTTTTCACTGACGAAGATGCCCAGTGGCTCGATGCCGCGCTGGGCGGCAGCGAAGGCCCGACGGTGGTAGCAGTGCACCAGCCACCGTTCGAGACGGGCATCTGGTGGATGGACTGCGTTGGGTTGAAGGGGTTTGAGCTTCTCGAAGAAGTGGTACGACGTCATCCGCAGACCATTCAGATTCTGAGCGGCCATGTGCATCGGGCCATCCACACCAACTGGGGTGGCTGTTCTGTCTTCGCCTGTCCGTCCACATCTGTCACGGTTGCGGGTGACCTCGACCAATCTCACGACCCCGCCGAAACGGCGGAGGGGCCAATGATTGGGCTGCACGCATACACCGCGAACGGCGTGGTCACGCACGTCGTCCCTGTCGGTTCTGCGGCGGCCCGCACATCCATCAACGACGTTGCTCCCGACTTCATTCGCTGGGTGCGGGGTCAGAACGACGACCGTCCAACGTTGTTTGCGTAACGCGTGTTGTGAACGGCGCGTGACCGCACGGTGACACACGGTGTTCGCTGGGACATCGGTGGGAGATGACCGGTAGCCTCGCCGATCGTGGGGTCCGGTTCAGAGCGCGCACAGTCCGACGAGCAGGTCGCGGTTGAGTTCTTGGTTGAGCCGTTCAACGAGGGCCGACCGGGTCGACACGTCAAGGCGGCGATCGAAGCCTTCGAAGCATCCGGACTTGAGGTCAACGTCGGCCCGTTCTCGTCGGCCACGGAAGGACAGATCGATGCGGTCGCTGCTGCGGTCGCCGAGATGATTCGGCAGTCGCTGGCCCAAGGTGCCGACTCGATACGTATTCGGGTTGGTCCAGACGCAGCCGAGCTCGGCATTGGTCCGCTTCACAACGCGCTCGTCGAGATGGTGTCCGACGCGGAACGCACGATGGGCACGAGTGCCTCCGATTGGGACCGAGCCCAAAAGCAGGCCGTGGTGCGACAGCTCCACGAGCGTGGCGCGTTCTTGTTGCGAGGCGCCGTCGACGACATCGCCGAAATGATGGGCGTCAGTCGCATCACGATTTACAACTACCTCAACGCCATCGATGCGAGTGGGTAGTCGACCAACCGTGTTCAATTTCTCCGTTTCTTTACGTGCTGTTAAGTTGCCGAGCGGTCACGGCCGGGCCGACGTCGTTGGGGAGAGTTGTCGCACATGAAGCGTTTGCTGGGAGCGTCGATTCCCCTGCTCGCCGCTCTCATTGCCTTTCTCTTTGGCGCGGTGATGTTGCTGGCCATTGGCGCCAGCCCATGGGAGGGGCTCAAGGCCCTTCTCGATGGAGCTTTTGGAAGCGCCGATCGCTTGGCTGCAACGGCCATCAAGGCAACGCCACTTGTGTTAGTCGGTGCCGGCATCACGATTGCGTTCCGCACGAGCGTCGTGAACATCGGTGGCGAGGGCCAGATCGTGGCTGGCGCATTGCTGTCCACGAGCGTCGCCCTCGCCGTGCCAGATTTGCCAGCGATCATCCTTGTGCCGGTTGTTCTTGTCGCTGGTCTGATTGGTGGTGCCATCGTCGGCGCCATTCCCGGGGCGCTCAAGGCCTACGCCTCGGTGAACGAGATCCTCAGCACGATCATGCTCAACATCGTGATGGTGCAGCTCATGAACTACCTGCTTCGTGGGCCGCTCATCGACCCGCTCGAGGTGGAGGCTGGCACCCGCATTCCACAAACCGAGCGGTTGTCAGACAACGCAACGTTGCCCAACATCGTCCCCGGCGTGCGCCTTCACCTTGGGGTGTTGATCGCCGTGCTGGCCGCCATTGCTGTCTACGTACTGCTGTGGCGGACCCCTACAGGCTTTCGCCTGCGAGCAGTCGGACATAGCCCGGATGCGGCGAAGGCCGCTGGCATCAACGTGAAGCGCAACATCACCACTGCCTTGGCGCTCAGCGGCTCGCTCGGTGGGCTTGCCGGAGCCATCCTTGTGTTTGGTAGCGAAGGCCAACGCATGGTGACAGACGGGTCGTCGGCAGGCTTCACGGGTTCTGCCGGGTTCAACGGCATCGTTGCCGCCCTCTTTGGCGGGCTCCATCCGCTGTGGACGATCCCTTCGTCGTTCCTGTTTGGTGCGCTGCTCACGGGAGCCACCAACCTGCAGCGGGTTCTGCAGGTGCCAGCTCCGATCGCGATTGCCATCAACGGCATCGTGGTGATCTTTGTGGTGAGCAGCGGTCGACTCAGAGAGAAGATCGACCGGATGCTCGAAGCCAGAGCCGAGTTCGACGACACCCCGTCCACGCCTGAAACGCCAGCCGTCGTTGAAGGAGCGCAATCGTGAGCGACTTCTTCACCATGTCGATTCTGGTGGCCACCGTTGCCTCGGGCATTCGTCTTGCGACGCCGTATCTCCTTGCCGGGCTCGGCGAGACCGTTGGCCAGCGGAGCGGTGTGCTCAATCTTGGTGTCGACGGCGTGATGCAACTGAGCGCGTTCTTCGCCTATTGGACGGTGCTCGAGACCGACAATCTGATTCTCGGGTCGTTCGTGGGTGTTGGCGTCGGACTTGTGATGGGCGTGATCTACGCCGTCATCACCGTGGTCCTGCAAGCTCAGCAGGGCATCAGCGGCATCGGCATCTTCCTCTTTGGTCTTGGCTTCAGCGACCTGATGTTCCGCCGGCAGGTCGGCACCCCCAAACCGGCCAACCAGCTGCCAGACGTGCCCATCCCGCTGCTGTCAGACATTCCTGTGATCGGCGAGGCTCTCTTCGAACACTCGTGGCTTACCTACCTGGCTTTTGCCATGGTCCCGCTGTTGGCCTTCATGCTCCGGAAAACAACGTTCGGCATGAACATCCGAGCCGTTGGCGAGAATCCGCAGGCGGCCGACAGCCTCGGCGTTTCTGTGGGGTGGACTCGCACATACGCGATCTTGATCGGCAATGCGATGGCTGGCCTGGCCGGCGCAGCGCTCGTGCTCGAACTCGGCATCTTCCAACCCAACCTCACCGCGGGTCTTGGCTTCATTGCCGTAGCTCTCGTGTACTTCGGCGCTTGGCGCCCAGCCGGCGTGATGTCTGGGGCTCTGCTCTACGGCCTTGTCGCCGCCGTCGTTCTTCAGTGGAAGGCGCAGGGGATCATCCCTCGCAGCGCCTCCGACATCGCAGCCATGGCCCCCGCCGTGCTCACGATCATTGCTCTTGTCGTTCTGGCTGGCCGGGTGCAAGCGCCTTCCGCTCTCACCCGCCCGTTCAGTCGACACTGATAATCAGCCCGTCCAATCAACAGTCAAGAAATCCGTAACCGGAGAGGAATCCCTCATGAAACTCACCCGTCATCTTCTACGCCTACTGGCGTTGTTGTTCTCGTTTGCCATGGTTGCCGCAGCGTGCGGTGCTGACGAAGTAAGTGTCGATGTTGGGATCGAGGACGAGACACCGTCCGGTGATTCCGATGACTCGGAGGCAAGCGGTGACACGCTCACTATGGCCATCGTGGCTCCCAGTGCGAGCGACGACCTTGCCTTCACCCAGAGCATGATCGATGCCATCGACGCACTTGATCGTGACATCGATCTGCAGGTCACAGACGGCACGTTTGTCGTTGATGACGCCGCAGCCGCCATCCGCGGTTACGCAGAAGACGGCGTCGAGGTGATCATCGCCCATGGCACCCAGTTCGGCGGACCGCTCTCAGAGATCGCTCCTGAGTTCCCCGACACCACGTTCATCTGGGGAACCTCGAGTGACACCCAGGGTCTCGACAACGTGTTTGCGTACTACCCGGCTGCTGACGAGGGCGGCTACGTCAACGGTGTGCTGGCCGCAGCTGTCACCCAGACCGGCAACATCGGTGTTATCGGCCCCGTTGAAGCTGGCGACGCAGTGGCCTACATCAACGGCTTCGCAAAGGGTGCCGAAGACTCAGGCGATGTCAACGTCGCCATCACATACACCGGTTCGTTCAGCGACGTTGCCCTCATGGCTGAGGCTGCCCAGGCTCACTTGAGCAACGACGTCGATGTGCTCACCGGTTCATCACAGGCTGTTGTCGGCGCCGTTGGCGTTGCGTCAGAAAACGGCGTTGCCTGGTTCGGCACGCAGGCCAACCAGACCTCGCTCGACCCTGAGCTCGTCGTGGCCTCGCAGGTGTACCACTGGGAGGTCGTGCTCGAAGAGATGCTCGCTCTCCGCGACGGCGGAACGCTCGGTGGCGAAGCCTTTGAGGTGAACCTCGAGAACGGCGGACTCGAGATCGAGTTCAACGACGGTTTCGAACTGCCAGACGGCGCACGCGATGCCGCTGATGCAGCCATCGACGGGATCATCGACGGCTCCATCGACACCGGCGCCTGATCCATCACGAAGGCGAGAATTCCGGAGACCGAACCATGAGCATGCTCGAAATGCGGGGGATCACGAAGCGCTTCCCCGGCGTCATTGCCAACCAGGACGTCGACTTCGACGTTCGGGCTGGCGAGGTGCACACCCTTCTCGGTGAGAACGGTGCGGGCAAGAGCACGCTCATGAAGATTCTGTTTGGTCTCTACCAACCTGATGAGGGCGAGGTGATCTGGCAGGGATCGCCCGCCACGATCACCTCACCCTCACAAGCCATCGAGGCCGGCATCGGCATGGTGCATCAGCACTTTATGCTGGTGCCGACCCTCACGGTGGCGGAAAACGTGGCGCTGGGATTGAGCTCAGGCCGGGCGCCGTTTACCGATCTCGACGCGGTGTCTGAGCGCATTCGTGAGATCTCTGATCAACACGGTCTGTCGGTCGATCCGTCTGTCGACGTGTGGCGGCTATCTGTTGGTGAACGGCAGCGGGTCGAGATCATGAAGGCGCTCTACCGCCAGGCCGAGCTGCTCGTACTCGACGAGCCAACGGCCGTGCTCACGCCGCAAGAAGTTGATGACCTCTTCGAGATTCTGCGGCGTATGACCGATGAAGGCCGCGGCCTCATCTTCATCTCGCACAAGCTTCACGAAGTGATGGCCCTGTCCGACCGCATCACCGTGCTGCGAAACGGACGGGTGAGCGGGCATACCACGCCGGGCGAAACGAGTCGGGAAGAGCTCGCGGCAATGATGGTTGGGCGAGCCGTGAAGCTCACCCCCGATCGCCCGCCGGTTGAGACCGGCGACTCACGCCTCGAGGTGCGTTCGCTGAGTGTGCAGGGCGATCGTGGCACCCGCGCCGTCGACGATGTCTCGTTCGACGTGAAGGGTGGTGAGATTCTCGGCATCGCTGGCGTGTCTGGTAACGGACAGCGCGAGATTGCCGAGACCATCGCGGGACTCCGCACACCACTGCCGGGCTCCTCGGTGTTGCTCGACGGCACAGATGTGCTGCCGATGAAGACGAAGCAGCGACGCGACCTTGGCTTGGCGTACGTGCCAGAGGAGCGAATGAAGGACGGCGCCGTCGGCGACTTCTCCGTCTCAGAAAATCTGATCTTGGTAAACCACGACACCGCGGAGTTCACCTCGTCAGGGCTCTTCAACTTCGACGCCATTCGCCGCCACTGTTCCGAACTTGTCGAGCGGTTTGCGGTGAAGACTCCGACGATCGACACCCCAACGTCGAGCCTGTCTGGTGGCAACATCCAGAAGGTCATCATTGCCCGCGAGCTCACTGGTAACCCGGGCGTGTTGATAGCGAGTCAGCCGACGCGCGGGGTCGACATCGGCAGTGCCGAGTACATCCACGAACAGCTCATCGCTCAGCGCGATCGCGGCACGGCAACACTGCTGATCTCCGAGGATCTCGACGAGGTGCTCGGTCTGTCTGACCGCATTGCCGTCGTGTTTGAGGGCCGGATCGTGGCCATTGTCGATGCCGACGACGCCACTCGCGAGAACATCGGACTGCTTATGGCAGGGGTTGTTGAGCCGACGGGCTGAACGTGTCTCCCGACGCTCACAACCGAATCTCTGGGGTCGTCGACCTTGTGGTGCATGGCGCCTGGCTTGTGGCGACCGTCGACGATCAGAGACGAGAGATCCCGGGCGGCTGGATTGCGGTCGACAACGGCTTCATCACGGCAGTCGGATCGGCCGCCGAACGCGAACCCGGCGCCAGGCGACGCATTTCGGCCGACGGATGCTTGGTGACCCCTGGCCTGGTGAACACCCATCACCACCTCTACCAAAACCTCACCCGGGCGTATCCGCCGATGACCAACGCCCCGCTGTTCGGCTGGCTCGAAGGTCTCTATCCACTCTGGACAGACGCCCTCGACGAAGAGGCCGTGCACCACGCCGCTTGGGTCGGGCTGGCTGAGCTCGCACTGTCGGGCTGCACAACTTCAAGCGACCATCACTACATCCACCCCGCCGGTGCTGGCGACTTGCTCGCAGCCGA
Source organism: uncultured Acidimicrobiales bacterium (assembly GCA_938009905.1). Classification (GTDB taxonomy): domain Bacteria; phylum Actinomycetota; class Acidimicrobiia; order Acidimicrobiales; family SZUA-35; genus CALEWY01. The sequence goes on along the minus strand of CALLGK010000024.1, from coordinate 30,035 downwards.
AATCGGTGCTGCCGCCGAACTAGGCATGCGCTTCCACCCAACGTTTGGCTCGATGAGCCTGTCGTTCAAAGACGGCGGACTCCCACCAGACAATGCGGTGCTCACCGAAGAAGAGATCCTCGCTGCGTCTGAGCGACACGTCGACCGATGGCACGACCGTTCACATGGCGCGATGTGCCGTGTCGCCCTGGCACCGTGTTCGCCCTTCAGCGTGACGCCTCGGTTGATGCGTGAAACGGCTGAACTGGCCGAGCGACTGGACGTGCGGCTGCACACCCATCTGGCCGAGAACGAAGAGGACGACGAGTACTCGCTCGCAAAGTTTGGGATGCGGCCCGTGGAGCTCTACGACGACGTTGGCTGGCTCACCGACCGCAGCTGGGCTGCCCACGTGGTGCGGCCGAGCGACGCCGAGATCCTGGCGCTCGGAGCGGCCGGTGTCGGCATTGCCCATTGCCCGAGCTCAAACATGATCCTGTCGTCCGGTGTGGCCCGTACCTCGCTGTTGCGAGCAGCCGGATGCCCTGTTGGGCTCGGCTGCGACGGTTCGTCGTCCGCCGATAGCGCGTCGATGTGGCAAGAAGCGCGCCTGGCCATGCTGAGCGGCAAGCTCGCAACGGGAGCCGCCTCGACCACAGCCCGCGACGCGCTTGAGATGGCGACTCGCGGTGGTGCCGCGTGCCTCGGTCGAGCGGGTGAGCTTGGCGAGCTGTCGGTTGGTGCCGTGGCCGACATCACGGTGTGGAAGCTTGACGGCCCGGCGTTCGCTGGCGTGGTGCACGACCCGATCGAGGGATGGCTTCGGTGCGGGCCGTTCGGTGCGTGGCACACGATTGTGCACGGCCGACCCGTGGTTGAGAACGGTGCGCTGGTGGCCAAGACGCTTGATGAAAAGCTGCGTCGTCACGCGGAGATTGCGGCGCGCTTCCAGCCCTAGAAGATGCGCCGCCCAGTCGGCTGATCAAATCCACTGGGCCCGATAGGGGATGCGACTAGGGGTGTCCCCGATCACGTTCTGGCCGATCCGTCCGATACTGCGAAGCAACACGGTGCTTCTCACGAGGCATCGCAGCGGGAACCGGAGGGAAGATCTGGGTCCGGCTGATGCCAACCGAATTCTGTCCCTGGCGGGCGGACTTCCACGTTTCTTCGCATCACGCGTCGATGACACCTCGTTCGGTCAGCATCAGTCGGGCCCACAAGGTCTTTTTGGGCCAAGGTCTTCCTGGGCCAAGGTCTTCTCGGAGCGTGCGCTTTGTCGGAGCGCCGACGTTGCTGTGGCGCTAGGCGAGAAGTCGGTACGCCACGGCCGCCACGATCACGATCACCAAGAGGACGGAGACGGCGATCAGCGTCGGACTTGGTCCACCTGTTGAGGTGAGGTCGCCAACCTGCTTCGGGTCAACGGGCTGATACGGATTCTCTTTGCGCGGGCCCGTCGGCATCGAGACCCGGTGGCGAGACTCTGCCTGGAGCGAGTCGAGCTCGCTTGGCGGTTTGGACTCGATGGGCGTGGTGGGTTCGGGGTTCCGAGGCGCTGTGGCCGGGGGAGTGGGCGGTGTCGCCGCAACGTGTGGATCTGCGGCCGGCGCGGGGGCCGTTGGCCGTTGCGGGGCGATGGGGTCGGGGGCCTTCGTTGGTGGTGCGGCGAAGGCCTGAGGTGCTCCGCCAACAAGACGCTGAGGAACCGACGGTGTTGGTGGTGTGTCGGTGAGGTCGATCAGCGGGCCGACGCCTTCTGGCGGTGTCGGGATCGACGACAGGTCGATGTCGGGCAGCACCGATGAACGAATCGGCTCGGGTTCTGGCACCGGGGGCGAGGGTGGAGGTGCCGCCGTTGGTGTTGGCACGGGGGGAGTGGTCTGCGGAGACGGTGGCGTCGGTGGGGTCTTCGCGGCGGCCGGTTTCTCGCGCTGGGGCGTCGGTGCAAATGCTGGCTGGCGAGCGCCCTGTGTGGGTGTTGGCGGTGTTGCCGGGGCTGGTGGGTCGTCGAGAGCTGTGTTGGTGAGACCAGTGTTGCCGAGGTCTTGATCGAGCACGCCCCGCAACGCGGCGCCGAGCGCCACAGTGTTTTTCGGATCGCTGTCAACCGCGATGGGTCGACCGAAGTGCTGCGCCAGCAGCTGATTCACGATGGGGATTCGGCTTGAACCACCGACGAGCAAGATCCGACTGAGGTCGGCTGCCTCGACGTTGCCGCTCACCATGGCTGCCTCGAGCGCGGTGATCGTCTCGAGCAAACGGGGCCTGATCCGGTTCTCGAATTCCTTACGGTTGAGGCGAACGGTTCGGTTCAGCGTCGGCAGTGCAACTCTGATGTCGGCGCTCGTGTCGGCAGAGAGCAGCCGTTTGGCCGAGACACAGTTGGTGCGCAAGGCATGGCCAGCAGCCAACACGGCCTCGTCGTCTGTGTTTGCCATTTCGTTGGCGTCGAGGTCTGCGGCCTCGGCAACGAAGGCCCAGATGACATCGTCGAAGTCGACGCCGCCCAGTCGTTCAACCCCCTGGGGTTGTCCAACAACCTCGAACCCGTCTGCGGTTCGACGCATGATGACGGCGTCGAACGTGCCGCCTCCCAAGTCGTAGACACCGATCAGTTCATCTGTGTCGATGCGCTCTGACATGGCGTAGTGACTTGCCGCGGCCTCGGGCTCAGAGACCATCTGGATGCGCCCGGTGACCCCGGCCATCGCGGCTGCCTGCTCGAGTACCTCGCGCCGATACGGGCCCCAGTTCGCAGGGTGAGTGAGCACGACCGTGCTGGGCTCTGAACCCTGACGGTCGATGACGGTGTCGAGCACGTGCGTGAGAAGTCGGGCCGTCAGCGTTTGCGGCGAGTACGGCGTACCAGCCAGAAACCGTGAGCCTGAATCGCCGAGCTGACGCTTGAAGTGTCTGGCCACCCTGGTGGGGTCGGCGGTGGCTCGCATCTCGGCACCTTCGCCAACGAGGAAGGTGCGGTCATCTCGAAGGAAGAGCACAGACGGGATCGCATATCCGCTCGCGCCAAGCGACACCATCGACGGTCGTCCGCCTGGTTCGCAGATCGCTGCTGCGGTGAATGTGGTCCCGAGATCAACCCCGAGGGAATACGTCACGACGCGTCAACCCCTCCTCGAAGTCGTGCCTGCCCATAACTGAGTTCAGTCGCGAAAGTTCTGGAACTGCAAGGGCAAATCCAGATCTGCTTCTTTGAGCGCAGCAATAACGTCCTGAAGCGCATCTCGCTTTTTACCGTTGACCCGCACCTGGTCACCCTGAGTCGAACTCTGAATGCCCTTCATTTTGAGGTCCTTGATGTGCGAGTTGATCTTTTTGGCCATCTCAGACGAGATGCCAGCCTTGAGCTCGACGACCTGGCGGGCACGGCCTCCAGCAGCATCTTCAACATCGCCAAAGTCGATGGCTTTCAGCGACACTTTCCGCTTCACCATCTTCTCTTCGAGGACCTGCTTGAGGGCAGACAAACGATCGGCGCTGGCCGACTCGAGCGTGATGGTCATGCCCTTGTCATCAAGGTCGACGGCGGAGTTGGTGTCTTTGAAGTCGAATCGGTTCGCTACTTCACGGGCTGCTTGGTCAACCGCGTTGCGAACTTCTTGCATGTCGATCTCGGAAACAACGTCAAAACTCGGCATGTCGCGACGGTACCGCACCGATATGCTCCTTGGCTCCTGGGTCGGTGCCCGAGTGGCCAAAGGGAGCGGACTGTAAATCCGCCGGCATCGCCTACGTAGGTTCAAATCCTACCCGGCCCACGCGAACCCTTCAGGTTCGTTCAAGTTCGCCCCTGCGGGGCGAACTTGCGCGTCCACCCCACTCGTTCTCGGCGCGTTCTGAGCGATTGGTGTGCTGAGACGGTCGCAACTGGTCACCTGGGCACACCAATCGGCCCGAATCTCGATTGGTGTGCTGAGAGCGTCGTAAGTGGTCACCTGGGCACACCAATCCCGGGTTAGAGGAGGCGTTGCATGAGGGCGCAGTCGCGCCACTGGTTGAACTTGCGGCCTACTTCTCGCTCGATGCCGATGAGTTCGAAGCCGTGTCGCTGGTGCAGGGCGACGCTTGCCTCTTGAGCTTCTGCGATGCGCGCCATCACCGAGTGGAACCCGTGGTTGAGGGCCCGTTCGATGAGCGCCTCCAGGATCAGATCGCCAACGCCCTTGCGTCGATGGTCGACGTGCACGTACACCGAGTTTTCAACGGTGGTTCGGTAGGCCGGGCGATCGCGGTAAAAGCTGAGGCTGCCGAAGCCGACCACAATGCCGTCATCGTCCTCGACCGCAATCACGGCTAAGCCGCCCGAGCGGTCGCGGATGTAGGCGACTTGGTCCTCGAGGGTGCGAGGCACAAGGTCAAACGTGGCGGTCGACTCGAGCACTTCGCGGTTGTAGATCTCGAGGATGGCTGGCGCATCATCCACGGTCGCCGTACGAACCTGCACGGGGTGAGGTTACTGCCGCTCCGCTGAGCGGACGTGCCTTCACCCCGTGTCTGGGTTATCCGATCGTGGCGTTCGTTCGCAGGCCCCGACCGTGCGGCCGACCGTGTCGATTACTTCGAACGGCAGGACGTGCCGCCGTTGTACGGCAACGCTGCGTCGATGGTGGTGACGCACACCTGGAAGGAAGGCTTACGGATGGCGTCGGTGGTTGTGAAGCTCACGGCGCCGCTGCTGTCTGTGGTGCCCGTCAGCGTTTCGTTGAACGAACCGGTGATCGTTACCGACACCGTTGCGCCTGGCACGGTCTGGCCCAGATCGTCACGTACGACGACGGTGGCCGTACCGCGCTGGGTTCCCTTGCCAGCCGACTCGGTGCCAACAGTGAACGATGACAACAGCGTCTGTGTCGCCTGGCCAGCCTCTGAACCATCAAGGCGAAGCTGGTCGACTTCGACCCGATCGAAGGACTGCTGACGCCCATCGCGGTTGGTGTCGACAATGCGTACCCACACGGTGCCGGTTGCAGCACCGATCGAGTAGCTCTGCGTTGTCATCGCACCGGGAGCAATCGTGCCAAGCGGAATCCAGTTGGTTTGATCGGTCGACCACTGCACGCTGACACCGTTGTCGGCGTCTCCACCGTCGACGACCCTGGCAACGACGGTGAGGGTCTGTGGACCAGTCGTGGCGGGGATCGCCCAGTGATGTTCAAGCCGGTCGTGACGCCGATTTGGTTTGCCGCCCGAGGAGGCTTCCGTGATCGCTTGGCTCACTCCGTCGGCAACCTGCGTGTTGGTGTAGTTGCCCTGCACCGTGCCGTAGACCGCGAAGTCTGAGACGGCGACGCTGGTGAGCGACGCTTCAAGCGAAACGGTGACCGAGGCAGAGAAGTCGGACTCGTTGCCTGACACATCGACCGCTGTCACCCAATAGGTGTAGTCACCGCTGGCTGGTGGCGTGTCAGAGAAGACGTTGCTGTCAGCGGCAACGGCTGCGATTGCGGTCCGAGGTCCACCGTCTTCTGAGCGGTAGATGTTGTAGGTCCCGAGATCGCTCTCTGTATTGGCGATCCAGTTCACGACGACGACGCCGTCTGCAACCTCAGCGGCCACGCCAGAGGGGACGGCCGGAGCCTCGGTGTCTGGTGGGGGAGGAGGTGCAGTTTCGCCGATTGAGGCAGTGAGCACATAGCGGCCCAGGCTCCCGTAGTCGGTGTATCCAGCGGCAAACGATGCCGGGTTGCCTACGCCAATTCCGTCGACCTCAACCACATAGGTACCCGCTGGCACGGTGGTGGCGATCGAAGCTGCGAGCGTGCTCAAAGGGCTCGACTCGGCAACGATGACGCCGTCGGCGTTGCGCAGGGTCAGAGCGATGTCGAGGTTAGACAGGCTGGAGTCCGGGGCAGCGTCGATCGTGATGTCTCCACCGATGGTGGTGAACGAGAAGGCGTCGATATCTCCGCGGTGGCTGATCAAGCCATCGACCGAGGGTGTCGAGCCGACGAGAGCCGTCGCGGCGTTTGCCGTGTCTCCCACGTCATCAGCCTTCAAACCGAACCCGTTGCCATTGCTCAGCGACGAGATGATGCCAACGTCGTCACGGCCATAGCCAAAGTTGGCATCGGCATTGTTGTTGTTCGCTCCGATGTACTCCTGCTGGCTCCACTGCGTGAGCGGCTGGTAGTACGCCGCACCCATGATGGGTGCCCACCCCGTTGTGGCGTGGCCATCGAGCCCGTCGTGGCCCGTGTAGTAGCCAGCGTCAGCAGTGCCATCGTGCGAAAGGTTGAGCATGTGGCCCACCTCGTGTGTGATGGCTTCAGACACGCCGACAAAGCTTGAGTTGTACACGTATGTCGGTTCGTCGACGGCGTCATCGAACGAGCCGATGAATGCGTGACCGCCACATCCACAGTTAGCGAAGGTGTCGTCGGTGATCACGACGCGAGCTCCCCAGCGCACGTCATCCGAGCTGGTCCGACTCAAGGCATCAGCGCCAGGATCGATGGTGGTGACATTGACGTTCCACGGGGCGAAGTCCTCAGACACAGCAATGAATGAGCGGCGAATGATGTCGAGCTCTTGTGCTGACCACGAGTTGGGATCACCGTCGATGTCGAACGGTGGCGAAACGATGGTGGCCACGTCGTATGAGGCGTTCCAGGTTGTTCCTTCAGTGATGTGACCGTCGAAGTCGAGGTAGATCGTCTTTTCGGCTCCCGGCAGGCTGCTCAGCTGAAACACCGCATCCGTCGTTGGAGGAGCTGCGCTGATGGCCTCGCCCGTTGTATCGACTTCGCCGGGCGCGATCTCGTCGAAGTACGCAATCTCGCCGTCTTGATTGACAGCGACCGACGGATCGTTCAGAACGACTGACCGGTATTGGGCCACCGTCATGCCAGAGGCCTGAGCCGCGGCCGGCAACTGGTTGCCAAGACGAGCGAGTGCGGCCTCTGCTCGGGCGAAACCAGGTGGATCGCCTTCCGGAGCGCCCTGGGCACCCGCCGATGCGGCGGATGATGCGATCAGAGCCAAGCCAGCAAATGCGGCGCCGAGCTTCCGGGTTCGTCGAGACATTGATGAACTGCTTTCGTTACGTGCGAAGCAGCTACGTCGGCGGAATGGCTACCGAAACTTGAGGCCGAGGGTGCTTCTACCCAACTCCGCGTCGCCGGGTCAGCCGCCGCTGGCTTCACAAGACCCGACGTTGCGCACGTGGCACGTCAGATCTGTGGTCACCCAATTCCGGAAAGTGGTTGGGGAGCATCTCGAGGCGTGGCAGACTTTGTCGGCCTGCTTTGCAGGCAGTGCCTCCTTAGCTCAGTCGGTAGAGCGTTTCCATGGTAAGGAAAAGGTCGACAGTTCGATTCTGTCAGGAGGCTCCCGAGGCGGATCGGTCCTCAGTCAAACCAGCAGTTTCTGCGGGACGATTGAAGCCAAACGCTTTCTCGGCGACGTAGCTCAGTTGGTAAGAGTGCTCGACTCATAATCGAGAGGTCGTCGGTTCGAGCCCGACCGTCGCTACTGCTTGGTCCGTCCATCGCCCCGCTGGGTGAGGCAGGATCGAGTGTTCGGAACTGGATCTCCATCCGCACCCCCACCCGGAAACTTTCCGTTGTGGACGCGCACGGCGAAGCGGTTTCGATGCCCACCCCGTTCGAGTAGTTGATGCATCCCGAAGGATTAATCCGCCATGGCCAAGGAAAAGTTTGAGCGCAATAAGCCGCACGTGAATGTTGGAACCATGGGTCACATCGACCATGGCAAGACCACACTCACCGCCGCGATCACCAAGGTGCTCGCAGACCGTGTTGAGGGCAACTCGGCAACAGACTTTGAGAACATCGACAAGGCGCCCGAAGAGCGCGAGCGTGGCATCACGATCAACGTGTCTCACGTTGAGTACGAGACCGAAGAGCGTCACTACGCCCACGTCGACATGCCTGGTCACGCTGACTACATCAAGAACATGATCACCGGCGCCGCCCAGGTCGACGGAGCCATCTTGGTCGTGTCCGCCGCAGACGGCCCGATGCCACAGACCCGTGAGCACGTGCTGCTTGCTCGCCAGGTCGGCGTGCCCGCCATCGTGGTCGCGCTCAACAAAGCCGACATGGTCGATGACGAAGAACTTCTCGAGCTTGTTGAGCTTGAGGCTCGTGAGCTGCTCAACGAGTACGAGTTCCCTGGTGACGACTGCCCCGTCGTGCACGTTTCAGCTCTCAAGGCACTTGAAGGCGACTCAGACGCCGGCGACAAGATCATGGAGCTCATGGCTCAGGTTGATGCCTACATCCCCATGCCAGAGCGCGATCTCGACAAGCCATTCCTCATGCCGATCGAAGACGTCTTCTCGATCACCGGCCGCGGCACCGTCGTCACCGGCAAGGTCGAGCAGGGCATCGTCAACACCGGCGACGCCCTCGAGATCATCGGTATCAAGGACACGCAGACCACCACCTGCACCGGTGTCGAGATGTTCCGCAAGCTCCTCGACCAAGGTCAGGCTGGCGACAACATCGGCGCCCTCCTGCGTGGCATTGAAAAGGACGAGGTCCAGCGCGGTCAGGTGCTCGCCAAGCCAGGATCGATCACTCCTCACACCGACTTTGAAGCACAGGTCTACGTGCTCACCAAGGAAGAGGGCGGCCGTCACAAGCCGTTCTTCGGCAACTACCGCCCGCAGTTCTACTTCCGCACCACCGACATCACCGGCACCGTCACCCTGCCAGAAGGCACCGAGATGTGCATGCCGGGCGACAACACCGACATGTCGGTCGAGCTGATCAACCCGATCGCCATGGATGAGGGCTTGCGCTTCGCCATTCGTGAGGGTGGCCGCACCGTCGGTGCTGGCCGAGTCACCAAGATCGTTAAATAAGAAATCATCACGGCCGGCGCCCCCTTTTCGGTTTACGATCCCTCCTTCGCAGGAGGGGCTAAACAAGGGGGCGCAAGCCATGTTGAAGAAGCTCGCGATTTTGGTTGCTTTTGCGACCGCTCTCGTCGGAACAGCGGTGCCGTCGCCCGCTTCGGCTCAGGTCGCTCGACCCGACTTCGCGAACACCGCGTGCCCAGAAGTCACCGACTCAATCGTCCGCCTCTATTCGGCGTACTTCCTGCGAGCCCCCGATCAGGCGGGCTTCGACTTCTGGGTGTCCAACTCGATGTCGGGTGCGCACAACCTCGACTCCATGTCGGACTTCTTCTCGATTAGCGACGAGTTCAACCTCACCTACGGCAGCCTCACCAACACCGAGTTTGTCGACCTGATTTACCAGAACATTCTTGGTCGTCCGGGCGAACCAGAGGGCCGTGCGTTTTGGATCAGCGAGCTCGATAGCGGCAACCGCACCCGCGGCAACGTGATGATCAATTTCAGTGAGGGGCCCGAGTACGTCGTGCGCTCGCAGACGTTCACTCCGCTCGCCGGCTACTTCAACTGGTATCCCGCGGGAACCACCTATGAGTGTGGGTTCGGTCCAGGGCAGGTCACCATCGATCCGAGCCGGTTCTACGACATCGCGTTGTCGAACTACAGCAACACGCCGCAGGTCTACGACATCGACTCGATCATTAGCGGTGCCATTCAGAACGAAATCGATGCAACCGTGGCGCCGCTCTCAACCGATGCGTATTTCAACAACGACCCATTCAGTAACTTCGGATCGTTCCCGATGCAGATCACGGTCGACGCAAGCGTCGCATGGATTGTTGTGAGCTCACCGTCGCCGCTGCCGACAGATCGCAGCGGTTGGGACCCATTCGGGTCCAACCCGATGAACTAAGCGTTCTGGTCCAATCACTGTGGCTCAGGTGCACGAGCCCCTGCGCACCAGCCCGGTGATTGTGAAGCCAGGATGAAGGCGAAATGTGTCGAGCCCGAGGGCCGACTACTGTCGTCATCAGACTGTTACGTAACCAGTCGAGCCCGCCCCCGGTCAGAACACTCGAGGTGCGACCCAAGGTGTCATCATCCCGCTCACACGCCGTGTCGAGTGACATGGAAAATCTCATCGAAGAAGCGCAGGGTGGCGATCACCGTGCGTTCGAGGAGATTGTCCGTCGCACGTACTCCGAGACTTACACGTTGGCCTTCCGGCTGACTGGTGACGAGGAAGACGCTCGAGACGTGGTGCAGGAAACGTATCTACGGGTCCACAAGGGGCTCAACAAGTTCCGTGGTGATGCGCAGTTCAGTACGTGGCTGCATCGCATCACGGCCAACTGTGCCAATACGTTCCTCGGGAGACGGATCCGTCAGAAAACAGATCCGTTGCCGAACGATGTGAACCTGGTCGACGAAAGTCCACATCGCGATCCTGCCCATCGGGCCGACGTTGGAGATCTGCGCAATCACATCACCGATGCGCTGCGCAATCTGCCTCCGAAGCTGCGGGCTGTCGTGGTGTTGCGAGACATCTACGACTTGCCACACGAGGCAATTGCCGACGAGCTCGGCATTTCAGAATCGGCGGCAAAGGTTCGGCTGCATCGGGCCCGAAAGCGCCTGCGCGAGAAACTGTACCCGCTCGGCGAGGATGCATCCGACATCGACGACGAGGTGCAAGTCCGTGCCGGTTGACGCTGCGCCAGCAGGCCTGACCGAGTCGTGTTCCGACATCAGTCTGTCGCTTGCCGCGGCCGTTGAGCCGTGCGAGAACCTGTCACCTGCTGTTGCCCGTCACGTCGACCGTTGCCTGCGCTGTCAGGCCGATGTTGTTCGCTACCGGCGCATTCGCCGCACCATGCTCTCGATGGCAGATGACGTCGTCGTGGCTCACGATGCCGAGATCGATGCGCTGCTCGAGCGGCTCCGTCCCGAAGCCACGGTGCACCGCATTCATGGCTCAAATCGACGCAAGGTTTACATCAGCGGAATCGCTGCTGCGGCCACCGCCGGTGCGGCCGGCGCCATCGTCATTGCCTCCCGGCTTTCGCGTACTCGTCTTGCTAGCTGAACAACTGAAGCCCAACAGCTCAGACATGCTGCTAGCCTCGACCCGTCCAAAGGGCACTAGCTCAATTGGTAGAGCACCGGTCTCCAAAACCGGGGGTTGGGGGTTCGAGTCCCTCGTGCCCTGCCCTGTAATTCCCTTTCGTCCTTCCACGTTTTCCTGAGGCATCTGATCCATGGCCATGAACCGCGAGCAGCGGCGATACCTGCAACGTCAGGGTCAAATCGACGATGAGGGCAACCCGATCAAGACACCGCGTGAGAATCGCCCTGCCTCAAAGGCAGAGTCGGTCACACCGGGTCAGTACGTGCGCGAGGTGCGTTCGGAGCTCCGTCGAGTCAACTGGCCGACACGCAACGACGTCGTCCGCTACACGATCGTGGTGCTCATCACGGTCATCTTCCTGACGGCTTTCGTAGCCGCATCCGATTACATCTTCGGTGAAGGTGTCATCCGTCTTCTGAGGCTTGCCGACAATGAGTAGTGACCTGACCGACAGCGCCGAGACGGCCGCAGACGATGCCGTGGCTGAGGCCACGGAAGTCGTCGCCGAAGAAGTCGTTGTTGACGAAGCCCCAGCCGACGACGGCGTTGCTGAGGACATGGCGGCCGACGAGGCTCCAGAAGCCGAAGCCCCAGCTGCGGAAGAAGCCGCCGCTGAAGCTCCTGCAGAAGAAGCGCCGGCCGACGATGCTCCAGCCGCCGAAGCTGAGGAGAGCGCAGACGACGCTGACGCCGGATCAAACGAAGCCGGTGGCGATGCTGACAGCGACGCCGCAGCCGATGACTCTGATGACGAGGTCGAGGCCGAGCCGGCACCAAAGCCGCAGTCGCCCTACGACAAGCCTGGTCGCTGGTATGTGCTGCACACCCAGTCTGGCTACGAGAAGAAGGTCAAGTCGAACATCGAAGCCCGTACCTCGTCCATGAACATGGAAGAGCGGATCTACGAAGTCGTCATCCCCATGGAAGACGTCGTCGAATTCAAGAACGGCAAGAAGGTCGTCGTTCAGAAAAAGGTGTTCCCGGGCTATCTGCTCTGCCGCATGCGCCTCGACGATGACTCATGGTTCGTCGTTCGCAACACGCCTGGCGTCACCGGGTTCGTTGGTGCTGGCAACAAGCCATCACCGCTCCCTCGCAAAGACGTTGAGGGCTTCCTCACCGTCAAAGAAGAGGGCGAAGATCCCGCACGCAAGGGCCGTCCCCGCCTCGAATACGAGATGGGCGAAACCGTTCGAGTCAAGGAAGGCCCGTTTGCGGACTTCCAGGGCGAGATCGTCGAGATCAACGAAGACCAGCTCAAGGTCAAGGTGCTCGTCAACATCTTCGGACGAGAGACACCAGTCGAGCTCGAGTTCGCTCAGGTCGGCAAGCTCTAACCCTTCGATCGCGTGCCTCGCATCGAACAACGTGTGGTGGTGCAAGTGCCTGTCGACGACGCGTTCGTGTTGTCGCAAAGCCAGCGCGAGGTTCGCTATGCCTGGGATCCATTCGTCTCTCGTCAAGAGCTCCTCAACGGTGCAACAACACCTGACCGAGGGGTGCAGACGCTGACGAAGTCCAAGCACGGGTTCTCGATGGTGTCTGAGTACACGTCGCTTCGCCGCCCAGAACAGGTGGGCATGAAGATGGTCAGTGGGCCGCCGTTCTTCTCCGCCTTTGGCGGTGGTTGGGCCTTTCGGGCGATCGACGACAACTCGTGTGAAGTGATCTGGCGCTACACGTTTACGATCAAGCCGGCGTGGCTTTCAAAGATTGCCGATCCGATCGGGAAGTGGGTGCTCGGTAAGGACATCCGCAAACGGATCGATGGATTCGCCGCCGGATGTGCCGATCCAGAACTCATCGCCAGAGCGCGAGCCCAGCTCGACAGCTGAGCCTCAGCTGATCACCCAGGCCGGCTTCCAGGCTCGGCCCGCACCACCCGGCGGCCACGAAAGTGACAACAACACGAGCGAGAAGGCCGCGCTCATCAGGTAGTTGTTGAACATCATCTGAGCAAGCGCCATTGGCGCGTACAGACCGATCAACAGGTCGCCGGAGAACTGCTGCTGCGCAAGAGCGAAGAGCGGGCGCTCCTCACGTGCCATACGGACAACCGAAGGGCGTGAGACCAGAATGAGCCCCGTCACGATCGCGGCAACGAACGAGCGATCGATGAACACGGACAACGCGCAGACCGCTGCGGCGGCCAAGATGGATCGATCAGCCAGCTGTGCTCGCGAGAGCTCGCTGGTGTCTCGGACGCCACGAAGGGTCGGAGTCAGACTGGCGCGGATCGTTGCTCCCGTCGCCGTTGCGGAGCCAGTGACAAACGAGAACACCGTGAATCCAATGAGGGCAAGTCCGGTGAGCCGAAGCCCAATGCCGAGCAATTCTCCGTACACCATGAAGTTCGTATCGGTCATCGCGCCCCGAATTCTAGGGGTGGTCGTGATGTTCGTGGGAGTCAGGTGGCGTCCAACCGCTCGAGTTGGCGAGTGCGACAGCTTCCAGCTGTGACCCGACGTTGAGCTTGCGCAAGATGTTCTTGATGTGCGTGCGGACGGTCGAGACCGCAACAAAACTCTCCTGGGAGATCTCCTTTGGGCTCATCCCTCGCTGCAACCTTCCAAGAACGGCCGCCTCGCGTTCGGTGAGTGCCGTGAAGGGTCGAAGCTTCTCGTCCTGCGCTTGTCGGTGTCCACGCAATGCCTCAAGACGCCTCGTCGCGTCGTTGATCCGTATTGGCCTCCCCTCTGCGAGGGCAACAATGTCAGCCACGATGTCTAGGAGCGGCTCTGCTTTGTCGAGCACAGCGACGGCGCCAGCTTCAAGGCACTCCGCCAACCGTTGCGCGTCATCGGAACCACTAAGCATGACGATCGGGGAACGAATGGTGCGGTGCAGCTTTGCAATGAGGGCGGTCGGGTCGGGAACACCGGGAAGTTCGAGATCAAGCACGATGAGATCGAACCCGATTCCTGATGTTGCAAGTTCAATGGCGTCGTCGTGTGTTGTGCAGCCCGTCGCGTCGACGTCGTAGCCGCGCAGTTGGGTCGTGAGCCCCACGGTCAGCAGCGGATGATCGTCAACGATCAACACGGTTCTTCTCGGCACTGGACTTGTCTGAGCCACGGTCGTCGCCGCTATGAACGTGGTCTCGAAGGAAGCCTAAGTCTGAACGTTGCCCCACCGCCGAGCCTCGGTTCGTAGCGCAGTTGTCCGCCGTTTGCTTGTGCAAGTCCTCGACTGCTGGAGAGGCCGTAGCCTGATCCGTCTCGGTGAGTTGAATATCCGGCTTCGAAAACCTGCTTGGCCTCGGTTTCACCAATGCCAGGACCACGATCGGAAATCCGAATTTCAACGTCCTCGTGGTAGGTGTTGACCTCCACGGAGATCGGTGACCCCGGAGCGTGGCGCCGCGCGTTGTCAATCAAGTTCTGACTGATCTCAATGACGTCACCTGGGTCCGCGAACACGATGGCGTCCCCAGAGAGCGAGATCCCGATGCCCTGTCGGGCGTGAAGATCGAGCGTTGGTGATAGAGCTTCTTTGACGCCAAAGTACCCGACACGATTTGTACCGCTGGTCAAGTCGCGAAGACGTCCGATCTCAGTCTGCAGAAGCTGCACAAGCTCGCGGTCTGGGCTGGTGGCCAGGATCGGAGAGACGCTTTCGATACCGAGGAGTCCACTTCGCAGATCGTGCAGAACTTCGTTGTGTCGTACCCGTTCGCGAGCCTCACGTTCGACCCCGGCTCTGGCAAAGGTCCATGCGTCAAGGATTTGGCGGCGATGGTGCAGATCGTCTCGTTCGAGTTCGACGGTTACGCCCAAGAAGAGAATTCCGCTTGATAAAAGGGCGATCGTGCTGGCGGCGAAGAAGGTAAACGATTGTTCGGTGCCGAGAAGACCGAAGGCTTGGCCCACCAGTGACTCAGCGAGCGCGTAGCCAACGACGCTTAGACCGGCGAAGGCTGGAAACCAGCGCCCCCGCTTGTGACCAGCGATCATCAGCGCAGCCGACGTTGTGACGATGAGTAGCCGGCCTATTGAATCTGCGTTGACGATGACCGAACGCCCAAGCGGAAGATCATCCCCCGCAATCAGAACCGCAAGAATGGCGACACCGCCGGCGGCAATCTCGATCCCTCGACCCCGATGGCGGACCCGTTTCGAGAGCAACCCAGCGAGAAGACACAATGCCAAGAGGCCGGCCACGATTCCGGCGAGTGCCGCTCCTAAGCCTTCCTCGGCACTTCGCTGGGGCCGCATCAGTAGGTCGAGAGGTAGCCACACGCCGACGATGACAGCCGTCGAGAGTGCGGCTGTCCTGACAAAGGGCTGACGACGTCCGAGTGACCTGCGTCGGAGAATCAGCAGACACCCTGCGATACCCAACGACGTGGCGGCAAAGACGAACCCGCGCCCCCAAGCTTCCCAGTCAACAGCGAGATGTTGTTCAGCGGGAGGCGCGGCCATCGGTGAGAACACATGGGCGGCGATCGTTGTGCCAACGATGAGCACGGCACCCAATGCAAACGCGCGGCCGACTGGCGCTTCATGCCCCTCGTTCTCGATCTGATCGGCCGCCCGGCGCCTTGTCGTCTTTTCCTTGGCCGACATCGTCGCCACCCAAGTCCCTCTCGTCGCCCGACCACCCTCAGTCAGACCGTCACCTTTTGGATCGTACAGAACTGACGGTTCGACGTAAAGCGGGCGGGTATATCACACCAGATCCGACATGACGTGACATCTCCTCAAAATTGGGGAGGTGGGTGCATGAGTGGTCCCTCATTCTTGAGATACCGAAACCCAAGCGGAGGAACCACTCATGCTCACTAAGTATTACATCGCGGCTTGGTCGCGGCTCAGTCAAACCGAGGAGAGGGGTGCCGGCATGGCCGAGTACGCACTCATTCTTGCCCTCGTGGCTGTGTTGTTGGTCGCGTCGTTTACGGCGCTTAAGAACGAGATCTCAACCGTTCTTTCCAAGGCCGTAAGTGCGATGAGCTGAGGCAACGCGGCGGGGGTCACAATCGGTGGCCCCCGCCGATTGCCCCGTTTTCGGGAGGACAGTTTCATGGCGGAGTACTCGATCGTGATCGCCTTCGTCGCCACGCTGCTGGTGGCATCGTTTTTGGCGGTCAAAACACGAATAGCGGATCTTCTCCTTGATGCTGTGGGCGCGTTCCTGTGACGTCGAGGCATCGAATCGACGACACGTGTTCTGCCCCGAGGTCGACCGAACGCGGTGCTGCAATGGTCGAATTCGCCGTCGTCGTACCTGTTCTCTTCGCCCTGCTTTTTTCGATCATTCAGTTCGGCATCGCGTACAACCGGGTGCAAGCCCTTCATGCTGCGGCCCGCGAGGGTGCTCGCACGGCAGCGTTGTCGACGTCGTCATCCGCTGACATCAACGCTCGGGTGACATCTGCTCTGGGCGGCGTCACCTTTGATACTCCGCCCTCGGTGTCCATCACCCCAGGATCGAACAACCCATGCGAAGACCGACAGGGCGAAAGCGTGAGAGTTGAGCTCTCTGCCCCGTACACGATTGAGCTCCCGCTTCTGTTCTCTCAGACGATCACCCTTGAAGGTCACGGAGAGTTTCGATGCGAGGCATGACCAAGGTCGCCGAGCGTGACCAACGCGGCGCCGTCATGGTCATCGTTGCGCTGGCGCTCGTCGTGCTCTGTGGAGCCGCTGCGTTATCGATCGATCTCGGCAACGGCTGGCAGACCCGCCGTGGTCTCATCACAGGAACGGACGCGGCCGCCCTGGCTGCGGCACAAACCTATGCTCGTGGAGGCACAGGTTGTGATGCCGACGCCATTGCCTACCTCAGCGCCAACCAAGCGGACGCGGTGCTGGTGTCGTGCGTGAACACCCCGCTGGGACCAACAACCGGCTTTGTGACCGTCACGGCGCGTCAAAACGTCGAGACGTTCTTCGGTCCCGTCATCGGGTTCAACGACTACGAGGTGACCTCGACGAGTTCTGCGTTGTACGGCCCGCTTCGTGAGCTGACCGGATTGCGTCCATTTGGGTTGTGCTTGGACGGGTCAGCGGCGTTGCAGAGCTATATCGCCAACCCGGTCGCGACGACGATTCGCATCGAGTACACGAAGGACCAACCCGACGCGTGCGCGGCTGAGGACGATCTTCCTGGCAACTGGGGCACCATTGATTTCAACGGTGGCGCCAACTCCAATGCGGAGACGAAGGATTGGGTGCTCAACGGTTACCCCGATGGGGTGTCGGGGAGCGACCACACAGTGACCTCCTGCGTTGGGGAGCCCCATTGCTATGAGGGTGATACGGGCGCCATCGCTGGCCTCCAAAGCCAGATCCAAACACTGCAGAACAACGGCACGTGGTTCACCCTTCCGATCTTCAACTTTGGCGAAGGCAACGGCGGCAACGTCGAGTTTCACCTTGTCGCCTTCATCCGCGTTCGCATTATTGACTTCAAGGTGAACGGCGCTGAGTCGCAACGATTCTTCGAGTTTGAGGTTGATCCCGATCTTGTTACTGGCACCTGTTGTGGCGGAAGTGCCATTGACACCGGCCTTCGTGGCGTCGCGCTCTGCGCCGTTGACCCAGCCGACACAACCGCCTGCGTGCTTCGACCATGAGCTCACTCACACCTTTCCGTGTCGTGATGGGCCTATCCATTTGCTCAATCTTCCGAGGGGAACAATTCGTATGAGTCGCAAGATTGCCGGCGTCTTTGCCGCACTTCTGCTAGCCGCTGTTGGGACGGTGTCCCTCGTTGCGTACGTCAGGAATGCCGAAGAGCGAGCCCAAGCGGGTGAAACGCTCGTTGAGGTCTATGTCGTTGACCAGAGCATTCCAGCCGGAACAGCTGGCGAGCAGATCGATGCTTTCCTTCGCGTGGAACTCGTGCCTGACAAAGTCAGAGCGGCCGATGCGATCGTCGACTTGGCGTCGATAAACGGTCTGGTAGCTGGGGTCGATCTCGTCCCGGGCGAACAGCTACTGGGTTCTCGCTTCGTGGCTCGTTCAGACGCCACGAATAGGGAGGCTGGCATTGTCGTCCCCGACGGAATGGTCGAGGTCACGATCGAACTTGATGCTCAACGAGCGGTTGGCGGCTTTGTCAAGCCGGGCGAGACGGTGGCCGTGCTGGCATCGTTCGATCCGTTTGACCTCAAGCCTGCAAAGGTCGAGGTTGACGGCGAGGAGGTCCCGCTGCCGGAGTCAGTCGCTGTCGAGGTCGAAGGGGCAACGCCAAACACGACCCACATGCTTCTCAGAAAGGTCCTGATCACGGCCCGCCAACGTGCGGACAGCGGTCAAGTCGAGACGAACGACACCGGGGCGTCGACGGAACTGACCGAGTCGCCCAACGGAACGATTCTGGTCACGTTGGCCGTGCGTCCCGAAGATGCCGAGCGGCTGGTGTTCACCGCCGAATTCGGAACGCTGTGGCTCGCCGCAGAACGAACCGACACGCCAGAAGGTGACACACAGATTCAGACTCGGGGGTCGGTGTACGAGGAAACGACTCCAACGGTCAAGGTGACGGGCGGATGAGCGGGGTCACCATCGTCAGCAGCAACCCGAGTCTTGAAGCTCGGTTGTCGCCCGCAATCGGACGGGGCCTCACCCATCGACGGGTTTGGTCTGATCGCTGGCGATCACCCGTTGCAGCCGCCGAAGAGATCTGCGCGGCCGACCCAGACGTGGTTGTCATCGGCAGCGACGTCTTGGAAACGGATGTGCGCGAGCTTCTCCCCGAGATTGATCGGCGCTATCCAAACACGGGCGTGCTTGTCCTGGCGGCCACCGAGACGCGAGAGCAGATTGTCGAGTATCTGCGCCTGGGTGCACGCGACGTACTCGCAGAGTCAACCGACGTTCCGGCCCTCCGCACGAGCATTGAACGGGTCATTGACGTCGTAAACCAACGGCGACAATCAGCCGTTGGCGGCGGAGGTCTTCGACGACGCGTCATCGTCGTGCTGAGCCCGAAAGGCGGCTCAGGGAAGACGACGATGGCTGTCAACCTGGCCGTGGGACTTGCGAGACGCGCACCTCAGCAAGTGCTGCTGTTGGATCTCGATTCTCAGTTTGGGGACTGTGCGGCCGCACTCGGATTGCCAGACGCCGAACACGATCTGTCGCACGCCACCGCCGCCGTCGCGTCGGACCGCAATGCACTCAAGGTGTTCTTGTCGACCCACGAGTCTGGGCTCGCAGTGCTTACACCACCCGACGATCTCGCAGCTGCGGAAGATATCGACCCCGACGCGCTGAAGCGAACGGTTGGTGCCTTGACCGAGGAGTTCCCACTGACGGTTGTCGACACTGCTGCGGGTATTGACGAGCCAGCCCTCATCGCCGCCGAGTTCGCCTCTGACTTGCTGTTCGTCTCGACCACAGACGTTCCCAGTATCCGCGCCGTTACGAGACAACTCGACGCCCTCGACCGCATCGGATTGACGGCACCGCGTCGTCACTTTTTGCTCAATCGAGCGAATGCCAAGGTCGGACTGACGGCAAGCGATGTCGAGAACACCGTTGGTATGGAGGCCACATTTCAGATTCCGAGTTCGCGGGCCTTCCCGATCTCAACGAATGAGGGCATCCCGCTTGTCGAAAAGGCGTCGGGTGGTCCAAGTCGTCAACTTGCTGAAGTAATCGAGGCCTTTGCTCCGCCTGACGAATCAGGGCGAGCTGGTTGGCGCAGAAGGAGGAAGTGATATGGGAATCGGCAATCGGTTGAGGCGCTCGGGCGCCGAGTCGACTCGCGCACTGTTGGGCATCGACGAGCCGAACGAGGAGATTTTGCGATCCGAAGATCCGCTCGCAACGCTCAAGCAGCGGGCTCAGGATGCCCTCTTCGAAAAGCTTGGACATCGCCTGTTCGATCCCAATCTCCCCGAAGAGCAGTTGCGTTCATATGTGGTGCAAGAGCTTGACGGGGTCTTGGCAGAGGAACTCACCCAACTCCGGCCAGAAGAGCGACACGAACTGGTCGAATCCATCGGTTCGGACATTCTTGGGCTTGGCCCGATCGAGCCGTTCCTGGCCGACCCGGAGGTCACCGAGATCATGGTGAACGCGGACGACTCGATTTACGTTGAGCGAGCCGGCCGGCTCTACTTGACGGAGTCGCGCTACGTCGCGGTTGAGCAGCTTCGGCAAGTGATCGAACGAATCGTCGCCGCAGTCGGACGGCGGATCGATGAGTCGTCCCCGATGGTCGATGCTCGTTTGCCGGATGGGTCTCGAGTGAATGCGATCGTGCCTCCGTTGGCCGTTGACGGGCCGGTCCTCACGATTCGAAAGTTCTCGAAGCGGGCGTTCACCACGCACGACCTGATTGAGTTCGGCACCCTCGACGAGCGCTCTGCGGAGTTTCTCGATGCTTGTGTTCGAGGGAAGCGGAATGTGCTGATTAGCGGCGGTACGGGCACCGGAAAGACCACGATGTTGAACGTCGTTTCGGGTTTCATACCTGGCGACGAGCGAATCGTCACCGTCGAAGATGCCGTCGAGCTTCGGCTTCATCAACGGCACGTCATTCGTCTTGAGAGTCGACCAGCCAACATCGAGGGAAAGGGCATGGTCCCGATCCGAGATCTTGTTCGGAACTCGTTGCGCATGCGTCCGGATCGGATCGTCGTTGGTGAGGTTCGCGGTGGCGAAGCGCTCGACATGCTTCAGGCGATGAACACAGGCCACGAGGGATCGTTGTCGACCCTCCATGCCAACTCGCCGCGTGATGCTCTCGCTCGCTTGGAAACCATGGTCTTGATGGCAGGCATGGATCTGCCAATTCGCGCTATTCGAGAACAGGTGGCGTCGGCCCTCGACCTCATCGTGCATCTTTCACGGCTTCGAGACGGTTCGAGACGAGTTACCGAGATCTCCGAGGTCGTCGGCATGGAAAGCGACACCATCACGCTGTCGACCCTGTACAGCTTTGATTTCGAGTCGGGTACCGACGAATCCGGACGATTCCTTGGCCAACTTGAGCCGACGGGTCTGCGTCCGATGTTCTCTGACGAACTGGCGCACCTCGGGGTGGTACTTCCCGAAGAACTGTTGCGTTCCGAGATCCGCCGATGACCGTTCCCTTCCAACGGCTCTCGTTGCGGAGACTCTTGGGCGCGGCGGGTGTGCCGTTGCTCGTCGTCATCGCGCTGTTCGCGGTCATTGGTCCGGCGTCCGCTCAGAGCGGAGCGGACAGCGACGACATTCAAGTTCTGACGACCGAGGTTGCCGATGATGGCACCGTCGAACTCGTGGTGGCAGTGCCCGGGCGATTTGGCGAGATTGTGGCGATTGAAGCCAACTTCGCGTTGAGCGAAGATGGGACGACCCGTCCAGTTGACGTCGTGGCACTTGATGATGATGTCGACGTTTGGCTGGTGATCGACACGTCGGGCAGCATGCGAGGTGCTCCCCTCGAGGCCGCAAAAGGCGCGGCGCTGAGCTTCCTTGACCAGCTTCCACCTGAGGCGGGAGTCGGTGTGATCGGCTTTGGAGCTTCGCCAACGCGAGCCGCAGAGCTGACGACGTCTCGCGACGATGCTGCCCAAGCCATCTCGGCGCTGAATGCTGCCGGTGAAACGGCGATGTATGACGCGCTCGTGGAGTCGGCGCAAGACGTCGTTCCGGCCGAGGGGCGAGCTACCTACGTCGTCGTCCTCTCTGACGGCGGAGACACGGCCAGCGTTGCCACCCTTGAGCGCGCTGTTTCTGAGCTGACGAGAACAGAGATCGGGCTCTACGCGATCTCGCTACAAACGTCGGAATCCGATGCTCAGGCTCTGCGACAGATCGTCGAATCTACAGGCGGTCAACTCGCGTCGACGGACGATCTTGACGCATTGAGCGTCGTCTACACCGAGATCGCGGAACGACTCGCCAGCCGATACCTCGTTCGCTACGCCTCTGTTGGTCCTGGAGACCATCGTGTGGTGCTCTCGGTCGCTTCAAACGGAGCCGTCGCCACCGTCACCACGCAGGTGGACGTTGGCGGTGAACTGCCTGTCCTGCCGGTGCCCAGACGGCTTGACGGATCAGAGCCCATCGCGCTCCGAGAGGTGATTCTCCCCGCACCCGGTCTCCTTGGCGGCCGCCTTCCGCTCCTCGTTGGCGCAGCAACCATGTTCGGCGCGTTGTCGATCTTGCTCGTCGGTGTGTTGGCTCCCAGCGCCCGGGCCAGGCTCGATGGACCACGGGGAACGGTCTCGGAAGCGACCGGGCGCCTTGAAGGCGCGGCAGACCGCCTTGTCGCCCGCAGCGACAGCAGCGGACAGCTCGATCGAGCGCTCGACGCGGCAGGACTCTCACTCCGCCCCGGCGAGTTCGTGATGATGAGCGGTCTGGGAGTCGTGGTTGCCTCGCTCGCCTTCTCGCTGGTGTTTCCCGCGTTGGTCGCTGCGTTGCTGATGCTTGCCGTGGTCGTCGGAATTTGGGCGGTTGTGCGGTTCAAGACGTCGCGCCGCCGTAGCCGGTTTGCCGATCAGCTGACCGACGGCCTGTCCATCATCACTGGCAGCCTGCGGGCTGGTCGCGGCTTGCCCCAAGCGCTTGAGCTGGTGGCGACGGAGGCTTCGAGCCCGATGCGTGAAGAGTTCCAGCGGGTGGTTTCTGAGACCCGTGTCGGGCGCGACATGAACGACTCGATCGCCGACGTTGCCAATCGAATGAAGTCCGCTGACTTGCATTGGGTCAATCGGGCGATGGCGATCAACAGGCAACTAGGTGGCGACTTGGTGGAGGTGCTCGACAACGTTGCGGACACCATTCGGGACCGACGCCGCATCGCTCGTCAGGTCCAGTCGCTCTCAGCAGAAGGACGCGCGACCGGCTGGGTCCTGCTTGCGCTTCCCGTTCTGATGTTCATCTATCTGCGCGCTGCAAACCCTGAATACGCCGGTCTTCTGACATCGACCGCGGCCGGAATCACCATGCTCAGTCTTGGTCTTATCGCCTGGGTGATCGGCGGTATCTGGATTCGTCGACTCGTCAACATCCGTTACTAGGAAGGAACTCGTGTGCCCTTGATTTCTGTCTGGCTTGCAGCAGCGGCCGTGTCGTCGGCGGTACCCATCATGTGGTGGGCGCTAGCAAGTGAGCGAACAGTGACGCGGCGAGCCGTCGACAACCTTGGTCGATCGCGAGCGCCAACCCAGCGGTCGGCCGACCTTGAGTCTTCAGCGACGTCGCGATTCTTCGGCCCCCTGCTCCGGAG
Source organism: uncultured Acidimicrobiales bacterium (assembly GCA_938009905.1). Lineage (GTDB taxonomy): Bacteria > Actinomycetota > Acidimicrobiia > Acidimicrobiales > SZUA-35 > CALEWY01. Next base: position 6,912 of record CALLGK010000024.1, on the reverse strand, counting down.
CATGGGTAGTCGACTCATGCGCTTCACCCCCTACGGGTGGTTGCACGCCATTGAACGCCGGCTCGGCCGCGCCGGGCTGCTTGGTCGCGTAACGGGTGAGCAATTGCTCGGCATGAAGCTGCTCCTCACCATCGTTCTGACCTTCTTGGGAGCGATGCAGTTCTTCGGAGGCCCGTCACCAACCACGTTGGGCCTCTTCGTTGGGTGTGTTGCGTTCGGCTTCTTCGGACCGGATCTGTATCTGCGGGCGAAGGGGGATCGGCGCGTCGAAGAGATCACCTTGGCCCTGCCCGACTTGCTCGATCAGCTCACGATCAGCGTTGAAGCTGGTCTTGGGTTCGAAGCTGCCCTGAACGAGATCGTTCGTCGTGATCCAACGCAGCCACTGTCCCAAGAATTCGGACGTACGTTGCAGGACATTCAGCTTGGTATGCGCCGCGGTGAAGCCCTCGCTGACTTGGCCGAGCGGGCCGACGTCGATGACTTGCGCCACGTGATTCTCGCCCTTCGTCAGGCCGAACAGCTTGGTGTGCCGCTCGCTCAGACGCTGCGACTTCAAGCCATCGAGATTCGGGAAAAGCGTCGGTTTCGAGCCGAAGAACGTGCCAATCGACTGCCGATCCAGATGATCTTTCCGCTCGGCTTCTGCATCTTTCCCGCGCTGTTCATTGTGATTCTTGGCCCGGCCGCTATTCGACTTTCTCAGACCTTCTAAGGACCCTCGTGACCGACCTCGCCGATAGCACTGTTGATCCGTCAAGATCATCGAATGCCGTGTCGCATCTGTTGCAGGGCTTTGTCGATGGTCGAACGGCCGCGGTTGGTGTCGGGCCGCTTGCCACTGGCTTTCATCCGCTCGACACGGTGCTCGACGGTGGCCTCCTGCCAGGTGAACTCGTATTGCTCGGCGGTCGGCCGGGCGTCGGCAAAACGCTCAGCGCCCTCCAATGGGCACGGCAGTTCTGTGAGTCAGGACGACGGGTGGCGTACTGCTGTTTTGAACATGACGAGCACGCATTGCTGACCCGCCTTCTGGTGCAGGAACTGGCGTCAGTGGCAGCGGGAGTGAACGCGACCGAACTGCTCATGGCCAGACGAGCCGTGCGTCAACTCATGCTCGGGGTGCTTCCCTTAGCTGAGGCACTTGAGACAACGCCGGTGATTCGCGAGGCCTTCGAATCGCTGCACGATCGTGCGCCGGATCTTCACCTACTGCGGGCGTCGACGCAGCGTTCAACCGTGCCGTGGATCGACGAGTTTGCATCCGGGCGGCTGCAACCGGGCGATGTGGTCTTCGTTGACTATCTGCAGAAGTTGCCGGTGGTTGGCACGCCAGAGTTGGGGGAACGGATCTATCGGGCTACTGAACAGCTCAAAGAGCTCGCAGCGGAACGTTCGTTGTGTGTGATCGCACTTTCTTCGGCGAGCGCCGCAGGCATTGCCGCAAATCGGCTCACGCTCGATCAGCTTCGAGGCGCCGATGCGCTCGCCCACGAGTGTGACATTGCGCTCGTGATGAACGAGAAGTTGACGGCCACATCGTCTCGGCACCTTGACTACGACCTGACGATGATCGATGCCGCTCGCCGGCACACGGTGTTTTCGGTTGAGAAAAATCGCCGCGGCGAAACCGACGTTCATCTCGAGTTTCGCAAGGACTTCGCCAACTACCGGTTCAACCCGAATGGCGCGTTCGTCGCCGAGGTGTTGGAGGACTGATGAGCGCCGTCAATACGCCACTCGTCAGGCCTCACGATCTTGGCCGGGCCACGTTCGTTGTGCGGATCATCATCGTTGGCACGATCGTTGCGGCTGTTGGGTTTCAGGTTGGTTGGCAACACCAGGCCATGGCGTTTCTGAGCGCTGGAGCGATGGGTCTGCTCGCGATTGCTGCTCTTGAGGTGGACCTCCCGACGGGCTGGATTGCCTTGCTTCCGGCCGCGCTGCTTGCCGCGGTCGGCGTTGTCCTTGGCGACGTTGAACGTGCGCTAATCGGCGTCGGTTCAGGAGCGCTCGCAGGAGCCTTGGTGTTGGTGTTCCGTCTGATTGACAAGGACGCGTTTGCTGCTGGAGACATCGGGGCCGCGGTCACGATCGGCGTCGGTGCCGGTTGGTTCGGGTGGATGGTGGTTGCCGTGGCCTTTGTGTTGGGCATCTTCATCAACGGTGCGGTTGCGGCGTTTGTGCTTTTGCGTTCAGTTGATCGGGCCCGTCGGTTTCCGATGGTTCCCGGTCTCGTTGTCGGGGCATCTATAGCCATCGGGCTCGCATCGTGACTGATCTGGAGACGCGCCAGTTCGATGCAGCCCTGAGCGACGAGGCCGAAGAGTCCCCGCGGCCATGGTGGCGGCCGCCATCGGGTGGCGAGGAGCTGCGGGCATGGCGATTGCGGGTGTACCCCCGGTTCGCTGTTGTCGGACCTATCGCCGCCTTCATCGCGGTGATGATCGAAGCAGCTCAATCGGAGGGAGCCCGTTTGGGTGGTGACCTTCCCGCGTTTTATGGAGCAGGACGAATTGCGCGTGAGGGCAACTGGGCCAACCTCTATGACGCTGAGGTTCAGATCGCTTCGCAGGCGTCGGCACTCCCCGATATCACCGAGGGATACTTGCCGTTCGCGTACGCCCCACCAGTTGCCGCTGCGTACGCCCCGTTGGCCGGGCTCAGCTACCCAGTGGCGTTTGTCGTTCACACGGCGCTCATGTTGTGTTGCGTGGTCGCTGGACTGTGGCTTCTTCGTCCGCTCTCAGACCTTTTGCGGCGACGATTTCTCTTGGTCTGTATGGCATCGGTCATTTTCGTGCCGATGTTCCGCTCGGTCGTAGGAGGACAAAACACAGCGTTCAGTTTCCTGCTGGTTGCTGCCATTCTCCGACTCTTGTGGGACGACCGTCATGTCGCGCTCGTGGTGCCGTTCACGCTGCTGCTCTACAAACCTCAGCTGGCGCTCCCGGTCATGGGCCTCTGCTTGATCGCCCGTTACGGGCGAGCGGTCGGTGCGGCGATCGCCTCGTTCGTCTGCTTTTGGGTGCTCGGCGCAGCAGTGGCCGGCTACGGATGGTTCTCGTATTGGTGGACGAGCGTGATCGAGTTCGGCACGCACGACGAGATCGCAGCCGCTGACATCAACGTGTCGTGGCGGGGTGCGCTTGCCGACGCATTCGGTTTGACGGGGGTTCCGTATGTTCTGGGCTGGGCGCTGGCGGTACTAACCATCGCCGTGCTGATCGCGACATGGTGGCCGAGCGCGATGGTTCCATTCGGTGCGAGGGCGGCCGTGCTCATGCCCGGGCTCATCCTCATCTCACCGCACGCGATGTTCTATGAGGCCGGCTTGCTCGTCATCACCGGATTGATCGGTCTCGAGCACGGGTGGTTGCATCGCAGAGCACTGATTGTGCTGTGGCTCTACGCCGGACTCGAACTGACGCGTGTCGATCTTGGTGTTCATGTGATCTTCCCGTTGGTTGTCGCAGCCTTCGTGCTTTCTCTCGAGTGGGTCGCCACGGCGAGACGGGCCAACGAAACGTCGGGTCGAGCCACAGGAACCGGACGTGCGTCAGCAGCCCAGGATGACGGCAACCACCTCCTGACATCGGCGTGCCTTGACGAGTGCTGATCCGCGGTGACTTGCCGATAGGCTCACCAGTCGCTCTTGGTGTGGACCATCTCGTTTCACACCGCACGTTTCTACTGAAGGCATTGTTCTCATGGCCAAGAAGCAAGTCATGGCAGTCGTCAAGATCCAGATCCAAGCTGGCAGCGCATCACCAGCGCCGCCCGTCGGTACGGCCCTCGGCCCATACGGCGTGGCCATCATGGACTTCTGCAAGGCATACAACGCCAAGACCGAAGGTCAGCGCGGCGATGTTGTGCCTGTCGAGATCACGATCTTTGAAGATCGTTCCTTCAGCTTCATCACGAAGACGCCTCCAACGTCGACGCTGATCAAGAAGGCAGCCAAGATCAACAAGGGCGCCTCCGATCCAAAGCGTGACCGCGCCGGCAGCATCACAGACGAGCAGCTCACCGAGATCGCTCAGATCAAGATGCCCGACCTCAACGCGTACGACATCGATGCGGCCAAGCTTCAGGTCGCCGGTACCGCCCGCCAAATGGGCGTCCGGGTCCGCTGAAATCCTTCGGATTTCTTGCGAGTTGCTCGCTGCGCTCGCAACTCTCGTACCGGGTTCTCTTGCTCGGCTCGCATCTCTAGTAATTCACACAAACACACAGGCTCGGTTGGGATTACCTCGCCCGCCGGCCGTAACCACCGAGGGAGCCTCCCATGGCAAAAGGTAAGAAGTACAGCGACGCGATCCGGCGCTACGACCGAGATCACCTGCACGGATCTGACGAAGCTCTTGAGCTCGTCAAGTCGATGGCCACGGCCAAGTTCGACGAGTCCGTCGACGTCGTGATCCGTCTCGGCGTTGATCCTCGCAAGGCTGATCAGATCGTCCGTGGCACCGTCGTCCTCCCGGCCGGAACCGGCAAGGACGTCCGGGTGGCGGTGTTCGCCACCGGCGACGCAGCCAACGCCGCGAAGGAAGCCGGCGCCGACATCGTTGGTGGCGAAGAACTCGTCGCCGAGGTTGAAGGCGGCATGCTCGACTTCGACTTGGCTATCTCGTCACCAGAGCTCATGCCCCAGGTCGGCAAGCTCGGTCGAGTGCTCGGCCCTCGTGGTCTCATGCCAAACCCCAAGACCGGCACCGTCACCCCAGACGTCGCTAAGGCTGTTGAGCAGTTCAAGGGCGGCACCGTCGAGTACCGCACCGACCGCTACGCCAACGTTGCTGTCTCGATCGGCAAGGCCAGCTTCGAAGCGGCCAAGCTGCAAGAGAACTTCGATGCGTTGATCGACGAGCTCAACAAGGTGAAGCCGTCATCGGCCAAGGGTCGCTACATCAAGAAGGTCACCGTCTCAGCCACGATGAGCCCTGCGGTCAAGATCGACCCAGCTCGCATCGAGGCTTAACGCCCCAGTCGTCTAGATCGATCTCTGCATCAGCACCGACTCGCTTGGTCTGATTCAGGGTTCGGGCTCGCTATCGTTGCGAGCCGTCGTTCACAAGAGCCCGAGGTTCTTGTGAACATCACAATCGAGTGCTCTCGCCAGAGACATCGGGCAGTTGTAAGTCCCGACGAGGCGATCTCGTAGCACAGTTCCACACCTCCGGTGCTGGCCCTGTCTGCACGATCGGCTCGAGCATCCGATCGTTTGCAAACAACCAGTACGCAATCGCTTCAGCTGTAGGGCTGATCGGTTGCCCGAGAAAACCGAGAGGAGGTGTGTGATGGAAAAAACCCCACGACCCGACAAAGTAGCCATCGTCGACGAAGTCCGAGAGCGCCTCAGCGGCGCAGATTCGGTCGTTGTCACCGAGTACCGCGGTCTGTCAGTTGATGCGTTGGCCGAGCTTCGGTCTGCGCTTCGCCCGGCAGGTGGCAAGTACAAGGTCTACAAGAACACGCTGGTTCGCCTGGCCTCGACGGACATGGCTGATGAGTTCACTGAACTCCTCACCGGTCCGACGGCCCTGGCGTTCACGGAGAACACTCCCGAAGGCGAGCCCGGTGATGTGGTTTCGGTGGCCAAGGCCATTCGAGACTTCTCAAAGGGCAATCCTGATCTTGTGATCAAGGGCGGTCTGTTCGAAGGTGAGTTCGTCGACGCCGATGGCATTAAGGCCCTCGCCGACGTCGAACCACGCGAAGTCCTATTGGCCAAGCTGGCCGGCATGATGGCGCAGCCGATGACACAGTTCGCTGGGCTGCTCCAAGCACTGCCCCGAGATTTGGCATACGGCCTACAAGCCCTTGTCGATCAGGGCGGCGGCGCACCAGACACACCCGAAGCTGAAGCTGCTCCTTCTGAGGAAGCAGCCCCCGAGGCCGAGGCCGACACCGCAGACGAGGCACCAGCAGAAGATGCTGCCCCCGCTGACGATGCAGCCCCAGCCGACGCACCGGCCGAAGAGGCAGCAGACGATGCTGCCCCCGCCGCCGATGCAGACACCGACGCCGCTCCCGCGGCTGATCCTGAACCAGAAGAAGCCGCGGCTGAAGCCGCAGAAGAACCGGAGGCCGAATAATGGCGACCAAAGAAGAAATCCTCGAAGGAATTGCCAGCTTGTCCGTGCTCGAGCTCAGTGAGCTCGTCAAGGAATTCGAAGAGAAGTTCGGCGTGTCAGCCGCAGCCCCTGTTGCTGTTGCTGCTGCCGGCGCCCCTGCCGCTGGCGGCGGCGAGCCTGCAGAAGAGAAGGACGACTTCGACGTCGTGCTCACCGCTGCTGGCGACAAGAAGATCCAGGTCATCAAGGCCGTTCGTGAACTCACGAGCCTCGGTCTGAAGGAAGCCAAGGAGCTCGTTGAGGGCGCACCGGGACCAGTTCTCGAAGGTGCCAGCAAGGACGACGCCGAGGCAGCCAAGGCCAAGATTGAAGAGGCCGGCGGTTCCGTCGAACTCAAGTAATACCCCTGCGCCCCTCTCCTGGGGGTCAGGTACAAAACGTTACGCAGAGGCCCGAGTCACCGACTCGGGCCTCTGTTTTTCTCGTTTTGGAGGCCATAGACCACCGTTTTGTGCTCTACGGCCTCCAGAACGGGGTGTTGGCAAAGAGTCCTTGACTCGCGTGGGTGTTTCTCCTTAGTCTCCTCCGGCTAGGACCATGGTTGTGGCCGTACCAGTGCGCCCCTATGCTTGACAGTTGCCGTGCCTGCGCCCGCCTCGTTCAACGACCCCCGATAGCAAAGAAATTTTCTGCTTTCTGGTTGTCATGCCCGAGCTTGCGTGAGCCGGTTTCATCTTCTCGTCGCGCAATCACTGGTGGTGTCCTTTGCCTTCTCGCACGCTCGCTCGCGACCGTTACTCATTCGGCAAGCTCGATGAAGCTCTTCAGCTTCCCG
>CALLGK010000023.1 GCA_938009905.1 uncultured Acidimicrobiales bacterium | reverse complement strand
CGACCCGCAGTTCGAGGCCAAGCTCGTCCAGTTCGTCACCGAGTTCGTCGAGGGTCACGTCGCCGAGGTCGACGTCGGCCTCGACCGTCATGGCTCGATCGGCCCGTGGGGAGGAATCGCTGCCTGATGATCCGAGTACTGCGGGAGCGCCGAGGCTGGCCGCTCCAACAACGGCAAGAGCAGAAGCGGCGATGAGGCGGCGAGAGGCACTCCACCCACCGATTTCGGCCTCGATGGCGTGGGTCGTCATCGGCGGTGGCTCTGCGCTTGGGGCATGGGCTGCGCTGGCCTTGGTGGGAAGCTGAGGGGGTTCGGGGAGGCGGTTCATGGTCTTGGTCTTTCGGGTTGAAGTGATGTGGTCGCCCGCCGTGTTGTCGAGTTGGGAATCACCATGACGAACCGCTCCCAAGAGAAACCAAAGACTTCCTAAGAGAACGCCAAGAAGGCGTCCTCGCCGTTTGCGGAGGTCGGTGAGATCATGAACGCGACATGAGAGTTCTGATCGTCGAGGACGAGACGCTGATTGCCCGGGCCCTACGAGAGGGTCTCGAAGCCGAGGGCTATGCCGTCGACGTGTCTGAGACCGGTGACGACGGGCTCTGGCGGGCAACCGAGATGAGCTACGACGCCATCATTCTCGACCTGATGCTGCCCAACATGAACGGCTACGTGGTGTGCCGTGAGCTGCGCAAACAGGGCATCACCACGCCGATCATGATGCTCACGGCCAAGGACGGCGACTTCGATCAAGCCGAGGGACTCGACACCGGAGCAGACGACTATCTGACGAAGCCGTTCTCGTTCGTCGTGCTCCTTGCTCGACTACGGGCCCTCATTCGCCGCGGGCCAACAGAGCGGCCCCCGATTCTGAGCGCCGGTGACCTTGTGCTCGACCCATCCGCCCGCACGTGCCATCGCGGCGACGATCTGATCGATCTCACGCCACGCGAGTTCAGCCTCCTGCGTTACCTCATGCACCGAGTCGGCGAGCCGGTCAGCAAGCAGGATCTGATCGAGCATGTGTGGTCAGACGATGAGCTCGACGCCAGCGTGGTGCAGGTGTACGTCGGCTACCTCCGACGCAAGATCGACGAGCCGTACGACCGCGCCGCTATCGAGACCATTCGCGGCATTGGCTATCGCCTCGACGCGAGCGGTGGCTGATGTCTCGCTCCCTCCGATCGCAGCTCGGGGTGCCGGTTGCGGCTGCCCTTGGCCTACTTACGGCGATCGCCGCGCTTTCGGTGATGTACCAACAGTGGCAGGGCGACGAGCTGGAACTCAGCGACGACGTGGCCCTTTCATCGTTCCTTCTCTCTGAGGCTGACAGCACAGATCAGCAGCCTGTTGCCATCGAGAGCGACGCACAGTTCGCGCTGTTCTTCGATGAGAACGGCGACGTGCTCAACACGTTTGGTGACGTCGATGGGGAACTCGAACTCGTCCTACTCGACGAGGTGTGGTCCTTCACGAACGTCGAAGACACCGCCGTCGGCCTTGAGTTTGATGATGAGGAAGGCTCATGGGTTGTCAGCGGCGTTCAGTGCGTCGACGCCAGTGTCTGCGACACCGCGATCGTCGGCGCTCGGCGAGCGGTCTTTCTTGCCTTCTGGACCAAGCGTTTGGCCTGGTTCATCCTCCCCGTCCTTGCGGCAATCGCCATCGGTTGGTTCGCCACCCGCTGGCTCGTCGGGCGATCGCTGAAGCCCGTTGAGTCGATGCGACAAGAGCTCGATCTGATCACCGAATCAGACCTCGAACGCAGGGTTCCCGTGCCGCAGACCACAGACGAACTTGGTCGACTCGGCAGCTCGATGAACCAGACGATCGACCGGCTGGCCTCTTCACTAGACGCAAACCAGCGCTTCGTTGCCGACGCCGCCCACGAGCTCCGAAGCCCCATCACGGGGGTTAAGGCGGCGCTCGAGATCGAGGCGAGCAAGCAGGTGCGCCCAGATGGCAACACCGAACCGAGCTTGCTGGACGACAGCGTGAACGAACTCGACCGGGCCTCTCGCCTGATCGACGACTTGCTGGTGTTGGCCAAACGCCAGGGTGGCGCGCCAGCCCGAACCGATGTCGACCTCGACGATCTTGTACGAGCGGCAGTGAACATGGTCGAAGCTCGCCACGACGGCCTCACCATCACGAAGCACATCCAGCCCAGTCGCATCTCGGCGGATGCCGATGCCATCAACCGCATCATCACAAACTTGCTGGAGAACGCCGCTCGCTACGGCGACGGCACGATCGACGTGTCGCTGGATACCGATGCTCAAGCCGGGGTCGTGCGTCTCACGGTCGACGACAACGGCCCGGGCATCGCCCCAGAGCAACAAGCGTTGATCTTTGAACGGTTCGCTCGTCTGGACGACTCCCGATCACGCGCCACGGGTGGCGCTGGCCTCGGGCTTGCCATTGCCCGCGAACTTGCGGAACAACACCAGGGCACCATCACCGTCGGCTCATCGTCGCTCGGCGGAGCACGTTTCGCCGTCGAGCTTCCGGCGGCCTGAGAGATGACAAACCTCGCCAACCGGTTCGGGCCGAGCTACCTCATCGCCCAGGGCGTTGGCGGCATCCTGTGGTGGATCGGGCTGCTCAGCTCTGAGCGAGTTCGGTCGTGGTTTGTACCAGACGGTTGGCAAGCAGCACGCACCCTCGTGATTGCCGACATCGTGTTGTTTGGGCTCGGGTCCGTCGCAACCGGCCTGGCGCTGATGCGGCAGTCTGCGTGGTCTGTCCCGATGGTTTGGGCGCTCACCGGGGTGGCGGCCTACGCAACGCTGGTGGCGGCAGCGTGGCTCGCCGAGCCGGTCGAACACTGGCTCGGCCTTGCGTTCATGGTTCCGTCGCTGGCCCTCACCGGCATCGTTGCTGCCGCGCACCATCAGTTAGAGCTTGCCCGTTGAAGTTGCCAGACACCCAGTGGCTGTATCGACCAGCGGCCGAAGGCAGCTTCGCTCGCAACTACGCCAAGACCCTCACGCAAACGATGTTCTTTTGGGGCTTCTTCCTCGTAGTGCTGCCGTGGCTTGTGTCGCGCGTTGAAGCGCAGTTTGATCTGCCAACGTTCAGCCCCAACCGAACCCTT
>CALLGK010000022.1 GCA_938009905.1 uncultured Acidimicrobiales bacterium | reverse complement strand
GAGGTGTACGACGGGCCAAATCCGATGATCGACCGAGAAGAATCGATCACCGTTCCCTGGCTCGAGGCATTGATTGGCGAGAAGGGCGCAGCTCCACTTCAGGCCCTTGATGCGGGCTGCGGCACCGGCCGACAGGCCAAGTTACTCGCCGACCTCGGTGCGAACGTCACCGGTATCGATACCACGCCAGAGATGCTCGAGATCGCCCGAGAGAAAGTCCCGGGCGCCACGTTCGAACACGGCTCTCTCGATGCATTGCCATGCGGCGATGATCAGTTCGACCTCGCTGTTGCCTCGCTCGCCATCTGCCACCTCGACGACCCAGGCCCCGCCGTCGCGGAGCTCGCGCGTTGTGTGAAGACCGGTGGCCACATCGTCATTACCGAACCCCATCCGATGGTGGCAGCGCTCGGCGGACAGGCCTTCTACGGCGGGTTCGAGGGCGGCATGAACTTCGTCCGCAACAACCACCACAACCTGTCGACGTGGATTGCAGCGTGTGTCGCCGCCAACGTCGAGATCGAGGAATGTGTCGAGCTTGGCTACGACGCAACGGTGCTGCGCAACAATCCGCTGTCTGCGGTGCTCAACGCGGCCCTGACCGCCGGATTCGACGGCCTCCCGTTCATTCTCTGTTTGCGCCTGCGAGTGCGCTAGACGAGCTATTCCTGCGTGCGGCGACGGCGGCCTGAGCGCTTCTTGGCGACGGCTCTGGTGGTTGCCGTCTCGAAGGTGACCTCAGGAACGGGCTCGGTGCCATCAAGTACGTCGCGCATGAATGCGAGGTGCTCTGGCGTTGAACCACAGCAGGCACCGATCAGCTTGACACCAAGGCCTTTGGCCCGGTGGGCATAGGCGGCCATGACCTCCGGAGTGCCGGAATAGTGCAGCTCGGTGCCATGCCACTCTGGGATGCCAGCGTTGCCCTTGCTCACCACGATGAGTTCAGGGTTGACGGCAAGCATCTCGGTGATGGCAGCTTCTGTGTCGGTCAGGTTGTTGCCGCAATTGGCGCCAACGCCGGTGATTCCCAGCTTGGTGGCCAGCTCGCCAGCTGCCGTTCCGGTAACGCCCATCATCGTTCGACCCGCGGTGTCGAAACTCATCGTGGCGATGATCGGGAGATCGCAGGCGAGTCGAGCTCCCTCAACAGCAGCTTCGAGTTCTTCGAGCGAACTCATAGTCTCGATCCAAATGATGTCTGCGCCACCGTCGGCCAGCCCAGCAGCTTGCTCTTCGAAGGCTGAGGTGCAGGCGGCGATCGACATCGTGCCCATCGGTTCGAGCAACTCGCCGGTTGGGCCCATGGAGCCGGCGACAAGGACGTCTCGGTCGAACTCTGCTGCAACAGCTTGGCCGATCGCGGCCGCCGCCTTGTTGAGTTCATGCACTCGATCGTCTGCTTTGTGGAGGGCGAGCCGGTAACGGGTGCCGCCAAAGGAGTTCGTGAGGAACACGTCTGAGCCCGCTTCGACATAGGCCCGGTGTACCGACTTCACACGATTGGGTTCATCGACGTTCCACAGCTCTGGCGGGTCGCCAGAGCCGAGTCCACGCCTGAACAGTTCGGTACCCATGGCACCGTCGACAAGAAGGCTTCCCTTGTCCGCCAGCATTGCAAAGAGATCTGCCACGACGTCAACGGTACCGCGACTGGGTGACCTCGTCATGAGTCATTTGTTACTCGTCGAGGCGCTTGCTAGCGAGGCTCTCTTGGCAGTCCAAGCACTCGTTCGCCGATGATGTTGCGCTGAATCTCGCTTGATCCGCCCGCGATGCGCATGCCGGGGGAGTACAGCAACCGTTCGGTTTGGTCGCTGTTGAGCATGCCGTCCGGGCCGGACATGGCGGCCGCCAACCGGTTGGTTTCGGTAGCGATTTCGGTGCGCATCAGCTTGGCGGCCGGTGCGGCGTGGGGCGCAGACCCGAGTCGCTGCAGCAACGCTTTCAGACTCTGCCCCTGGGCCACAAGTTGCGCCAACTCGTCTGTGGCGACAGCGTCATTGAGCTGGGCGTCGCGTCCGAGGCTTGCCAAGGCGTCGAGTTCTTGTTCGAGGCTGATCACCCCTGCTGAACCGAACGCACCGCGCTCGTCGAGCAAGACGTCCATCGCGACCTTCCAACCCTGACCGGTCGCTCCGAGGAGCGCGTCTGGAGGCATGGCAACATCGGTGAAGAACACCTCGCAGAATTCTTGATCGCCGGTCATCTGTTTGATCGGCCGAACCTCGATACCCGGCAACGTCATGTCGAGCAGAAAGAACGAGATGCCCTGGTGCCGAGGGGCTTCCTGATCGGTTCGAGCCATCAGAATTCCGAACTCTGCGAACTGGGCGTTTGATGACCAGACCTTCTGTCCGTTCAGCAAGAACCCGCCATCGCTTTGTGCGACAGCAGACGAGCCGAGCCCGGCAAGGTCTGAACCAGCCCCTGGCTCGCTGAAGAGTTGGCACCACAAGATCTCGCCAGACTGCGTCTTCCGGAGAAACCGTTGTTTCTGATCGTCGGTTCCCGTACGCATGATCGCCTCGCCGGCGAGCACGATGCCTTGCAGATTGAGGTAGGGGGCGACTCGATGCCGGGCGCATTCTTCGTACCAGACAGCGCTGTGGGCCCGGGAGAGGCCGTGTCCTCCGTGTTCGACCGGCCAGTGCAAACCGCCGTAGCCCGCGGCCGCCAGGGTTGCTTGCCACGAGCGTGCTTGGTCGTGGAACTCAGGCGGGAGGATGGCACCGAACGCGGGACACGCCGAGCCATCGGCCACGGCCCGGCTTAGAAAGGCGGCGACCTCGGTACGAAACACCTCGGGGTCGGGCGAGTGCTGAGCCGTCGAGTCCTGGGCCGTCGGTTGCTGAGCCATGGTGGGTGCCTACCGTTCGTTGGTGCGACGTGAGCGCTGAGTCCAGTCAGAGTTCGCCGTTCGGTGGCGAATAACGAAGGATTTCACACGTTGAGGCCGAACCGCCACGAGAGCCAAGAGGATCGGGTAGATCTCGAGGCGTCCAAGCATCATCTGCACGATGCCGATGAGGCGGGCTGCCGTGTTGAGGTTGAGGAAGTCCTTAGACGGTCCAACCTCGGAGAGACCGGGTCCCACGTTTCCGAGCAACGTCGCTGAGGCCGACACGGCGGTCAACAGATCAGCACCCGTGAGCGCGATACCGATGGTGCCAAGGCCAAAGATGCCAAGCGCAAGCGCCATGAAGGCCACGATCTTGTTGGCAGTCTGATCCTCAATCACCGAGCCACCGATGCGGACCGGACGCATCATGCGGGGGTGCAACTGTCGCAGGGTCTCGCGGTGAGCAAAGCTTGCGAGGGTCAGAATGCGGACGAGCTTCACGCCGCCGGAGGTAGACCCAGCCATCGCACCAAAGGGCAACAGCAGCAGAATCAGAAGCTGCGCGGCATCGCTCCAGGCTCCGTAGTCGGCTGTGCCGAAGCCGGTGGTCGACACAATGGCCAACGTGACGAACAGGGCATCACGAATTCGATCATGCGTGTCGACAGTTCCAGCGTCGTTAACGACGATCAAAAGCATGGTCACCACCACCACGATCAGCACGTAGGCCCGCAGCTCAACCGACCGCCGAAGCGGGCGGGTGTCACCCCTGATCAGCCGGTACCAGATGGCAAAGCTTCCGCCTGCGAGAAACATGGCCACGATGCAGATCCACTCGATCAGTGCCGAGTCGAAATGGCGAAGCGAGGCGTTGTAGGGGCTGAAGCCGCCCGTCGACACGGTGGTGAACGAGTGCGCAAAACCGTCGTAGATGCTCATGCCCGCTGCCATGTAGGCAAACGCCAACAGAAACATGAAGGCGATGTAGAGCACCCAAAGGTTGCGGGCGGTGTGACGCACTCGCGGGGTGAGCCGCTCACCCGTTGGGCCAGGGGCCTCAGCCGCGAGCAAGCTCATGCCGCCAGCGCCGACCGTGGGCAAGACGGCCACCACGAGCACGATGACGCCCATGCCGCCGAGAAATTGGGTGATGGCCCGCCAAAACAAGATGCCGGCCGAGTTACCTTCGATTGGCCTCATGACGGTTGACCCCGTCGTGGTGAAGCCCGAGACCGATTCGAACAGGGCCCTGTCGATCTCTGGCAGTGCTCCGGTGACGAGATACGGCAGAGAGCCGGCCAAGGCCATGGCCACCCATGCGGCCGTCACGGTAAGGAAGATGTCAAGCAGGGCAATGTCTTTGTCGCCAGGCATCTTGGTGCCGAGAGCCAAGATCGTCCCGACGATGCCAACACCAACCCCACAGCTCAGCAATGCACCCGTGTCTGGCCCTCCGTCGATCGCTTCAACCAGCGTGGCGAGAAGAATTCCGGCACCGCAAACGGCGAGGGTGAGCCCAACCACATGCAGGGGCAGGCTGCGGATCTTCCGATCCTTCTCGGCCACCGGTCAGGCCTCGGCGGTGAACGAGGGGAGCGCTTCGGCCAGATCTTCGGCTCGAGCGAACACGACCACGTGGTCGCCAGCTTCGAGCACCGTGTCTCCACGCACGATCTGTCCTGGTTTCCCGTTGCGAGAGACGGCGCCAAGCAGGACCTGCTTCGGGAGGTGCAAATCGGCCACGCGAGCACCGTCGGCCTTGCTCCCAGCCTCGATCTCGAGCTCGTCGACCTCGGAGTCGCTCTCGAGAAAGGTCGTCACCGCTGCGGTACCACCACGCACGTACCGCAAGACGGCGTTAGCCGATGCGGTGCGGGGGCTCACGGTTGCGTTGATCGAGAATCGGCGGATGAGGGGCAGAAACGCCAGGTTGTGCAGGACGGCAATGGTGAACGGCGCTCCCTCGGCCACCGCGAAGGCGCACGCGAGCACGTTGGACTGATCTTCGCCCGTTGTTGCGATAACGGCGTCTTTCGAGCCAACGGACTCCTCGCTGAGGATGTCTGGGTTGGTGATGTCGCCGTGAATCACGACGGCGTGTTGTAGGCGTTCAGCGAGGAATGCAGCTCGTTCGGCATCTTTCTCGACGAGTACAACGTCGACGCCTTCTTTCAGCAGCTGCTCACACACGCGGGTGCCGATTGCGCCGCCGCCGAGAACCATCACGCGATGGGCCTCGCCTCCTGGCACGCCGAGCAACTCGAGAATCTGTCGACGAGCCGAGCGAGTGGCCAGGACACGCACATGGTCGCCAGCGAGCAACTGCTGATCGCCACGTGGGATGGAGGTCTCGCCGTCGCGAGTTACCGCACCGAACAGGAATGGCCAGTTCGGCTCGTACGACTTGGCGATCTCCGCCAGGCTTTGTCCGGCGACTGGGGCATCGTCGGCGATCACCGCTCCGATGACGAGCAGATCGCCGGCCATCCGGTACACCTCGTCTGCGCCAGTCACATGCAGCAACTCGAGAATCTCATCGGCGGTGTCGGCATCCGGGTCGATCACGAGATCGGCGCCAACGACCTGCTGCAGGTGAAGTCCAGCGTCGCCACGAAGCTCATCGTCTTGGAGGCGTACGACGGTGTTCTCGACCCCGTGTTCGCGCGCCAGCATGCACGCCACGAGGTTGACCTCGTCGTGTTGCGTCACGGCGGCAAGGAGGTCGGCCCGGTCAATACCGGCGTCTTCCAGGACTGACGGGCTTGATGCGTTCCCCAAGACCACCTGCACATCGAGTTGCGCACTGACGGCGCTCGCTCGTCCAGGGTCTATCTCAACCACGACGACGTCGTGCTTTTCGGCGTTCAGGCGCTCGGCAAGAAAGAAACCGACTTCACCGGCTCCGAGGATGACTACATGCATACGGAGTTACAGCGCGATGACGTCGCGAACGAGGAGGAAGCAGATGAAGCACAACATAAGGCCTCCGAGCGTCGTGTATGCCCATCGTTGCCCATGTCGTACTCGCCAGAAGCGCCGCATCGAGCTGATGATCGATACCACCGCTACCAAACCAACGGCGATGCTGAGCCCCGGTCCGATCTTGGCCAAAAACCCAATCGTGGGAGCCACGAAGGGCAGCACGATGTAGGTCAGTAGGCATCGAATCGATGAGACAACGATCGACGCCTGAAAGGCGGATCGAGCCTCGGCATCTGACCCGGACTGTTCTTCGGGAAGCCGAAGAATCTGCAGCATTCGACGGTCGGCTGTTGTTAGCCCCGGTGCGTGCTCAGTCGTAACGGCCATCTCGCCCTAAACCGTAGCCGGAGAAATTGGGTGACAGCGGGAAGTCTCGCGGTGTGACTAGTGTTACTTATCGCTATGGCTACCAAGACTCAGAAAAAGGCCGCGCCCCCCATCTCGGCGAACATCCAGTGGGCATTTCTCGCTGGACTAGCCATTCTCGGCGTCGCTGCCGTGTTTGTGTTCGGTATCGGCACGGGAACCGGCGGCGGTCACGGTGGCGGACACGGTGGGATAATCAACCTCTTCGGAATGGGCTGAACCACCGCTCAAGCATGGGCCTCCGACGTGCCGATGATCTAAGGCATGTCAAGGTCTCCGAAAATCCATCCGGCGCGGGCTGCCCGGCGTGGAATTGGTGTCGCCAGTGGGCTTGCCTACGTGGGTGTCACCGTTTCGATTGGGCTTGCGGTTCGGGCTGAGGCCCAAACCACAGATACCGTCGACGACAACGCAGCGACGTCACCAGAAGAATTGCCGTTCCGGCCCAGCTTTGCTGGCGCAGCAACCCCGTCTCCTGCACCCGAGGTCGATCAGCAGTCGATTGACCGCACGCTCACTGAGCTGGCGACCACCGGCGAGGTTCCTGAGGCTGTGACCACCACGGCACCACCCGTCGTTGAGCCAGAAACGTCGACGACTGCCGCAGCTCCACCTGCAACGCAAGCCCAGTCGCAGGCTGACCAGACGCAAACGACGCAACCGCCGGCAACGCAAGCCTCCACAACAGCGGCGCCAACAACCGCAGCACCGACCACGGCCGCGCCAACGACGGCGCCTCCAACCACCACTGCTACCAGCGGGGCCACAACAGAAGGCCCCACCACCACGGTGGCGACGACCGACACAACCGCAGCATCGACCACGGCGCCAACAACTGCTCCGACCACGGCGCCAACGACGGCTCCGACAACGCCCACCACGGAGAGCGGACCGAGTTGAGCGAGGTTCGGTTCAAGGCGATGGGGACCGACGTGCACCTCGTAGTGACAGGGATGGATGGCCAACATGGCCTCGCAGCCCTGGCAGAAGCTCGCGCTCTCATTGACGAGGCCGAGTCGCGCCTGAGCCGGTTTCGAGACGACTCCGAACTCTCACAGCTGAACCGGACAAGCGGAGTGCCGACGATCGTGTCGTCGAGAACCATGGATGTGCTTCTCGCCGCCAAACAGGCGTGGGTCGAGACCAACGGGGCATTCGACCCAACGCTTGGCACCGAGCTCTGTGCCCTCGGTTACGACACCGACTTCGACTCGATTGAAGACGCGTCGCCGACCACCGATCCGGAACCACGAGTGTCTCGCGCTGGTGAGATCTCGCTCGATCCTGGGTCGAACATGGTGATCGTGCCTGAGGGAATCCAGCTCGATCTCGGCGGCATTGCAAAGGGCGCCGTCGCAGACGACGTCGCCGAGCGTCTGATGCACCTCGGGGCCGATGGTTGCTGCGTCAATATCGGCGGCGACCTACGAGTGCGGGGAATCGGTCCAGACGATGGATCGTGGACCGTTGGCCTTCCGTGCCGTGGCGCAACAGAGAAAAGAACTCTGCGACTTTCGGACGGGGCGATTGCGACCTCGTCAACGACGAAGCGTCAGTGGCCGACCACAAACGGCCCGGTGCACCACTTGCTCGACCCGACAACAGGCGAGAGCCGCTCCAACGGGCCTGTCACCGTGTCGGTCGTAGCGGCCACCGCAACGGCGGCAGAGATCATCAGCAAGTGGATGATGGCAGGCGGTCCAGCCTCACACTTCGATGCCACCGGCCTGCGCATTGACGCGTCAGGCGTGATCACGCACGAGCCGGGACTCGAGCCCTTCCTCGTTGAGGAGGATGCGTCATGAACGATGAAGTGTGGTGGTACGCCATCCGCGCCGCCGGACTCATGACCTGGGCCACGACGGCAACGTCAATCGTGCTTGGCTTGCTGCTTTCTCTGCGCATGACTCGGGAACGAGCCAAGTTTCTGCCAACGAAGCCCTGGCTGATCGACCTCCACCGATTCGTTGGTGGCATGAGTGTCGTGTTCTTGGTCCTGCACATGTTCACGCTGTGGGTGCACAACTTCATCGACTTTGATGTGGTCGACCTCGTCGTCCCGTTCGCTTCGCCGTGGCGCCCGCTCGCTGTTGCCTGGGGTGTTGTTGCGGCCTGGATGATGTTTGCCATCGAGGGGTCGTCCCTCATCAAGAAGTTCATTCCAGAGAAGCTGTGGCACGGCATTCACCTGCTCTCGTACCTCGTTGCGATCTTCGGCACGGTGCATGCCGTCACTGCCGGCTCCGACATCGGTAACCCGATCGTGCGATACGTCGGACTGGGCTTCTGGCTCGTCATTGCCACCCTGACGATTGCTCGAGTTGCCATCGTGCGCCGAGATCGCAACGGCGGAGAGCCGCTCACCAAGCGATCCAACGAAGATCGACGACGCGAAGAGCGACGCCAAGAACAGCTCGAGCTGGCCAGGGGCCTCAAGGACCGCCGTGATCCCGCTGATCGCCGTAGTGGTGAGGACCGTCGTCCATCTGGTGGAAGCTTGGCTGATCGCCTGGCTGAGGCGAACCGGGGCTGACCGTCAGAGCGGCAGCGAACCCGTTGCCGACGACGTTGTGCCATGGTCTTTGTAGGCCGCGATCGTTCGTTGGGCGATCCGCATCTGATGGATCTCGTCTGCCCCGTCGGCGAACCGGGCCCAGCGAGCCTGCTGAAACATATTGGCCAGGGGAGTGTCGGTTGAATACCCGAGCGCTCCGTGCACCTGGATGGCACGGTCGATGATGCGATTGAGTGAGTTGGCCACGAAGTGCTTTGCCATACTGACTTCTGACTTGAAGTCTTCACCCCGATCAATCTTGTAGGCGGCGTGCAGGATCATCAGCTTCGATTGGTAGATCTCCATGGCGGAGTCGGCAATCATCCACTGCACGCCCTGCTTCTCGGCCAGGATCGAACCGTGTGAGAACCGATCTAGCGATCGGGCCACCATCATGTCGAGTGCGGTTTCAGCCTGGCTGACCCAGCGCATGCAGTGGGCGAGTCGAGCCGGGCCCAGTCGATATTGGCCAAGCAGATGGCCCTGCCCGCGTCCGCCCAGCATCTGCGATTCATGAACTCGCAGATCCTCAATCAGGATCTCTGAGTGTCCGGTTGAGCCGTGCATGGTCTCGATCTGGCGAACTTCGGTCCATCCCTCGGACGGCAAGTCGATGATGAACGCAGAGTTGGCGGCTTGCGGAAGGTCGGGATCGTCCTCTGTTCGTGCAATCAAGATGGCGAACTTCGCTCGGTGGGCGCCGGAGATGAACCACTTGTGGCCGTTGATCACCCACTCCTCGCCATCTTCGTATCCCGCCGTCCGAATGAGCGTCGGATCTGAACCGGCAACCTCGGGCTCGGTCATGGCGAAGCATGAGCTTGCCGTGCCTTCGCAGAGCGGATTCAGATATTTCTCTTTCTGCTCGTCTGTGCCCCAGTGCAGCAACGTGTGCATGTTGCCCTCATCGGGAGCCTGACAATTCATGGCCCACGGTCCGAAGCGAGACTTCGCCCCCTCGGCCTGCACCATGGCGAGTTGCACGTGACCAAGGCCCATGCCGCCCCAGTCCTCTGGCATGTGTGGCATCCACAACTCGGCGTCACGGGCCGCCTTGCGCATCCCGACCAGCGTCTTCACGTACGCCTTGCGGTCACCGCCCTGATCTTCCGGCAGATCGAGCTTGTTGTTCTTGATCTCTGCTTCAGCAGGCTTGACCACATCGTCGACGAACGTTCTCACCCGTTGGCGGATGTCTTCGAGGTCATCGGTCAGCGAAAAGTCGATTGCCATGCCTCGACCATCTCACTCAACTAAGCAGGTCTGCCACTCCGAGATCGTCTATCTGAGCAGCGTGGCGTTCCGCCATGACGCAGAACATTTCGTCGCCTCGGTCGGTCTGACCAACGATCTGCGAGGCGATGATGGCCATCACGAGCCCACTCACCGAGCCTCTCGCATAGTCGCGTTGTAGCGCCGCGAGATCCACGTCGACACCGGTCTCAACGAGTGCCTGGTGATACTGCACCACAAGGTCGGACTCGACCTTTCGCCGTACCTCGGGAAGCAGCCCGGCCCCCACGAAGTACGCAGCATCCGCCGGGCCATGTCCGATGCTCACGGTTTGCCAGTCGACCACCGTCAACGGCGCAGCCGTGCCATCTGACCGGCCAAAGAGCATGTTGTCGAGGCGGTAGTCGCCGTGCACCAGCGTTTGAGGAGTTTCAAAGCTGCTGAACCAGGCGAGGTGGTTGGTGGTGATCCAGTCAGCGGCAGCCAACACCTCGGGGGCCAGACGTGCTTGGTAGCGCTCTCGAAAGCCAGGCGTGAGCATCGTGAGGAAGTCCGAAAGCGCGGCGGCTCGTTCGTCGTCGCGGGCCGTCAGCCATTCGTGCTTGGCGAGGAGGTCGTGGCCCCACAGAGGACCGTGGAGGCCGGCGAGCGCTGTGATTGCAAGCTCGGCTTCAGCAACTGAGCAACCGGCGAGCTGGTCACCCTGATCTGCGTCTCTGATGTCGGCCATCAGAATCACAAAGCGATTCGCGTCGAGATCATCGCCAAGGTGATACAGGTGGGGCGTCGGGATCGTCACGAGGGGTTGCAGCTCTCGATAGAAGCCGACCTCTTTGACGTAGGCGCCAGTGGCTTCTGCTGTTTGTCGAGAGAGTTCGTCGAGACTCGGGAACTTGCCGACCACAGACGACGGCACCGATGATGGATCGACATCGCTGGTCCATGTGACGTCGTAGCGGACGTTCTCGCCCACCTGGCCTGTGCCGATCGAGGCTCGGTTCATGGAGGCGATCGAACCAGGAAACCCGAGCGCCTCGGCCATCCAGTCATCGTCGATCTCGGCGTCAATGAGCACCGGCAGGTTCGCTGTCACGGCTTGATTGTGGCCGATCAGTGGCTGTGGTGTGGACCTGACACGCAGAACTCATTTCCTTCGAGATCGTGCATCACCGTCCACTCATGACCCCACTCGGCTTTAGCCGCGACCTTGCTCGCACCAAGCTGCGTCAAACGCTCCACTTCAGCCGCGGGATCCACGGACTCGAAGTCAATGTGCAGCCGGTTCTTGGCTGTCTTTCCCTCTGGCACCTTGAGAAATAGAAAGTTCAGCCCAGACGCCTCGTGATGGATCGCGGCCATGAATTCATTCCCATCACCGCCGATCGGCGACTCAAGCGCGTCGGACCAGAATTTGGCGACGGACTGCGGATCGTCACAGTCGAAGGTGATGTTGCTCGGGCGAATGCTCATGTTCTAGCTCCACTGTTTGGGGATGGATCGACGTCACCAACTGGCCACAGTATTTCGGTTCGAAATTCCTCGGGCGAGACGAGGGCGTCGTAGCTGACGAGATAGTGCTCACGAACAGGCGCATCGATCGCCGTTCCATGTTTGGAAATCCAGCTACCGAGCATGCGATACGTGATGTCAATGGTGTCATATCCGCCGTGGTGCACGGCGACGGCGCACGTGTGGCCTGGAAGCCGGTCGAGCTTGACCCTGCCTCGTTCCGCTGCTGGTGCTCGCAGCGGTTCTGCCACCGTTTGGTACGCCACGACCCGGCCCGCGCCGTCGTCAGCGATCGAGGGAGGGTAGAGGGCACCGCTCGGGCCGATGGCCTCGACGTCAAGCGCGCTCATCACTCGACCTAGCTCTGCGTAGGCGGTGCCGAGAAAGATCGGGAAGTCCCGCTCCTCAACGTCATCCTCCACCGCCAAGACATGGGAGGCGGCAAGCTGGCGCAGATGGATCGGACTGTGGAGCGCAGGCGTTTCCACGCCGGCGGTCAATTCTTCGACGATGCGAACAGTACGTTCCAGTTCGAGTCGCTTGCGGTGTTCGTGCTTCAGCAACACCTCGCGCGTGACGAGTGGATCACGAGCGTCGAGAATTCGAGCCACGTCGACCAGTCCGACATCGAGATCCCTCAGTCGACGCACTACACCCGCGTCGGCAAGCTGAGTGTGGTGATATCGCCGGTACCCGGTCCTCTGGTCGATGTCGGCCGGTACCAACAAGCCCGAATCGTGATAGGCCCGCAGCGCCTTGATCGACAGCAGCGATGCCCGAGAAAAGGTGCCGATGCTCAGGTACCCGGAGCGGCGTCGGTCCTGATCGTGGTTGGGCTCGTCCTGAGAACGGTTCACACGACGATCATGGAGTCTCCCCCTGGGGGAGAGTCAAGTGCGCGGACGGCGTCAGCGTTGGCCAAGATCACATCCCAGCTATTGCATGCCAGCAGCTGTGACCGTTCGCTGCGACACCTCGACGAGCTTGCCTCGACGAACCTCATAGGAGATCACCTTTTCGAGCTGGTGCTGTCCCGAGCGAGCCTTGCCAGATACAACATCGAGGCCCATGCCGTTCAACACCGGAACGAGAGCGACCGCTCGGAATCCATCGTCGGCACCTGGCGTTGAACGCTTGTCTTCCCGGATGAGCTCCGAGGACTCCCACACCCAGGTGTTGTCAATCGAGACGAACCGACACTTGTGGCTTGAACGAGTTTTCGAAATCAGTCCACCAGGGCACACGATGACATCGCCCTCGATCCACGGCAGAACGCCGAGGCCATCACGCCCAAAGCCGATCTCGAATCCTTGAGCGATGATCTGATCGAGGTCGCCACGCGCCACGGCCCGCTCACGCTGGAGTTGCAGCACGACCTCACCGACATTGGCCAGTTCGTCGGAATCAAGCTTGTCGAGCACCCGCACCGCAACGTCAGGATCGCCGTTGAGCAGCTTGGCCGCTGCGTTGATTCGCCGAGTTGAGATCGGCGCGTCGCCTGAGTTTGTCGCGCTCATCGCTCCATCATGCCTTTGCGAGGTGACGCTCAACGCCCTTGCGACCAACGGAGGCTGAATGTGGCGGTGAGCGACTCACCGGGCTCGATCACGTCTGGCGATCGGTTGAACGAGTTGGGCGCACTGGTCTGCGGCTCGACACAGACAGCGTGATCTGGGGTGTAGATCATCCACTCGGTGCAGTTCGACGAGAGGCGGAGCTCAAGCGTGTCGCCCCAGCGCAACACGGGCTCGGCTTCGAGGTTCGTGAAGCAGTGATCCCACGGAGATGGGGGAGGGTCGACAAGCGCTCCAGTGGGGATGGCGCGATCATCCATTTCCCACACCTGTGCCGGCCCAAACCTCAGATCTAGCGGACGCTCACAATCTTCGATCTCGCGGCGAAACCACGGGTGCCAGCCAGCCATGGCTGGCATTGCGGCCGACGTGGCCGTTACCTCGAGCTCGATGTGAAGCTGTTCGTCGGTGAGCTTGGCGCGTTGCGCAACGTGGCCGCCGAGCGGCCACGGTTCGATCAGGTCGAGTTGCATGGCGACCCCGCTTGAGGAGTGCTCGACGAGCTCCCATGGCGAGAGGTAGCCAGTTCCGTGAATGGCGTGGGGCTCCAACGTGATCGGCAGTTGGTGCGTGACGCCGTCGAACGTGAAGCGTCCATCGGCAACCCGACCGGCCCACGGAACCATCGGGTACGAGCCCCATCCCATGGGGTTGGGCTCCTCGGCAACGAGAAGCTCGCGACCCTCGATCACAAAACTTGCGAGCCTCCCGCCGGCGGCGAGATCGAACGCAGCGCTCGCCGTCGATGATTCAAGAACAACCCGGGAAGAACTCACAACAGCAAACTCATGGCACAGGGACCTCAGGGAGTGATTTCGAGGATTGGTCCAGCGGCAAACACGGGACCAGGACCGGCATCAAGGTCCCCGTACACCACTGGTGGAACAGAAATGTCGGCGAGGAGAAGCCGACCGACAGCCTCATGATCGCGTAGACCAACCTTTGGGGCGGCGAGGGTCAACGTTGCCTCCGCCGTCACGTGCACGCCCGGTGTTGCTCCTGTTGAGGTGTCGACGCCAGAGGGTGTGTCGAGCGAAAGCACTCGCCTTCCGTCCATGTCAGCGATCAGGTTGGCAGCACCTCCGCGAGGAGCCCCTTTGAGGCTGTAGCCGAGGACGGCGTCAATGACGAGGTCGGCGTGGTCGAAGAGACTGCGGCGTTCTGTTGTTGAAAGATCTGACACGTCAACCGGGTGCACGCCGAGTCGCTCAAGGATGTCGTGTTGCGCTCGAGGAACCGGCCCAAGATCAGACGCTGGCCGGCTCAGGATGACGGACACATCAAGGCCGTGGTTCGACAAGTGCCTGGCCGCAACAAGGCCACCTCCTCCGTTGCCGCCCGGGCCGGCAGCTACCACGACCGAGCCCGGTGAGAACAACCGCTCGGCCACCTGCGCCAGAGTTCGGCCAGCTCCTTCCATCATGCGTGGAAGATCAATGCCGAGGTCGTCGATCATCACGCGATCGACCTCGACCATCTGCGTCGTCGACACCCAGGCGATGTCCGTCGCCGAGACCGTGGGGAACATCGCCCACGTTTAGCCCACAACCCACCGCTCGGGCCGACATCTCCACACAATCATCACAATTCCGCCACCAACGCCAACACCGGAACGTGGAATGATCTAGGGCAGGGAAGGTGGTACGAGAGATGGCGGAAGACCCAGCAGACAAGGCTGAGCCCAACAACGCGGCTCAGCAGGCGACAACGGTGATGGGGCCACCACCACCGCAAGCCGGCGACTATGTGCCGGCCCCGGCCGAGCGAATAGAGCTTCCGCCTCGCGATCCCGTGGCATTCAAGCCGAGTTGGATCGTTGCTGCCTGTGTGGCCGCCGTCGCAGCCGATGTCGCGTTCAGGCGTCCACCGTGGAACAACGTTGCTGGCACTCTGCTTGTGCTCGTTCTTGTCGTTGGCTTGCTTGCTTCCGGAAAGATCACCACTCGAGCCAGCCGTATTGCGCTCGGACTGGCTGCGGTGTTTGGGGTACTTCTCAGCGTCCGCACCGACCCTCGCCTCGTTGCGTTCAACATCATCGCCGTTGGCGCTCTCACCTTTGTGGCCACGATGCGGCCGAAGGATGTCTTCAACTACCGACCGCTCCAGAGTCTTCGAGACCTCGTCGAGTCGGTGAACGAAGGGGCCTTGCTCCTCAACGAGATTCCCAAGGAGCTCCAGGCTCGACGACATGTACGAAACCTGTCAGGCGCAGCGCCAAGCCGTTCGGCTGCGCTCGTGCGTGGCTTGTGTATCGCGGGGCCGATCGTGTTGGTGCTGGGGCTGCTCCTCGGATCAGCCGATGCCGTCTTCGCTTCATTCTTCACCAGTCCGGTGTCCGCTGGCAGTCTCATCGGTCACCTCACGCTGGCCATCCTCGGTGCTGGCCTCATGGCGTTCCTCATCCGGGTGGCCCACGCTGGCTCTCCTGGCGAGACGCAGATCAGCGCTCCCGAGCTCGGCAAGATCGAGACCTTTGTGGTGCTCGGGTCGATCAACGTGTTGTTCGCCGTGTTCGCTGTCGCTCAGCTGGTGGCTACCACCGACGCCGGAGCAGCCACGCTCGCCGAGCAGGGGCTCGACTACAAGTCGTACGCCCGCCAAGGGTTCTTCCAGCTTCTGTGGGTCGCCGGCATCACACTTGTTGTGCTGCTCACCGTGCGAGCAATCACCATTTCGTGGGCGCGGAAAAGCCGCACGTTCCAAGGACTCGGCCTCGTGTCTGTTGCTCTCACCTTGGTCATCGTGGCGGTCGCCTTTCTACGACTGCAGCTCTACATCGGTGACGACGGCCTCACGCCACTGAGGTTCTACAGCGCAGTGTTCTCGCTGTGGGTCGGCCTGGCGTTCGTGCTCGTGGCCATTCGGCTGCTGAACGCCAACGCCGACAAGGCGTGGACCATGCCAGCGCTCTTTGCCTCTGGCCTGGCCGCTCTCTTTGTGCTCAACCTGATCAACCCCGAAGCGATCATGGCCAACAACAACCTCGATCGGGACGATCGATCAATGTTGTGGCACATGGAGAAGCTCAGCGGAGACGGCCAAGTCGTACTTGCAGAGGGACTCGATCGACTCAGCCCAGAGCTCCGTGCCGAGGTCGAGGCGAAGCTGTGTGAGATCGGCACCGCTCCGGGCAACCGAAGCCGCAGCGACATCGCCTACGAGCAGTCCAACGGACTCATCGACGATGAGGTCTCGAACGGCGGATGGCTTAGTTGGAACCTTGGCCAGCGGGGCGCCGAGGCCGAACTCAACGCCCTCTGCGGAGAGCTCTAACTCTCGAGCGCGGCCTTCACCGCTTCGAGGTTGGCGGACATGTTTGTCTCGTGTTCGCTGAGGCGGCGAGCCACGATCTCTTCCTCTCGGTCGGGCATGGCCTCGATCGCGGGGGTGAGCCCTGACGGACCGGGGCCAAGAGTGACTCGTTGGGTGAGCGTTGTTCCGGCATCGCTTGGCGACAGCTCAAAGGTCCACGAAGCAGCAGGCTGTTCGCGATCGGCGACGGCCCATGAGAACACCTCATTCTCCTGCCAGGCCACGACGAACGAAGTCGTTGACCACTCGCCAACCTTTGGATGCTTGTTGCGGCCAAGGATCCGTGCCCCCAGGCCAGGTTCAGGGCCGTCAGGGTCCCATCCCGCTTCTTGAAGCTCGCCACTGTGTTTTGGTGGGAACGTTGGATCACTGACGATCGCCCACACCTCAGGGGGAGAGGCGGCGATCTCGATCGTCACGTCGGTTGTCGGGCCATCGGCGTATCGCACCATGGGCGACATCTTGGCGGATGTGAGAGGGTGAGCGCCATGTCAACAACGACGGCAGCTGACGGAACATCGATCGCCTACGAACGCGCTGGGCAGGGCGATGGGCCGGCCGTGCTTCTTGTGCACGGAATCACCGAGAGCTCCCAGACGTGGGCGCCCATCACCGAACGGCTCGCAGCCAACCACAGCGTTGTCACGCTCGACCTGCGGGGCCACGGCGCGTCAGGCACCGCTGATCGGTACGACCTCGAAGCGATGGCTGGCGATGTCGTGGCCGTTGCCATGGCTGAAGGTCTCGACGCCCCCCACATCGTCGGACACTCGCTTGGCGGGGCAGTCGTTTCAGCCGTAGGGGCTGCGTTCCCCGTGTCGTCTGTGGTCAATGTCGACCAGTCACTGCAGCTCGGGGGATTCAAGGAGAACCTGCAACCAGCAGAACCGATGCTTCGCGACCCAGCGTCGTTCCCAGCAGTGATCGAGGGCCTCTTTGCCGAGCTTGCCGGCACGATGCTGAGCGATGCCGAGAAGCAGCGCGTCAACGAGGCTCGACGAGCTGATCAAACTGTTGTGCTCGGCGTGTGGGAGCTCATCTTCACGATGAGCGCGGAGGAGATCAACGGTGTCGTTGAAGGGGCACTGGCCGGCTATGCCGGTTCACAAACGCCATACCTGTCGTTGTTTGGCGTTGACCCCGGAGATGAATACGCCGACTGGCTCGCAACGTTTATCGAGAACTCGGCCGTGGAGCTCTGGGCCGATCACGGTCACTATCCCCATCTTGTCGACCCGGACCGCTTTGTGCAGCGACTGGAGAGCTTCTGGGCCGTGTGACGCCCGACCTCTTTACACTTTGATGGTACACACGTATCATCAAAGCTATGCCGAAGCGTGTTGACCACGACGAGCGTCGCCGAGAGATCACCGACGCTGTGTGTCGCCTCATGCTGCGGGCCGGGCCGAGCGCCATCACGTTTCGCGAAGTGGCCAAAGAGGCGGGTATCTCTGTGCGGCTCGTGCAGTACTACTTCGGGTCGAAAGAGGGTTTGCTCGACACAACGCTGGAGCACGTGGGCGAACGGTCAATCGCTCGACTCACGCAGTGGATCGAGGCCAGTGACGGATCGCCCCGCGGCGTCCTAGAAGCGTTCCTCAAGTCGTTCGCGCCGAGGGATGAAGAAAGCACGGTCGCTGCACTCATGTACATCGCACTGGCGGGCGACGTGGCGGTCGCCGCACAGAACGCCGAGCACGCAAAAAGCGCACAGCACGGCAACAGGAACGGCCAGACCAAGCGCAGCACAACGCCAGAGCGGCAGACCGAGGCCGAAATGATGCACGCAATGGTCCTGAGTCAACTCGAGCGGGCCGACCTGCGTCCGGGAATCGTGCCCGAGATCGAGGCCGCCCTCATCACCTCGATGATGCCTGGACTCGGGCACTACGTCCTCGACAAGACCATGACGCTTGATCAGGCGATGGCCACCATCGACTACCACCTCGACCGAGTGTTTGCCGATCCAACCGATGAAGCCAACGACAGGAGCTGATATGTCTACGAAGACGAAGAGCACCGAGACAGTACAGAAGGCGACCGATCGCGAGATCTACGACGAGGCCGAGGCGAGCTACCTCACAGCAGAGGGTCTTGCATCTGCGTCTGCGCGGATCGTCGAACTGAAACGGCTCGAGAGCATTGTCCGAGTAGTCGAGGCCGGCGATGGACCACCAGTGCTGTTCATCCCAGGTGTGATGACAACGGGAGTGGTCTTCGCTCGGCTGGCGGCTCAGATGCCGGACTATCGCTGCATCATGGTTGATCGACCAGGCGTCGGGCTGAGCCCGCCGCTGCCAACACCACCAACGACACTGGCCGATCACGAGCGGCTCGGTGATCACTTGTTGGTCGACATTCTGGACGGCCTTGAGATCGAACACGCGCACGTTGTCTGCACATCGATGGGCGGATGGTCGGCCTTCCGGTCGGTCGCCGCACACCCGCACCGTTTCAACAAGATGGTGGCACTGTCGTTCCAGATCGGCGCTGGTGTCGAGAAGCTGCCGTGGTCGATGAGGATCCCGCAGATCAAGTTCCTCACGCCTCAGCGCCTGAAGGCCTCACCCAAGCTGGTTCGCGGCATGTTGAAATCGGCAGGCATGAAGAAGGCGATCGAACAGGGCTACTTCACTGACGAGATGCTCTCGTACCAGTCAATCGTGTTGCGACACACCGACACCTTTGGCAACGAATCGCTGCACAGCCCTGCGCCGGACCTCGAGCATCCAGCCGACGTGCTGGCCAACGTGACGATTCCGGTCCATCTGTTCTGGGGCACGGATGATCTCTTCGGTGGAGAAACCAAGGCTCGGGAGTTCGCAGCAAAGCTGCCAAACGCCACGCTGCAACTCGTCGAGGGAGCCGGACATGCGCCGTGGTTCGACGAGCCAGAGCTTGGCTTGAAGGCCATTCGCGATCATCTCGGCGGCTAGCCGAGCACGCTCACGTCCGCTGGGCCCAAACTGCGTAGAGGGGATCCCCACCCGTGCCAGGCGGCAGCACCATCGACGCTGCCGCCTCACCCCATCCGCCTGACAGTTTGAAGTATGTGGCCACCAGCGACACGTGCTGTTCATCGTCAGTCGACAGCCAGCCTCGAATGGCCTTGGTCGGAAAGCAGCGATTCGAAAAAGTGTGTACCCAGAGCGAACCCGGGCGCAGTACCCGGGCGACCTCATCGAACACCTCGAGTGGCTGGGTGAGATAGTCAACCGATACGCAACAGCTGGCGCCATCGAAAGATCCAGCCGCAAACGGCAACGTTGGCTGCCGGTTCAGATCAACAACAACGGCGCCATCAGCGGCCTGGTTGGCCGAGAGCTCAGGCGCATTCATGCCTTGCACGATCAGGGTCTCTGGAGGCGACGAGTAGTGAGAGATCCACGAACCGCACACATCGAGAATTGCGCGCTTCAGGCCCAACTCGGCATACAGCTCGCCAACCGCTCGAATGGCTCGGTCGTCGATGTGGGTCACCAGGCGCGGCACCTCATAGAACGACGTGTCGACACTCTCGTCGCTTCGACTGAAGAACCCCTCGGGAAAGACCTCGTAGCGAGGATCAGAGCGAGGTGCCGGAGCGGTCAAACCTCTTCAACGGCAAGATCGCCCTTGGCGTAGGAGGCCCGCAGGTCCTTCTTGGAGAACTTGCCGACCGACGTCTTCGGAACCTCGTCGATGAACGTCCAGCGCTCGGGCAGCCACCACTTGGCGACCTTTCCCGTGAGGAACTCAGTCAGTTCGGCCGGCGTCGCCGATTGGCCTTCGGCGAGCACGACGCAGGCCATGGGGCGTTCGTCCCAACGATCGTCAGGCACGCCGACCACCGCAGCCTCGAGCACCGCCGGATGGCCCATCAGGGTGTTCTCGAGATCGACCGAGCTAATCCACTCGCCGCCCGACTTGATGACGTCCTTCGCTCGGTCTGAGATCTGCACGTAGCCACGAGAGTCAATGGACCCGACATCTCCTGTGCGGAGCCAACCGTCGTGGAACTTCTCGTCGTCGTCTTCGAGGTAGTACGAGCCGGTGATCCACGGACCGCGCACCTCGATCTCGCCGGTGACTTCACCGTCCCATGGCAAGACCGAGCCGTCCTCACCGCAGATGCGCATGTCGACGCCGGCGAGCACTCGACCGGTGCGGACACGCCAAGCGTATGGGTCGTCTCCTGCGTTGTTCTTGGGTACGCGTGAGATGGCGGCCAACGGGCTGGTTTCGGTCATACCCCAGGCCTGCACAACGGTCACACCGAAGTTCTCGTCGTACCCCTCCATGAGCGAACGAGGCACTGCCGACCCACCGCACACGATGAACCGCAGCGAGCTCAAGTCAGCGTCGCTCGCGTTGTGGAGTACGTCGGTGAGCACCGTCGGCACTGCACCGGAGACCGTTGGCCGGGTTTTCTCGATCAGGTCTGCCAGGGGAGCGGCCTGCAAGAACTGTTGCGGCATGATCAGATCGCAGCCGGCGGCCCACGCCGCATAGGGCATACCCCACGCGTTGGCGTGGAACTGCGGCACGATCAGCAAGATGCTGTCGGCCTCGCCGACCTGAAGGCCCTGCATGGTCTGTACGGCCATTGAGTGCAGGTAGGTAGAGCGGTGCGAGTAGGCGACGCCCTTGGGGTTGCCCGTGGTGCCACTCGTGTAACACATGGCCGCAGCGGCGAGCTCGTCGACCACGGGGTAGTCGTAGCCAGGCTGCTGCGCCGCAAGTACCTCTTCGTAGTCGAGCGTTTCACCAAGGCCGAGTTCGGCCCGAGCATCTGCGTCGCCACCGTCAGCCACGATGATGTATTCGACCGTGGTGAGCGAGTCACGAACCTTCGCCAGCAATGGCGCCAACGAGGCGTCAACGATGATGACCTTGTCTTCTGCGTGGTTGGCCACGTAGGTCAGCTGTTCGGGGAACAACCGGATGTTCAGCGTGTGGAGTACGGCACCCATGCAGGGAATCGCGAGGTACGCCTCGAGGTGGCGCTGGTTGTTCCACATGAAGGTGCCAACTCGATCGCCATCACCGATGCCAAGCGCCGCCAACCCTGCCGCGAGCTGGTCGGCCCGGTCGCCGACCTCGGCGAACGTCGACCGCTGAATATCAGCATCGGGGCCGTGGTAGGTGACGATCTCGGAATCGCCGTGAACGGTTCGCCCGTGTTGAAACAACTGGGTGATGTTGAGCGAATAGTCCTGCATCGTGCTCTTGATCATGCAGAGATGCTGCCCCGATCCGGCGAAGCAGTGCAACCGAGCGCTCAAGGGCCCGCAACTTCGTGTCGATCCTCTCTCTGTGCTGGAACCTACGTATGCGGAACGGGCGCGGTCCGTTTTGGCAGAGGCGACAACGGCGAGCCTGGCGACACTTGACCCGGATGGGCGGCCCGTTGTGGCTCCCGTCCCAATTGTCGACGACGGCCAGGGCGCTCCCGTGATGGTGTTATCGAACCTGTCGACCCACACCATTCGAGGCCGTCAAGACGTACGGGCTGGCATTTCCATTGGTGATCGGCTGCTGATTCAGGGCGATCTGGTTGCCGTTCCAGGCATGCAGCAGCTCGAACTTCAGGGCCGCTTCCTTATGCGCCACCCCGACCTGGCGCCTGTCGTGGAGTCGCTCGACTTCTCGTGGCTTCGCGTTGTTCCTACGCGTGTGCGCTGGATTGACGACGATGGCATCGACCAGTGGCTGCGGGCCGAAGACTTGGCAGGCGCCGACCCTGATCCGCTCGCCGCGCATGATTCTGAGATCGTGGCCGAGGTCGCCAAGACGCTCGGTGAAGATCTGCTCCTGATGACTCGGGCCCTCGGTGGCCGCTGGCTCGCGTCAGAGGCCGAGTTGGTTCGCATCGATCGCTACGGCCTCGTTGTGCTGGCGACCGAACCAGGCGAGACGCGAGAGAGTCGCATCCCGTTCCCGGTGCGCCTCGATGAGATCGACGAAGTGCACGCCGCGCTCGGCGCACTCATGCGGGCTGCTCGTTCAGCTCCGACCGATGAGCAACCGAACGGCGCAGGCCTCATGCCGAAACGAATCGACGAATTCGGGGCCATCGAAGCTGGGCCAAGTCGCCGGGGTGAGGTATTCCACAGTGAACTGCTGCAACCAGACCCTTCGATGGTCGAGCTCCCTGCACACTTGACGCCTCCGTCAACCCCGTCTGGCCTGCTGGACCCCGTAGAAAGCGACGGCAGCGGCCGAACCGACGTTGATGCTGTCGACGGTTCCGGACATGGGAATGGAGACCCGGACGTCGGGGCGCCCCGCGGTATGAGCCTTTTCGATGCTCTCGAGTACGCCGGCGCTCAAACCAGGGCCCTCGGCCCCCAGCAAGATCGCGACGCGTTCGTCAGCATCGAGGACGAGCTCCGGCAGGGGAAGAGCATCAGCGGCGGGAGTGAGAGCGACGAGCCGGAACCCCTGCCTGCGAACGACGTCGAGCCCGTCGGGCAGGGCGTCGAGCCGGGCGTAGGGGAGGGCATAGGCCTCGCCCATGCTGACTCTGCCACTTCGTCGGTAGAGGGGATCGCTACAGGTGGGGTCGATGAGGAATCCGTCGACACCGAGACCAGCAGCACAGCGGAGGATGACGCCGAGGTTGGTCGGGTTGTTGGTGTTCTCGCAGATGACAACCGTGCGGGAGCGCTCGAGAACCTCTGACGGTTCGGGCAATGGCCGCCGGTGAAAGACCGCGAGCATGCCCCGATGAAGGTGGTAGCCCGTGATGCGCTGCAACACGTCTGGCCCTGCGGCATAGACCGGCACATCTGGGCCGATCACCTCGGGCATCGGCTTCTTGCGTTTGCCGTCGACAAGAATCGACGAGAGTTCGTAGCCAGCAGCTAACGCACGCTCTACGACAAGGTCGCCTTCTGACACGAACACGCCGGCCATGTCGCCGTCTGGGCGTTCGCGCCGCTGACGCAAGATGTGGTCACGAAGCCCCTGGAATACCTCGATCCGCGGATCGTCAGGATCGTTGACAGGAATGGACCCTTCGAGCACTCAGGTGCCGAAACGGGGAACGTCTGGGCCGACAAGCTCGGTGAACAATGCGAGCACTTCGCCCTCGTTGTCGTGGCGGCCGGTCTCGGCCTTGGAGTAGATCATCTCGTCGTTGACGGCGACGTCGAACACGCCGGAGCCGCCGGTGACCATGGTGAGCTCATCGATGACGTGCTGGTAGTTGGTGAGGAGATCCGTTGCTGCGCGCACGGCGTAGCTTGAATAGTCTCAGGGCACGCAGTAGGTGATGGAGATCTTGAATCGTCGGTCGCTCATGGCCAGAGCCTATGATCTCGGGATGACTTCTGCGCCGACCAGTGCGATTGTGATCTACGAGAGCCTCACCGGTAATACCAAGACCGCAGGCGAGATGATTGCCAACCAGCTCACCGAGGCTGGCATCTCCACCGTTTCGTGCTCCACCAAGCAGGTTGCCCTGCAACAGCTGTCAGAGGCCGACCTCGTCATCGTCGGCTCGTGGACAGATGGCTTGTTCTTCTTCGGACAGAAGCCAGGCGGTATCGGCCGGCTCGCAAAGCTGCCTGTGATCGACGGCAAGAAGACGGCCGTCTACTGCACCTATGCCCTGGAAAAGGGCAAAACTCTCGAGAAGCTCGCCGGCGTGATCGGTCGACGGGGCGGCGACGTCATCGGCGGAGCAGCGATCCGACGCGACAAGATGGATGAGGGCGTCGCCAGCTTCGTTGATCGCCTTCTCGGCGCCATCGACAACGGTGCGCTCAACGCCGATTCAACGGCATCGCTCGAC